>NZ_JBDJOA010000004.1:0-380642 GCF_039674765.1 Stenotrophomonas sp. TWI273
GGCCGGCAACCAGGCGGCCCTTCCCGGGCAACCGGAGGAGCCGGCCAGCGGCCGGCACTACCGGCATCGCTTCCGGTCAGCCACACATGGTGTGGCTCTACCCGTCATGCACCGCCCACAAAAAAGCCCCGGCTCGCGCCGGGGCTTTTCCGTTTCAGGGCGTCACCGCCGGATCAACGATCCGGACGGTGGGCCGTATTGGCTTCGCCCTGGCGCTCCAGGAACTCCTTGGACGGTTCGTCCAGCTTGTCACCCAGCATGCGGCGGACCACCACGAAGAACACCGGGATCATCAGCAGACCCAGGAAGGTGGCGAACACCATGCCGCCGATCACGCCGGTACCGATCGCGTGACGTGCGTTGGCGCCGGCACCGGTGGAGATGGCCATCGGCACCACGCCCATGATGAAGGCGAACGAGGTCATCAGGATCGGGCGGAAACGCAGGCGGGAGGCTTCGATGGTCGCCTCGCGCAGGTTCTTGCCCGCCGCCCGTTGCTCCACCGCGAACTCCACGATCAGGATCGCGTTCTTCGCCGCCAGGCCGATCACCGTGATCAGGCCGATCTTGAAGTACAGATCGTTCGGCAGGCCACGGGCGAGCGAGAAGGCCAGGGCGCCGAGGACACCCAGCGGCACCACCAGCAGCACCGCCACCGGGATCGACCAGCTTTCATACAGTGCGGCCAGGCAGAGGAACACCACCACGATGGACAGCACCAGCAGCAGGGTCGCGGCGTTGCCGGCCAGGATTTCCTGGTAGGACATGCCCGACCAGTCGTAGCCGAAGCCGGCCGGCAGGTCGTCGTTGACAATCCGTTCCATCGCCTGCATCGCCTCGCCCGAGCTGCGGCCTTCCGCCTGCGAACCGACGATGTTGACCGCCGAGTAACCGTTGTAGCGGCTCAGCGACGGCGGGGCGGACACCCACTCGGACTTCACCACGGTGCTCAGCGGAATCATCGCCTGCGTACCGTCGGCGTTGGTCTGCAGCGTGCTGGGCGTGTAGAAGCTGTTCAACGACTCCGCACCGGTGCGGTACGGGCCATCCGCCTGCAGGGTCACGCGCTTGATGCGGCCTTCATAGAAGAAGTCGTTGACGTACACCGGGGCCAGCATCAGCTGGATGGTGCTGTAGACGTCCGAGACCGACAGACCCATGGTCTGCGCCTGCACGCGATCCACGTGCAACTGCAGCTGCGGGGCGTTTTCCAGGCCGTTCGGGCGCACGCCGGTCAGCAGGTCGCTTTCCTGCGCCGCCTTGCCGAGCAGGATGTTGCGGGCCTGCGTCAGCTGCTCATAGCCCACGCCGCCACGGTCCTGCAGCCACATGTCGAAGCCGCCGAACTGGCCCAGGCCCTGCACGGTCGGCAGGTTGACCACGAAGATCTGCGCTTCCTTGATGCCGAAGAACGCGCCGTTCATGTTGTTGATGAACTCGGGCACCGTGATGTCGCGGTCCGCCCAGGGCTTGAGGCGGATGAAGCCCATGCCCACGTTTTCACCGGAGCCGACGAAGCTGAAACCCGCCACCTGCAGCATGCCTTCGAAGCCATCCTGCTTTTCCAGGATGCCGCGCATCTGGGCAAAGGCGTGGTTGGTCTGCGACTTGGTCGAGCCCGGCGGCAGCTGCACGATCGCCAGCGCATAGCCCTGGTCTTCTTCCGGCAGGAAGCTGCCCGGCATGCGCGTGAACAGGAAGCCGCAGAGCGCGGTCAGCACCACGAACAGGATCATCCAGCGCGGGGCATGCTTCACCGCCGAGGTGATGTGGCCCACGTAGGTGTTGCTGACCTTGTCGTAGTACTTGTTGAAGGTGCGGTAGACGATGTTCGGGTTGTCGTTGTGCGTCGGCTTGAGGAACGTCGCGCACAGCGCCGGGGTGAAGCCCAGGGCCAGGAAAGCCGAGAAGGCCATCGCGATGGCGATCGTCAGCGCGAACTGCTTGTAGATCTCACCGGCGGCGCCGCCCTGCAGGGCCGACGGAATGAACACCGCTGCCAGCACCACGGTAATGGCCACCACTGCACCGGTGATCTGGGTCATGGCCTTCTGGGTGGCGGCCTTGGGCGGCAGCTTCTCCTCGGTCATGATGCGTTCGACGTTCTCGATGACCACGATCGCGTCATCGACCACGATGCCGATTGCCAGCACCATCGCAAACAGCGTCAGCTGGTTGATGGTGAAGCCGATGATGCTCATGCCCAGGAACGTACCCAGCAGTGCGACCGGGATGACCAGGGTCGGGATCAGCGTGGCGCGGAAGTTCTGCAGGAAGATCAGCATCACCAGGAAGACCAGCACGACCGCTTCGATCAGGGTCTTGACCACTTCCTCGATCGAGATCTTCACGAAGGTGGTGCTGTCGTACGGCGAGAACCAGCTGACACCGGCCGGGAAGCTCGGCTTGAGCTCGTCCATCTTCGAGGTGACCGCATTGGCCACGTTCAGCGCGTTGGCGCCCGGCAGCAGCTGGATCGCGAACGCACCGGTCGGCTTGCCGTTGTACTGGGTATCAAAGCCGTAGTTGTTCGCACCGAAGGCGATCCGGGCGATGTCCTTGAGCAGCACGCGCGAGCCGTCTGCATTGGCGCGCAGGATGATGTTCTCGAACTCTTCCGGCGAGCTGAAGCGGCCTTCGGCCGACACGGTCGCGGTGAAGTAGTGCCCCTCGGGCGAGGGATCCGAGCCCAGCGAACCGGCCGCGAACTGCACGTTCTGGTCCTTGATCGCGGCCAGCACCTGCGTGGCCGACAAGCCATAACCCTGCATCTTTTCCGGGTTGAGCCAGATGTTCATGGCGTACTCGGAACCGAACTGCTGGGTGCTGCCCACGCCGGGGATACGCGAGATCTGGTCGAGCACGCGCGAACCGACGATGTCGTTGAGCGCATCGCGGTCGATCGAGGCGCTGTCGGACTGCAGGGCCACCACCATCAGGAAGCCGGCGTTGGCCTTGGCCACCACCACGCCCTGCTGGGTCACTTCAGTGGGCAGGCGAGGCGTTGCCAGCGAGACCTTGTTCTGCACCTGGACCTGGGCGATATCGGCATCGGTGCCGGTTTCGAAGGTCAAGGTGATGGTGACGCGGCCGTTGGAGGCCGAAGAGGAGCTGAAGTACAGCAGGTGATCGATACCGGTCAGCTGCTGCTCGATCACCTGGGTGACCGACTTTTCGGCGGTGTCGGCGCTGGCGCCGGGGTAGGTGGCGCTCACCGTCACCTGGGGAGGCGCGATGCTCGGGTAGGACTCCACGCCCAGACCCAGGATCGAGATCACGCCCGCAAGCGAGATCAGGATCGCGACCACCCAGGCGAATACCGGGTGTTCAATGAAAAATTTAGGCATGACGGAGGATTCCCGTTATTGCTTGTTCGGTTCGGCAGCCGGAGCGGCGTCGGACTTTGCGGCGGCATCAGCCGGGGCGGCCGCGGCGTCAGGTTTGGCGGCAACCGCCGGAGCGGCCCCTGCCGGAGCAGCACCCGCCGGGGCCTGGCCATTGCCGTTGCCGGCGGCCGGGTTCCACGGGGCGGCCTTGGCCGGTTCGCCTTCCTTGACCTTCTGCACGCCGGCCACGATCACCTGATCGCCGGCATCCAGACCACCGCTGACCAGCCAGTTGCTGCCCTGCTGGCCTTCGCTCTTCACATTCTTGCGGGCGACCTTGCCGTCCTTGCCCACCACCAGCACGTAGCCGCCGGTGGTGTCGCGCTGCAGCGCCTGCAGCGGGACCAGGTAGGCGTTGTTGCGCTCACCCAGCGTCGCCTGGAAGCTGACGAAGGCACCCGGCAGCAGGATCTGCTGCGGGTTCGGCAGCACCGCGCGCAGCGAGACCGCGCCGGTGGCCGGGTCGACCGTGGTCGAGGAGAAATCCAGCGTGCCCGGCTGGTCATAGACCGTGCCGTCGGCCAGCTTCACCTGCACGGTGGACTTGCCGTCACCACTCAGGGCCAGTGCGCCCTTGGCCTGCGCCGCGCGCATCTGGGTCAGCTCATCCACGCTCATCGAGAAGTTCACGTACAGCGGGTCGAGCTGATCCACGGTGGTCAGCAGGGTCACATCGCCCTGGCCAACCAGCGCACCTTCAGTGACCTGCTGCTTGCCGGCGCGGCCGCTGATCGGCGAGCGCACTTCGGCATAGCCCAGGTTGATCCGCGCGCTGGCCAGCGAGGCCTGGGCCTGCTGCACGGCGGCAGCGGCAGTGCGCTCGGTGGCTTCGGCCGCATCCAGATCGGACTTGGAGACGTAAGCCTGCGGGGCCAGCGAGCGGGCGCGGTTGGCGGCGGCCTTGGCGTTGGCGGCGGTGGCCTGCGCCGACGCCAGCTCGGCCTGGGAGGCATTGAGTGCTGCACGCAGCGGCGCCGGGTCGATCAGGAACAGCACCTGGCCTTCCTTCACATCCGAGCCTTCCTGATAGACGCGCTTGAGCAGCACGCCTGGGACGCGGGCGCGCACATCGGCGCTGCGGAACGGCGACAGACGGCCGACCAGCTCACGCTGCAGCGGCAGGGTCTGCGGCTTGGCCTCGATCACGCCCACCTCCGGCGGCGGCGGGGCCTGCTGCTCTTCCTTTTTGCAGGCGGTCAACGCAAGGGCGACTGCGCACGTCAGGGCAAGGGTGCGGAGTGGGGCGATCATCAGGAGAAGCTCCGGTGTTGGTTTGAATACGAAGCCGTGGCCGCATCGGGCGCAGCGAATGCGCGCAGGAAGCTGTCGACGGAGAATTCTGCCCAGCGGCGGCGCACGGCGGCGTCATCGCGGTGGGGGATGTGGAAACGCTGTTTCTCGAAATCCAAGCCGGCGATCATGCTCAATAGCAGTTCAGCCATGAAGTGCGGGTCGTCATGCCTCAGCTGACCCTCGGCGGAACGCGTTGCCAGCCATTCAGAAACATGAAGTGCCAAGGCTCCGGCCCCGTTCTGGTAGAGCGTACGGGCTTCCTGCGGGAACTGACTGGACTCGGCGGCGATCAGGCGGCGGGCCTGGACCACATGCGGCTGGTTGAAGTGATCCAGATAGTCGTTGGCGAACCGCAGCAGACTGCCGCGCAGGTCGTCACCGTCGAGTGAGCGCAGCCCAGCGGTGGCGCGGCAGACGTGCCGCTGCATCACCCGCTTCAGCAGTTCCTGTTTATTGCCATAACGGCTGTAGAGGGTCTGCTTGGAACATCCAGCGTGCTGTGCCACCGCGTCCATGCTCAGTTGCATGCCCTGGCTGGCAAGCAGTTCGCGCACGGCATCGAACACGCGGTGATCGCGCGCGTCCAGGGTGCTGGCGGCGGGGGGTGGGGGAGTCACGGGGTGGACTATACCGTCCAGTTCAGAATTGTAGAAGCCTTGTTTTTCAGCGGCGTTTGATAGCCAACGTCAAGTGGCAACGGAAGCGGCCGATGCTGCGTCGGAGGAAACCCCGATGCGTTGATCCGTACTCGGCCGAATTGATCGTGCCGATGTAAACGGGACCCAACCCGAAAGACCTTATTCCGTCCTGCAGCAAGGTATTTCTGTGCGGTAGGCCTACAATTTCATTTTCCCAACTGAGCATCACGCACCGCTCCGTCATGAAACCGCAAAAACCAGCAGCCAAGACCGTGAAAAACAAATCCAAACCAGCCGATACGCAGACTGTTTCGCCAGTGGGCTTCTCGCTGGAGCCGGTGTACACGGCCTTGCGCAAGCGCTACCCGGCGGCCGGGCAGGCCGAGGCAGTGGCTTTTGCCGCCGACTTCTACAAGCGCATGGAGGCGGACGAGTTCCCGCACCACAGCGCCGAGGAGTGGGCCGCACTGGCAGCGGACACGCTGGAATTCGCGCGTGTGCGCAAGTCCGGCAAAGCCAACGTCCGCGTGTTCAACCCGACGCTGAAGAGCAACGGGTGGGAGTCGCCGCATACGGTGTTGCAGATCGTCAACGACGATATGCCGTTCCTGGTCGACACGGTGACGATGTCGCTGGCCGAGCATGGCGTGGGCGTGCATGTACTGGGTCACCCGGTGATCCGCTTCGCCCGTGACAAGGCCGGCAAGCTGACCGGTGTCAGCGACGGCACCGCCGAATCGGTGATGCTGCTGGAGATCGACCGCCAGCCGGCCGAGGCCATGGCCGACGTCGAGAAGGCCATCATCAAGGCGCTGGACGAGGTGCGTGCCATCGTCCGCGATTGGGACGCGATGCGTGCCAAGGCGCAGAGCCTGGCCGACGACCTGGGCAGCCGCCAGCTGCCGGTGGATGCCGCCTCGCGCGCCGAAGCGCAGGAATTCCTGCGCTGGGCCGCCGACAACCACTTCACCTTCTTCGGCTACCGCGAGTACCGCGTCGAGAAGCAGGGCAAGGAAGACGTGCTGGCGCCGCTCAACGACACCGGCCTGGGCCTGATGCGCGGGCAGGACAAGTCCGCTGCACGTCCGGTCAAGACGCTCGCTGCGCAGGGCCTCAATGCCACCACCGGGTTGAAGGACGCGCTGATCCTGACCAAGACCAATGCCCGCTCGCGCGTGCATCGCGCCGGCTACATGGATTACATCGGCGTGCTCGAATTCGACGCCAAGGGCAAGATCATCGGCGAGCAGCGCTTCCTGGGCCTGTTCACCTCCAGCGCGTACAACCGCCGCCCGTGGGAGATCCCGCTGGTGCGTCAGCGCCACGAGTACGTGATGAGCAAGTCCGGCCTGGCACCGAGCAGCCACAGCGGCAAGGCCCTGCGCCACATTCTGGAAACCCTGCCGCGCGAAGAGCTGTTCCAGTCCAGCGAAGATGAGCTGTTCCGCACCGCCATGGGCGTGCTGGGCCTGCAGGAGCGCGTGCGCAGCCGTCTGTTCCTGCGCCGTGACAAGTACAGCCGTTTCATCTCCGCGCTGGTGTACCTGCCGCGCGAACGCTTCAACACCGATGTGCGCCTGCGCATCGAAGCCATGCTCAAGGATGCCCTGCAGGGCGAGTACGTGGACAGCTCGGTCGTGCTCGGTGAGTCGCCGCTGGCCCAGGTGCACCTGATCGTGCGCCCGAAGGCTGGCCAGACCCTGGAAGTGGATACCAGCGCACTGGAGCAGAAACTGGCCCAGGTGCTGCGCAACTGGCAGGACGATCTGCGCGAAGCGCTGGTGGCCCGTCACGGTGAGGGCGAAGGCCTGCGCATCGCGGCGCGTATCGGCAAGGCGTTGCCGGCCGGTTACATCGAAGACTCCAGCACCGAGATCGCCGCCAACGACGTCAGCCAGCTCGACGCGCTGACCGGTCCGGACGACCTGCGCCTGAGCCTGCAGGCCGTGCAGCGCGAAGGCGGCGATGGCCTGCGCCTGAAGCTGTACCGCCAGCTGGACGATATTCCGCTGTCCGATGCGTTGCCGATGATGGAAAACATGGGCCTGCGTGTCATCGCCGAGCGTCCGTACCGTCTGACGGTCGATAACGCCCCGGTGTATGTGCAGGACTTCGAAGTGGAATCGGTGGCCGGTGCGATCGATGCGCCGAGCGTCGATGCCGCCTTCGGTGAAACCTTCGCCCGCGTGTGGCACGGCGATGCCGAGAACGACGGCTTCAACCGCCTCGTGCTCGCGGCCGGCCTGCACTGGCGCCAGGTGGCGATGCTGCGTGGCTACTGCAAGTACCTGCTGCAGACCGGCGTGCCGTTCTCGCAGGCCTATGTGGAAGGCACCTTCACCCGCTACCCGCTGCTGGCCCGTCTGCTGGTGGAGCTGTTCGAAGCGCGCTTCGATCCGGCCACCGGCCACGAGAGCAAGGACGCGATCGCCGAGGGCCAGGCCCAGCTGCGCGCGCATCTGACCGTGCTCGCCGGCGGTGACGAAGCCACCCTGAAAGTGCTCAAGACCGTGGTCGATGCGCGCAAGGGCGACCGCACCGTGCAGATGGACGCCGCGCGCGATGCGCTGCTCAAGCTGATGGACCGCGTCTCCAGCCTCGATGAAGACCGCATCCTGCGCAGCTTCATGGGCGTGATCGATGCGACCCTGCGCACCAGCTACTACCAGACCGATGCCGAGGGCCGTCCGGGCCACGTCATCAGCTTCAAGTTCGATTCGGCGCTGGTGCCGGACCTGCCCAAGCCGCGTCCGTACCGCGAAATCTTCGTGTACGGCCCGCGCGTGGAAGGTACCCACCTGCGCTTCGGCGCCGTGGCTCGTGGTGGCCTGCGCTGGTCGGATCGTCGCGAAGATTTCCGTACCGAGGTGCTGGGCCTGGTCAAGGCACAGATGGTCAAGAACACGGTGATCGTGCCGGTCGGCGCGAAGGGCGGTTTCTTCGCCAAGATGCCGCCGGTCAACGGTGACCGTGATGCGGTGTTCGCCAACGGCGTGGCCTGCTACAAGCTGTTCATCCAGGGCCTGCTGGACATCACCGACAACATCGTCAACAACAAGATCGTGCCGCCGGTGGACGTGGTCCGCCACGACATGGACGACCCGTATCTGGTGGTGGCCGCCGACAAGGGCACCGCGACCTTCTCCGACATCGCCAACGGCCTGGCCGTGGCGCACGGCTTCTGGATGGGCGACGCGTTCGCCTCCGGTGGCTCGGTCGGTTACGACCACAAGGGCATGGGCATCACCGCCCGCGGTGCGTGGGAGTCGGTCAAGCGCCACTTCCGTGCGCTGGGCCGTGACAGCCAGAGCCAGGACTTCACCGCGGTCGGCGTGGGCGACATGTCCGGCGACGTGTTCGGCAACGGCATGCTGTTGTCGCGCCATATCCGCCTGGTCGCGGCATTCGATCACCGCCACATCTTCCTGGACCCGAACCCGGATGCGGCCACGACCTTCGTCGAGCGTGAGCGTCTGTTCACCGTGCCGCGCTCCAGCTGGGCCGATTACGATGCCAAGCTGATCAGCAAGGGCGGTGGCGTGTACCCGCGTACGCTGAAGTCGATCGAGATCACCCCGCAGGTCCGTGAGGTACTCGGCCTGGACGAGGGCATCAAGTCGATGACCCCGAACGACCTGATGAGCGCGATCCTGAAGTCGCCGGTCGACCTGCTGTGGAACGGCGGCATCGGTACCTACGTCAAGGCGGCCAGCGAGCAGCACAGCGATGTCGGCGACCGCGCCAACAACGCGCTGCGCGTCAATGGCGGCGAGCTGCGCTGCAAGGTGGTGGGCGAGGGCGGCAACCTGGGCATGACCCAGCTGGGCCGTATCGAAGCCGCCCAGGCTGGCGTGCTGCTCAACACCGACTTCATCGACAACTCGGCCGGTGTGGACACCTCCGATCACGAAGTCAACATCAAGATCCTGCTCAATGATGTGGTGCGGGCCAAGAAGTTGACCGTCGAACAGCGCAACAAGCTGCTGGCCTCGATGACCGACGAAGTAGCCGCGCTGGTGCTGATGGACAACTACCGTCAGAACCAGGCGCTGAGCCTGATGGAACGCATGGCGGTCAAGCGCCTGGGTTCCAAGCAGCACTTCATCCGCACGCTGGAACAGCAGGGCCTGCTGGACCGCCAGATCGAGTACCTACCCTCGGATGCGGAACTGTCCGCACGCAAGGCGCGTGGCCAGGGCCTGACCCGTCCGGAGCTGTCGGTGCTGTTGTCCTACTCCAAGCTGGTGGCCTTCCAGCAGCTGCTCGAGTCGGACATCCCGGAAGATCCGTACCTGTCCAAGGAGCTGCAGCGCTACTTCCCGACGCCGCTGCAGAAAAAGTACGCCGATGCGATGGAGCGTCACCGCCTGAAGCGCGAAATCATCGCCACGGCCGTGACCAACCAGACCATCAACCGCATGGGCGCCACCTTCCTGATGCGCATGCAGGAAGACACCGGCCGCACCGTGGCCGAGGTCGCCAAGGCGTACACGATCAGCCGTGAAACGCTGGATGCACGCGCGCTGTGGGCACAGATCGACGCCCTCGACGGCACGTTGCCGGAGTCGGTGCAGATCGATGCGCTGGAAGTGATCTGGAAGCTGCAGCGTTCGTTCGTGCGCTGGCTGCTCTCGCGCCCGGGCGCCATGCCGGGCATCACCGAAGCCGTCAACCGCTACCAGGCCGCGTTCAACGACATCCGCGACGCCTCGGGCGTGCTGCCGGATTCGCAGCGCCCGGCCTACGAGGCCAGCGTGCAGGAGTGGAAGGACAAGGGCCTGCCGCCGGCGTTGTCGCAGCAGCTCTCGGAACTGCAGTTCCTGGAGCCGGCGTTCGACATCATCGAACTGGCCCGCACCCGCAAGCTCAAGCCGGTGGACGTCTCCAAGGTCCACTTCCGCCTGGGCGACGCCCTGCAGCTGCCGTGGCTGTTCGAGCAGATCGACGCGCTGGAGGTCAACGGCCGCTGGCACGCCGTGGCCCGTGGCGTGCTGCGCGACGAGCTGGCCGCCCACCATCGCAACCTGGCCGCCCAGGTTCTGTCGATGAAGGGCAGCAGCGCCGAAGCCAAGGTCGCCGCCTGGATGGGCCGCGATGACAGCAGCCTGCGCTTCACCCTGGCGATGCTGGCCGAGCTGGCCGAGCAGAAGACCCTGGACTACCCGACCGTTTCGGTCGCGGTCCAGCGCCTGGGTCAGCTGGCTTCGCATGGTGCGTAAGCATGGTGCGTTGGCGCATTCGCGCTGACGCCCCACGGTTTGCCTTGCAAACCGTGGGCCCCATGCAAACGATGCTTCCAGACCCCCGCGCCTTCGGCGCGCCCCCCTGACTCAGGGGGGCTCTGCTCCAGAGGGATGGGCGGGGGCCGGTAACGGCATTGCATGAGAAACACACGGCTCCGCTTCGGCGGGGCCGTTTTCGTTTCCGTCCGTGCCGGCCCGCGACCGGCACGAACGGTTATGCTCTTGCCGGCATACCCCACCCGGATTCACCGATGAGCGACACCCCCCGTATCGCCTTCATGGCCAGCTCCACCGAAGCGGCGCAGCTCGCCCTGGCACAGATGCGGGCCCGCTATGGCGACTACACGCCCGAGCAGGCCGAGGTGCTGTGCCCGTTGGGGGGGGATGGCTTCCTGCTGCAGACGCTGCATCGCTATGGTGCGCTGGAAAAGCCGGTGTTCGGCATGAAGCTGGGCACGGTGGGCTTCCTGATGAACCAGTTCCGTGATGATGATCTGCCCGCGCGCCTGGCGGCCGCGGAGCCGGCCAACCTGCGGCCGCTGGAGATGCTGGCGTTGACCGAGTCCGGCACCACCACCGGCTCGCTGGCCTACAACGACGTCTCGCTGCTGCGGCAGACCCGCCAGGCCGCGCATATCGGCATCGACCTCAATGGCCAGGAGCGCGTGGCCGAGCTGATCGGCGACGGGGTGCTGGTCGCCACCCCGGCCGGCAGCACCGCCTACAACTATTCCGCGCATGGCCCGATCCTGCCGCTGGGCTCGCACACGATCGCGCTGACGCCGTTGGCGCCGTACCGCCCGCGCCGCTGGCGGGGTGCGATCCTCAAGGCGGACACCGAAGTGCGCTTCCGGGTGCTCGACCCGTACAAACGCCCGGTCAGTGTCACCGCCGATTCGCACGAAACCCGCGATGTGGTGGAAGTGACCATCCGCGAATCGCGCGAGCGCCGCGTCACCATGCTGTTCGACCCGGAGCACAACCTGGAAGACCGGATCCTGAGCGAGCAGTTCATGTTCTGACGGCGCACGGCCGTGCTGGCCATGCACTGTGGGAGAATGGCTGGCCGGCCGCTGCGGCCGCATTGGATTGCTGATTGCCATGGGCGACAACACCCCCCGTTTGCTGACCGTTGCCGTGACGTCGCGGGCCCTGTTCGATCTGGAAGAGGGCCACGCGCTGTTCGAGGCCGAAGGCGTCGATGCCTACGCCGAGTACCAGCGCAAGCACGAAGATGATGTGCTGCGCCCCGGCGTGGCCTTCCCGGTGGTACGCAAGCTGCTCGCGCTCAACCAGGGCCAGTCGCCGGAACAGCCGCGGGTGGAAGTGATCCTGCTGTCGCGCAACTCCGCCGATACCGGCCTGCGCATCTTCAATTCGATCCAGCACTACGACCTGGGCATCATCCGCGCGACCTTCACCGCGGGCGAGCCGACCTGGCCGTATGTGAAGCCGTTCGGCACTGATCTGTTCCTGTCGGCCAACCCGGAGTCGGTGCGGCGCGCGCTGCTGCACGGGATCGCTGCCGCGACCATCCTGCCCAAGCCGCCGGGCGAGACCATCGCCGCAGCCGAACAGGTCGATCTGGGCCGTCCGCTGGGCCAGCTGCGCATCGCCTTCGATGGTGATGCGGTGATCTTCGGCGATGAGAGCGAGCGCATTTCGCGCGAGCAGGGCGTGGAAGCGTTCGGCCGCCATGAGCGTGAGAACGCCCGTGAGCCGCTCAGTGGCGGTCCGTTCCGCAACTTCCTCTCGGCCCTACACACCCTGCAGGCCGTGTTCCCCTCGGGCGAAGATGCGCCGATCCGCACCGCGCTGGTCACTGCGCGTTCGGCACCGGCGCACGAGCGGGTCATCCGCACGCTGCGCGAGTGGGGCGTGCGCCTGGACGAGGCGCTGTTCCTGGGCGGCCGCCACAAGGGCCCGTTCCTGGAAGCGTTCGGCGCGGACATCTTCTTCGACGATTCCCAGCACAACATCGACAGCGCGCTGCAACACCAGAGCGTGGCCGCCGGGCACGTGCCGCATGGGGTCGCCAACGACGGTTGATGGTGCGTGGGGGCCATGTACCCACCAACGGTGGCGCCCATGTACCCACCAACGGTGGCGCCTATGTACCCACCAACGGTGGGTGCCTACTGGATCGGCAGGACCGACGGGGCGGTGCTTTCGGGGTTCAATGGCAGCCGGATGTCGACCAGGCGCCAGCGCAGCCCCGAGCGCTGCAGGATGAAGACCACCGGCGCGCCCTGCGGGGTATGGGTGGTGGCGGTGAACCGCGACAGCGACTCGAAATGGTGGGTGGCGCCGTTCAGCGGCCGCGCCGGCCGTGGCGCCGCGTAGGCATCGTTGCTGGGGCTGTCCAGGTCGTTGCTGGCGCGCTTCCACAGGGTGTGGCCCTCCAGCAGCGCACCGATGCCGGTGGGGGTCACCAGTGCGTCCACGGCGGTCGCGCTCAGCCGGTCACCGGCCGAGAGCAGCAACGCACCGAACAGGCTGGACTGCATGTCCGGACCCGCGCGGCGCACCACGTAATCGCTCAGCTGGGCGCGCAGGTTGGCGCGCAGCATCGGGAAATCCACGTAACGGTCGAGTCTGGCGGTGTCGCGCTGTTCGATCGCGCGGCTGAGACCATGCACGGTCACGTAGGGGCCGCCGAACACGATGCCGGCCAGCACCAGCAGCACGGTGACCAGCAACCAGAGCAGCTTCTTCATCGGATCTGCCTTGTCGTCATGGTGCCCAGCTTGACCCAGCCGGCGTCAGCGCACGTGAAGCTCAGAATTCCAGGTCCAGCGCCGCACACAGGTAATCCACGAACGGGGCCAGCGTGACCAGGTCGGCTGCGATGGTCTGGCGCAGTCGCGGCCCGGTCATCGTGGCGTCGTCCAGCGAGCGCCAGAACACCCAGTTGCGGTGCTTGAGATCGTCGATGAACTCGAACTCCGGCTCGAACCCGCGCGGGGCCCGCACCAGCTTTTCGCTTTCCTCGAAATCGAACTTCTTGCGCAGCGCCGGCGAATGCGCGGCGGCCTTCCAGCTGCCCGGGTTGTCGACGATGAAATGCCGCACCTTGCGCTGCGTGGCCGGCTCGGGATGCCACAGGCCGGCGCCGACGAAGCTCTCGCCCGGCTGCAGGTGGATGTAGAACGACGGGGCTGGCACCTGCTTGCGCCGCTCATGGAACAGGCGCGCGCCCTGCCAGCTCTTGTAGGGCGATTTATCGTTGGAGAAGCGCGCATCGCGGTAGATGCGGAACAACGACCCACCCACGGTGCGCGGATCGGCGCGGAAGTGCTCGCTGACTGCGGCCAGGTCCGGCTGCAGATCGGTGATCAGGCGCAGGAACGGCTGGCGGACGTGCTCTTCGTACTTCGGCTTGTGCTCGTTGAACCAGGTCTTGTCGTTGTTGCGGGCCAGGCCGCGCAGGAAGGTGAAGGTGGCCGGGCTGAAATACGTACTCATAGGCTGCTCTGCAGGTGGGTGCCCCAGTCGCGCAGGTGCTGCAGCAGGGCGAGCTTGCCGGCATCGTCGGCGTGCTCTGCGGCCAGTGCATCCAGCTGCGCGGTGAACTGCGGCAGGGTCTGTTCGCCCAGCGATGCATCGCCGAGCAGGCGCTGGCGACGATAGTCGTTCCAGCGTGAGCGCTCAGTGGTGTCCAGGGTGTCCGGGTAGTTCCGGGCGCGGTACCGGAACAGCAGCTCGGGCATGCGCGGGTCGCGCAGGCGCTCGGCGAAGCTGGCCAGTTCGGCCGGCGGGCTGGTGCGGATGCGTGCCATCAGGGATTTGTCGCCGTCGGCCAGGAAGCCGTCGTAGAGCGAGGCGTCCACATCGCTCGGCGCCAGCGAGCGCTCACCTGAATACACCTGGCGAACTTTTTCGGCCAGGGCCGGGCCGATCTGTCGCAGGCGCTCGGCGTTGGCTTCGATCGCGGCCGGGTCGATGCCCAGCCGCGCATGGTCGGCCGGGCGTAGATGGTTCCAGGCGACCAGCGCCGGGACCTTGTTGAGGTGCACTTCCTTGAGCGGCACGCGCTGCTCACCGTCGGCCATGTCGGCCGCGCGGGTGTACAGGCGCGCGGCGATGGTTTCCGGCGGCAGATCGAGCAGCGGCTCGATATCGCCCTCCAGATCGAACGCGATGATGCGGTTGTTGATGAAGGGATGGCGCGCCAGTGGCAGCACCGGTGCCGCGCACATGCGCTGGGCCGGGTAGCGCATCGAGATGTGCAGCACCGGCTGCATCGCATCCACATCCAGCAGGCTGCCCACGAAGCGCTTGTCACGCAGCTTCAGCGCGTAGTCCCAGAGCCGCGGCTGGGCCTGCTTGAACAGCTTCGCCAAGCCGATCGTCGCGTGCACATCGGACAGCGCTTCATGTGCATCGCCCTCGCGGACGTTGTTGGCCGTGGCCAGATGCTCGAGCTTGAATGACGTGGCGCCGTCTTCGCGCTGCGGCCAGACAATCCCGTCCGGGCGCAGCGCATGCAGCAATCGCATCATGTCCAGCAGATCCCAGCGCGAATTGCCGTTGCGCCACTCGCGTTCATAGGGGTCGTAGAAGTTGCGGAACAGCCCGTGGCGGACGAACTCATCGTCGAAGCGCAGCGTGTTGTAGCCCAGCGAGCAGGTACCCGGCTGCGCCATCAGGTCGTTGATCCGCGCGAACGCTTCGGCCTCGGTGACGCCGGCGCTCAGCGCGTGCTGCGGGGTGATGCCGGTGATCAGGGTGGCGATCGGGGAGGGCAGCAGATCATCGGCCGGTTTGACGTAGAAGCTGACCGGTGCTTCGATGATGTTCAGATCGGCATCGGTGCGAATACCGGCGAACTGCGCGATGCGCGTGCGGCGCGGGTCCTGACCGAAGGTTTCCAGGTCATAGAACAGGAAGCTGTCGGCCATCAGTGCGCACCCTCCAGGACGGGCAGTTGTTCGTGGACCAGCCGCTCCAGTGCGGCCCAGTCGATATGCGCCAGGCTGTCGTGCCCGGCAGTGGCTTCCTCCAGCATGCGCCGCTGCAGCTCGGTGCGCGCCAGCGCCACGGCGTACGGGGTACGCAGGAAGGTGACCATCGTGTAGTGCGGCACGAAGCGGGTCGGCCAGCGCGCCTGCAGCGCCTGTTCCAGTTCGCGCTGCAGCAGGAACTGCGGATCGGCCACGCGGTCGCGCATCTCCAGGTAGTTCTCCAGCGCCATCTGCTGGATCGCCTCGGCGTTCGGCTTGCGGTCCGCTTCGAATGCAGCGAAGGCCTCGCCCAGCGAATCCTGCTCCAGCAGATGCGCGGCCAGGGCGATGCAGTCTTCGAAGGCGCAGTTCATGCCTTGGCCGTGGAACGGGACCATCGCGTGCGCCGCGTCGCCGATCAGCACCGCGCGGCCCTTCATATGCCAGTGCTTGAGATGCAGCGTGCCCAGCAGGCCCGGCGGATGCTGCTCCCAGTCGCGGCGCAGGTTCGGGATCAGCGCCAGCGCATCGGGGAAGTCGCGCGCGAACAGCGCTTCGGCCTCGGCCCCGCTGTTGGTGGTGGCAAAGCTCGGATCGCCCTCGTTGGGCAGGAACAGGGTGACCGTGAACGTGCCTTCGTCGTTCGGCAACGCGATGCACATGTAGTGCCCGCGAGGCCAGATGTGCAGTGCATTGGCCTCGATCCGGAAGCCGCCATCGTCGGTCGGCGGGATTTCCAGCTCCTTGTAGGAGTGGTCCAGGAAGTCGATGCGCTCGTCCAGCGGCTGCTTGCGGTTCATCGCCGCGCGCAGCGCCGAGCCGGCACCGTCGGCCCCGATCAGGGTGTCGAAGCGGATGTCGTGCGGCTGGTCGTCGCGGTCGTCGATGAAGCGCGCGTAGCCGGCATCGAAATCCACCGTGTGCAGGCGGCGGTGGAAGTGCACGGTCGCACCGGCATCCTCGGCCAGCTGCAAAAGCGTGGTGTTGAGGTCTTTGCGGTGGATCGACCAGATCACTTCGCTGTCGTCGCGCCCGTAGCGTTGCAGCTGCGGCTCGCCTTCGCGCGGGTGGATCATGCGCCCGCGCATCATCACCGCCTTGGCCATGACGGCGTCTTCCACGCCGGCTTGGCGCAGTGCGTGCCGGCCGCGTTCGGCCAGCGCCAGATTGATCGAACGACCGGACTCGTAATCGCTCACGCGCGGATCGCCGCGGCGCTCATACAAGGTGATCTGCCAGCCCTGGCGGGACAGCAGGATGGCCAGCAGTGAACCGGCCAGGCCAGCGCCGATGATGCTCAGCGAGCGGGAGGGGGTAGCGATCAAGGCGATGTCCGTGGGGGCGGGGAGGGCGGTCGGGTCAGCGACCGGCCCAGGCGTCCACTTCCTCGACGAAGTGGTGCAGGTCGAGATAGCGGTTGTACAGCGGTGTCGGCGAGATACGGATCACGTCGGGCTCGCGCCAGTCGCCGAGCACGCCCACGGTCTGCAGGTACTCGAACAGGCTGCGGCCGCGCTCGCGGCCACCGGCCACGCGCAGCGACAGCTGGCAGCCGCGGCGATCCGGCTCCGAAGGCGTCAGCACCTCCAGCACGCCTGAAAGGCGCGCACGCACCAGCGCATCCAGCATGCCGGTCAGGCGCAGCGATTTGGTCCGCAGCGCATCGATGCCGCCGGCTTTGTCGACAACATCGAGGGCCGCGCGCAGCGGGGCCAGGCCCAGCACCGGCGGATTGCTGAGCTGCCAGCCTTCGGCACCGACAGCGGGCACGAACTGTGGCGCCATCTTGAAGCGGGTGGCTTCTTCATGGCCCCACCAGCCGGCGAAGCGCGGCAGCGTGGTATCGCGGTGATGGCGTTCGTGCACGAAGCAGCCGGCCACGGCGCCCGGGCCGGCGTTGAGGTACTTGTAATGGCACCACACGGCGAAATCCGGCGCGATATCGTGCAGCTGCAACGGCACATTGCCGACCGAATGCGCCAGATCGAAGCCGACGCGGGCGCCCTGCAGGCGCGCCATGCGGGTGATGGCGTCCAGATCGAACACCTGGCCACTGCGGTACTGCACGCCAGGCCACAGCACCAGCGCCAGGCGCGGGCCGTGTTCGGTGATGGCGCGTTCGATGGCCTGCAGCGAGATCGTGCCGTTGGGCTCGTCGGGCTGCACTTCGATCAGATCGGTATCGGGGTTGAAGCCATGGAAGCGGATCTGCGATTCCACCGCATGCCGATCCGTCGGGAAGGCGCCGGCCTCCATGAGGATGACGGGGCGCTCGACGGTGGGCCGGTAGAAGCTGACCATCATCAGGTGCAGGTTGACGCTGAGGGTGTTCATCGCCACGACTTCGCTGGGCAAGGCGCCGACGACGCGGGCGAGCTGTTCGCTGACCAGGCGGTGGTAGTGCAGCCACTGGGTGTCGCCGGTGAAGTGGCCTTCGACCGCCAGCGAGGCCCATTTGTCCATGACTTCCTGGACGGCGGCACGTGCCCCGCGCGGCTGCAGACCCAGCGAGTTGCCGACGAAGTAGGTCTGGTCGCGATGGTTGTGCTGCGGGAAGACGAATTCGTTGCGCAGGGCGCGCAGCGGGTCGGCGGCGTCCAGGGCAACGGCATGGGTGCGGCTGAGGAGTTCGGACATGGTGCAACCGGCGGTGTCAGTGAGCCGACAGTTTATCCGGGTGGTGGGGGCGTGGGCTGAATCTGGCTTGCGGTGCTGATTTGGCGGGGGCTGGTGATTGGCAGCTGGCGCTCAAGGGACCCAGCGCCAATGCCGAAGCCAAAGCCAAAGCCAAAGCCAAAGCCAAAGCCAAAGCGTACGGAGTGACGTTCCAGTGTACGGGCCGGTGTGGGTGGGCCTGCTGGACCCGCCGCAAGTACGTCCATGTAGGCTCGTAGTGCGGCATCCATGCCGCACACGGTCCTGCAAACCCACCCCCGCCGGCCCACTCCCAGGCGCCTCAACCGCGGGCTCTAAAGCTCTAAAGCTCTAACGCTCTAAAGCTCTAAAGCTCTAAAGCTCTCAGGCTTTCAAGTCCTGACGCCCTGGAGCGACCCAGCCATCACCCCCCAACAGCGACCTTCGCAGGCAGCGGATCCACATGCCCGCACGCATCGCACGTGCGCAACGCCAATGACGAGTGATAGCGATCGAACACCTTCGGCAGATCCGTCTCGATGTTCTCCAGCGCGAAAAACTCCTCGTACAACTTGTGATTGCACCGCTCGCAGAACCACATCAACCCATCGCGCTCATGCGCCAGCCGCTTGCGCTCCACCACCAGGCCCACACCGCCTGGCGGGCGGCGCGGCGAATGTGGCACACCGCCCGGCAGCAGGAAAATATCGCCCGCGCGGATCGGAATGTCGCGCACCGCGCCATCTTCCTGCACCTTCAGCGTCATCTCCCCTTCAAGCTGATAGAACCACTCCGGGCCCTCGTCGTAATGGAAATCCGTGCGGCTGTTCGGGCCGCCGACCACCATCACGATGAAATCGCCGTTCTCGATCATCTTGTTGCCGACCGGCGGCTTCAGCAGATGCCGGTTCTCTTCGATCCAAGCGAGCAGATTGATGGGCGAGGCAAGCATGGGAGATGTCCGTAAAAGGAAGAATCAGTCGCGCCGACCGTGGCGCGGCACGTAGGACAGTGCCTTCTCGTAGGCCGGCTGCAGGTCTTCCGGTGCGCCCACGTCAATGCCCATCTCGCGCACCCGGCCGTCCTTCAGGCTGTATACCCAACCGTGCACCATCAGCTTCTGGCCGCGTGCCCAGGCATCCTGCACGATCGTCGAGCGGCAGGCGTTGACCACCTGCTCGATCACGTTCAACTCGCACAGGCGCGCATGCTTCAGCGCCGGATCCTCGATCGCCTCCATGATCGTCGAATGTTTCTGCGCGACATCGCCGACATGGCGCAGCCAGTTGTCGGCCAGGCCCACGCGTGTGTTGTTCAAGCTGGCGTGCACGCCGCCGCAGCCGTAATGGCCCACGATCAGGATGTGCTTCACCTTCAGCTGATCCACGGCGTACTGGATCACGCTCAGGCAGTTCAGATCGGTATGCACCACCACGTTGGCCACGTTGCGATGCACGAAGACTTCGCCCGGTGCCATGCCGATGATCTGGTTGGCCGGCACGCGCGAATCGGAACAGCCGATCCACAGGTATTCCGGGTGCTGCTGCTTGGCCAGCTGGTGGAAGAACTCCGGGTCTTCTTTCTCGATCCGGTCCGCCCATTCGCGGTTGTTCTGCAGCAGCTTGTGGATGTCTTTCATCGTGCGGGGTCCCTGGCGTCGGGTGGGGGCAAGGCGCGGCCAGGGTGGCCGCGTCGTCGCAGGAGCGGGGAAGGTCAATCGGCGGCAGCGCCGCCCTCGCGGCGCCAGCGCATCCACTGCGCCAGCTCGCGAGATGCCGGGGCGTCCAGTGCCGACAGCGCGTCGATCACGCTGGACTGGTTGGCCTCGGGGTGGTTCTGGCTGAGCTTGAGTTTGATCTGCACCTGCGCCGGGCGGAAGCGGAAACCGACGATGCCGCCGAGCATGCGCTGTTGGCGCGGCTCGATCGGCAGCAGCTCCCAGTCGCCACCGACCTGTGCTTCATAGTGCGCGCTCAGGCCGTCCAGCATGGCGATCAGTGCCTCGTCATCGGTGACCGGTTCCAGCACGCCGCGCAGTTCCGCGGCGGCGTAGTTCCAGGTCGGTACGCGCGCCTGCGCAGCCTTATCGGGATACCAGCCTGGCGATACGTAGGCGTGCGGGCCCTGCACCAGCATCAATGCAGGGCCGGCGTGTCCCGCCTGCGGGTTGGGCTTGGCCCAGTGGCCTTCGATCAGGATGCCGTCGGCATCGCGCCGGTACAGCACCGGCATCCGCGTGGCCTGCGGCAGGCCGTCAGCGCCGCTCGTGACGAGGGTGACGAACGCATCGCGCGCCAGCAGCCGGTCCAGCCAGATCAGATCGGTCTCGACGAAGGCGGACGGGATGAACATCGGCGGTTACGCGCGGGCGCCCAGGCTCTGGATCATGCGGCCGTGCAGGGCGTCATCGCTGTCGGCCTGTGGCGGCTGCACTTCATGCAGCGAGAAGCCGCGCACCAGGGCGTCTTCTTCATCCAGACCATCGTAGGCGACGAACTCGGCGTCGAACAGCTGCGAGCGCGCGGTGTCTTCGCTGTCATAGCTCAGCGTGTTGCCGTCGCTGTCCAGCACCTCGGCGGTGCCGGCCGGGCGCACGCGCAGGCGGGCCCAGATCAGGGTGTTGCCGAGGCTGGCCAGGAACCACTCGTCGTGGTGGGAAGTGTCGTCGTTCATGTGATTACCATCGAAAGCAGCCAGAGCAGGGCAGCCATGCCCAGTCCAGCAAGAAGCGTAAGCAGGGAGAGCCAGGCCGGCGCGGCCAGGCCGGTCAGCGAGCGGTCGGTGCTCTGGCGATAGTCGCGGCCGAGCAGCCAGCGCAGCGCATCCGGGCGCAGAAACGCGCCCGTGCCGAAACGATCCGCCAGCGCCGGGTGGCGGTCGCGGATGTGGACCAGGGTCAGCGGCCAGAAGATCACGAAGGCACTGAACCCGGCGATCGCCACGCCGACGAAACACAGCGCGAAGAACAGGGTCATGGTTCAGTGCCTCCGTAGGTCGATCAGAATTCGGCGCTGCCCGGTGCGCGCGGGTAGGGGATCGCGTCGCGGATGTTGCTCAGCCCGCAGACGTAGACCACCAGGCGCTCGAAGCCCAGGCCGAAGCCGGCGTGCGGCACCGAACCGTAGCGGCGGAAATCGCGGTACCAGCCGTAATGCGCCGGATCCAGGCCGAACTGCGCCATGCGCGCGTCCAGCACATCCAGGCGCTCTTCGCGCTGGCTGCCGCCGATGATCTCGCCGATGCCCGGGGCCAGCACGTCCATCGCCGCGACGGTCTTGCCGTCATCGTTCAGGCGCATGTAGAACGCCTTGATGTGCTCGGGGTAGTTGGTCACCACCACCGGGCGGCCGATGTGCTCTTCGGTCAGCCAGCGCTCGTGCTCGGTCTGCAGGTCCAGGCCCCATTCGACCGGGAAGTCGAACTTCCGGCCGGAGTTCTGCAGCAGCTTCACCGCTTCGGTGTAGTCGATCTGCTCGAACGGTGCGTTGATGAAACCTTCCAGCTTGGTGATCGCGTTCTTGTCCACGCGCTCGGCCAGGAAGGCCAGGTCGTCGCCACGCTCATCGAGCACCGCGCGGAACAGGTACTTCAGGAACTGCTCGGCCAGGCGTGCGTCTTCGGCCAGATCGGCGAAGGCGATTTCCGGCTCGATCATCCAGAACTCCGCCAGATGACGGGTGGTGTTGGAGTTCTCGGCACGGAAGGTCGGGCCGAAGGTGTAGACCTTGCTCAGCGCCAGGCAGTAGGCCTCGACGTTCAGCTGGCCGGACACGGTCAGGAAGGTTTCCTTGCCGAAGAAGTCGCGGCTGAAATCCACCTCGCCCTTTTCGTTGCGCGGCAGGTTGGCCATGTCCAGGGTCGAGACCCGGAACATCTGGCCGGCACCTTCGGCATCGGACGTGGTCACGATCGGGGTGCTGATCCAGTTGAAGCCGTTCTGGTGGAAGAAGCGGTGCACGGCCTGGGCCAGGCAGTTGCGGATGCGGGTGACCGCACCGAACAGGTTCGTGCGGGGGCGCAGGTGCGCCACTTCCCGCAGGAATTCCGGGCTCATCGGCTTGGGCTGGATCGGGTAGGTAAGCGGGTCTTCGACCAGGCCCACGATCTCGATGTCGCTGGCCTGGATCTCGAAGGACTGGCCCTTGCCCTGGGATTTGACCAGGGTGCCGCGGGCGATCACCGAGCAGCCCGGGGTCAGGCTCTTGATGTCGTCGAAGTTGGCCAGGGTGTCATTGGCCACCACCTGGATGGGGGCGAAGCAGGAGCCATCGGTGACATTGACGAAGGCAAGCGCCGCAGAGCCGCGCACCGTGCGGACCCATCCGCGTACTGTTGCCTCGCCGCCTTCCGGGATCTTCCCGGCAAGCGCATGTTCAACGCTGACCACCGTCATGACTTGAATCCTCTGTTGATCGACTCGATCTCTGAACACGGAGTTTAACGGGTGCGGTGTTCGGCTTGCGAGGCATTTCTCGCGTCCCCCGGGGCTGCGCGCCGTGTGAACCGCAGCTGCGGCCGCCGAGGCCGGGCCGCGCCATACCCTCTATAATGATCACGATCCGCTGGAGTTGCCCGTCATGGCCGTAAGCCTTACCCCTGTTGCCTTTGCCCGTGTGCAGAAGTTCGTCGAACAGACCCCCGGTGCGCTGGGCCTGCGTTTCGGCGTGACCCGCACCGGCTGTTCCGGCTGGGGGCACATCACCGATCTGGCCCGCGATGAGCGCGAAGGCGACACCGTTTTCGAGCAGGATGGGGTCCGCATCTATGTGGATGCCACCAGCCTGGCGCTGGTGGACGGCACCGAGATCGACTTCGGCAAGCACGGGCTGAGCGAGACCTTCACGTTCAGGAACCCGAACGCGACCGCCGAATGCGGCTGCGGCGAGAGCTTCACGACCGAGGCCGACAAGGCCTGATCGCCCGCGCGCCGGGCCTGTTCTGCCCGCCCGGCTTGCCTGCAACCCCTTCTGCTGCCACAATGCGCGGCTTCCTGCCTGATTCCGGGCAGGACCCTTGCCCCACCGCGTTCACCTGCGGGGGGCTGTCCGGCCCTCAAAGGGCCACATCCGAAAGGTAAAAACACATGAGTCGTCATTACGAAGTCGTGTTCCTGGTCCATCCGGACCAGAGCGAACAGGTCCCGGCCATGATCGAGCGCTACAAGGCGCTGGTCGAGAACGGCAACGGCACCATCCACCGTCTGGAAGATTGGGGCCGTCGTCAGCTGGCTTACCCGATCCAGAACCTGGTGAAGGCCCACTACGTCATGCTCAACATCGAGTGCGACCAGGCCGTGCTGAGCGAGCTGGTGGAAAGCTTCCGCTTCAACGACGCCGTGCTGCGCAACCTCGTCATCAAGCGTGACGAAGCTGACACCGAGCAGTCGCTGATCATGAAGAGCAAGGACGAGAAGGGTGACAAGCCCGAGCGTGGCGAGCGTCGTCGTCGTGATGACGAAGAAGGTGAAACCACCCCCGCCGCCGCTGACACCGATGCCGGCGATGACGCCGCTTCGGCCGCTTAAGGAGCACTGACATGTCCAAGTTCTTCCGTCGTCGCAAGTTCTGCAAGTTCACGGCCGAAGGTGTCAAGGAGATCGATTACAAGGATCTCAACACCCTGCGCCAGTACCTCACCGAGAACGGCAAGATCGTGCCGAGCCGCGTGACCGGTACCAAGTCGAAGTACCAGCGCCAGCTGGCAACGGCCGTCAAGCGCGCCCGTTTCCTGGCCCTGATTCCGTACACCGACAACCACGACGTCTGATGAAGGCAGGCGGCCTTCCGGCCGCCGCTTTCGCGGATCCTGCCGCCCGCGCTGTAAAGCGTCGGGCGGTTTCAGGATTCGCCGTTCGGATATTCGGACAGCCATCCGCTGCGGGGCCTGAGCCTCGCTAACGAATACATATTTGGAGCTACACCATGAAGCTGATTCTTCTTCAGAAGGTCACCAACCTCGGCGGTCTGGGCGATCTGGTCGACGTGAAGCCGGGCTACGGCCGCAACTTCCTCGTCCCGACCGGCAAGGCCGTTCCGGCCACCGCGACCAACGTGGCGGAGTTCGAAGCCAAGCGCGCTGATTACGAAGCCAAGGCCCAGTCGATCCACGCTGACGCCGAAGCCCGCAAGGCGAAGCTGGAAGGCAAGAGCGTCACGATCGCTGCGAACGCTTCGACCGAAGGCAAGCTGTACGGTTCGGTTGGCCCGCGCGATATCGCCGAAGCCTTCACCGCTGCCGGCCTGCCGCTGGAAAAGAGCGAAGTGATCCTGGGCGAAGGCGCCTTCCGCAACGTGGGCGAGTACGAGGTGACTGTTCACCTGCACGCCGACGTGGAAACCACCGTCAAGGTGGTTGTGGAAGCCGAAAAGGCCTGATCCCTGCCGAAAGGCGGGAGTCACTGAAACGGGCGCCCGCGAGGGTGCCCGTTTTTGTTTGTGGCAACGGCAACGGCAACGGCAGCGGCAGCGGCAACGGCTTGGCGCCTTGATGACATCGGTGGGAGGGCGCCGGGTAGCCTGGGCCGGGACCCGCCGTAAACCCGTCCATGGGGGCTCGAAATGCGCCATCCATGGCGCATTACGGTCCCGGCCCAGGCTACCCGGCACCCTCCAGCCAAATGTCCGGTCCGGGCGGTTGGAAGAGCTGGCGTCCGCCGGCTGGGGCGGGCGGTACCCAAGCCGGCATGCTCCGGGTCCAGGCCCAGGTAGATCCACGACATGCGTGGATGTTCTTGCTTCCCCGTCCCCCAGCCACGCATGGCGTGGCTCTCCCGCGCCGTCCCGCCACGCACCAACCTGAAATGCCGGTTCTGCTCTGGCTCTGCCTACCGCTACACGGCCACGGCCAACACCAGCCACGCAGCCCGCCGAACACCCGCCCCGTTATACTCAGGCTATCGCGTCGCCCCCGGGGCCATTGAAACCCTGCAACATCAATGGCTTGAAGGGTAAATCCGCTCCGTAATCCACCATGGTGGGGGTCGCTTCAGGCCTTCGCCCGGAAAACCATCACGCCATGCGTCTGTCCACGATCAAGCTGTCCGGATTCAAATCCTTCGTCGATCCGACCACGCTGCACCTGCCGACCAACATGACCGGCGTGGTGGGCCCCAATGGCTGTGGCAAATCCAACATCATCGACGCCGTGCGCTGGGTCATGGGCGAAAGCTCCGCCAGCCGCCTGCGCGGCGACTCGCTGACCGACGTCATCTTCTCCGGCTCCTCCGCCCGTAAGCCCGTCTCGCAGGCCGCCGTCGAACTGATTTTCGACAATACCGACCACACCATCACCGGTGAGTACGCCTCGTTCAACGAGATCTCGGTCAAGCGCACCGTCAGCCGCGACGGCAGCAGCAACTACTACCTCAACGGCACCAAGTGCCGCCGCCGCGACATCACCGATCTGTTCCTCGGCACCGGCCTGGGGCCGCGCAGCTATTCGATCATCGAGCAGGGCATGATCAGCAAGATCATCGAGGCCCGGCCCGAAGATCTGCGTGTGTATCTGGAAGAAGCCGCCGGCATCTCCAAGTACAAGGAGCGCCGCAAGGAAACCGAAACCCGCATCCGGCACACCCGCGAAAACCTGGATCGCCTGGGCGACCTGCGCGAGGAAATCGGCAAGCAGCTCGAGCACCTCAAGCGCCAGGCGCGCCAGGCCGAGCAGTACCAGGCGTTGCAGGAAGAGCGCAAGGTCAAGGATGCCGAGTGGAAGGCGCTGGAGTACCGCGGCCTGGATGGGCGCCTGGGCGGGCTGCGCGAAGCGTTGTCGCGCGAGGAAACGCGCCTGCAGCAGTTGATCGCCGAACAGCGCGACGCCGAAGCGCGCATTGAAACCAGCCGGCTGCGCCGAGAAGAAGCCTCCGATGCGCTCAACACCGCGCAGGCCGAGGTGTACCAGGTCGGCAGCACCCTGGCGCGCCTGGAGCAGCAGATCCAGCATCAGCGCGAGATGTCGCAGCGACTGAACAAGGCGCGCGATGAAGCCCAGCAGGCGCTGGCCGATCTGGGCCAGCACATCAGTGGCGATGAGGCCAAGCTGATGGTGCTGCGCGAGGCGGTCGATGACGCCGAGCCGCGCCTGGAGCAGCTGCAGGAAGAGAACGAAATCAAACAGGAAGCCCTGCGCGATGCCGAGGCGCGCCTGGCCGATTGGCAGCAGCGCTGGGAAAGCCACACCCGCAGCACCTCCGAGGCCTCGCGTGCCGGGGAAGTCGAGCGCACCCGCGTGGACTATCTGGACCGCCAGGTGCTGGAAGCCGACCGTCGCCGCGAGTCGCTGCAGGCCGAACGTGCCGGGCTGGATCTGGACGCATTGGCCGAGGTGTTCGAGGAGCTGCACATCCAGCACGAGACCCAGAAGGCCTCGCTGGACACGCTCAACGAGCAGGTCGAAGAACGCAAACACGCCGTGGCCGGGTTGCAGGATCGCCAGCGCACCGGGCAGACCGAGCTGGCTGAGATCCGCAAGCAGGCCCAGGCCGCACGCGGCCGTTTGTCTTCGCTGGAAACCCTGCAGCAGGCCGCGCTGGGCCAGGAGCAGGGCGCGGCGGTGGCATGGCTGAAGGCGCGGGGGCTGGACTCCGGCGCGCGCGTCGGTGAGCGCCTGACCGTGGAGAGTGGCTGGGAAAACGCCGTGGAAAGCGCGCTCGGTCAGCTGATCGAAGGTGTGCTGGTCGATGCACCGGAAACGCTGGTGGATGCGCTGGGCGAACTCGGCGAAGGCCGCATCGCGCTGGTCTCGGCCGAGCAGGACGCGCTGGACGTCGCGCCGACCTCGTTGGCCGCGAAGGTACAGGGCCCCACCGCGATCCGTCGCCTGCTTGCGCGCCTGCATGCCGCCGAGGATCTCGAGGCCGCGCGTGCACTGCAGGCGACGCTGGGTGAGGGCGATTCGGTCATTACCCGCGGTGGCGAGCGCCTGGGTGAAGGTTGGGTGCGCGTGTCGCGCTCCGGCGCGGCCAAGCAGGGCGCGCTGCTGCGTGAACGCGAGATCGTCACCCTGCGCGAGCAGATTGAAACGTTGCAGGACCGCGAAGCGGCCCTGGAACAGCAGTTGTCCGGTTTCCGTGACCAGTTGCTGGCCGGTGAGCAGCAGCGCGAAGACGCGCAGCGCCAGTTGTATCTGGCGCATCGCAGCGTGTCCGAACTTGGTGGGCAGTTGCAGAGCCAGCAGGGCAAGGTGGAAGCCGCCCGAACCCGCATCGATCGTATCGAAGGCGAACTGGTGCAGCTGCTGGAAACGCTGGATGCCGGCCGTGAGCAGGTGCGTGAAGCACGCGCGCGCCTGGACGATGCGGTCACCAGCATGGGGGATCTGGAATCGGTCCGCGCGGCGCTGGAAGGCGAGCGCCGCCAGCTCACCGATGCGCGCGACCAGGCGCGTGACCAGGCCCGCAACGTACGCGAAGCGGCGCACTCGCTGGCACTGACCCTGGAATCACAGCGGGCGCAGATCGCCTCGCTGAGCCAGGCACTGGAGCGCATGAGTACGCAGCGCGGGCAGCTGGATACGCGCCTGGGCGAACTGCATTCGCAGCTCGACGAAGGCGATTCGCCGGTCAAGACGCTCGAAGCCGAACACCAGAACGCATTGGGTGAGCGCGTGCGTGCCGACCGGGTGCTGGGCGAGGCGCGCACGCTGCTGGATGGCATCGATGCCGAGCTGCGCACGTTTGAACAGACCCGCCATCAGCGCGACGAACAGGCGCTTGCCCAACGCGAGCGAATTTCCCAGCGCAAGCTCGACCAGCAGGCGCTGGTGCTCAGCGCCGACCAGCTGTCGGCCTCGGTGGAGAAGGCCGGCTTCGTGCTGCAGGATGTGATCAACGGCCTGCCCGAGGATGCACGCATCACCGACTGGGAGCAGACGGTCCATCAGATCGACGGCCGCATGCGCCGCCTGGAGCCGGTGAACCTGGCCGCCATCCAGGAATACGGCGAGGCCTCGCAGCGTTCGGAGTATCTGGACGCGCAGAACACAGACCTCACCACCGCGCTGGAAACCCTGGAAGACGCGATCCGCAAGATCGACCGCGAGACCCGCGGCCGCTTCAAGGACACCTTCGACCGGGTCAACGCCGGCGTGCAGCAGCTCTATCCGCGTCTGTTCGGGGGTGGTCACGCCTATCTGGAATTGACAGGTGAAGACCTGCTCGACACCGGTGTTGCGATCATGGCGCGGCCGCCGGGCAAGCGGGTGTCGAGCATCTCGCTGCTGTCCGGTGGCGAGAAGGCGATGACCGCGGTGGCGTTGGTGTTTGCGATCTTCCAGCTCAACCCGGCGCCGTTCTGCCTGCTGGACGAGGTGGACGCGCCACTGGACGAAGCCAACGTCGGCCGCCTGGCCAACATGGTCAAGGAAATGAGCGAGAAGGTTCAGTTCCTGTTTGTGAGCCACAACAAGGCCACGATGGAGGCTGCGCACCAGCTTTCCGGCGTGACCATGCGCGAACCGGGCGTCAGCCGACTGGTCAGTGTCGACCTGGAGGAAGCCGCACGATTGGCGGGCGCGGCGTGACGTGCCATCCTTAAGTACCTGAATGATTTAGCCGGAGAACCTCCCGAATGTCCGACATGGCACTGCTCCGCATCGGCATCCTGGCCGCCGGCCTGCTGTTGATCGCTGCGATCTTCCTGTTTGGCCGTCCGAAAAAGAAAATGCAAGGCCGCCGCGTCGAGGGTGCCGAAGGCGCCAACGGCCAGCGCCGCGAGCCCGTGCTGGGCGAGGGCGAGAGCCCGGCCGACGGCGCCGCGCCCGTGGTGGGCGAAGACGGCGTGACCCAGCCCGAACTCGGCCTGCCCGAGGTGGATGCCGGTGCGGCCAGTGACCTTGGCAAGCGCACCACCCAGGATTTCGACAAGATCGTCTCGCTGTTCGTGGCCGCCCGTGCTGGTGAGCAGCTGCGTGGCGAAGACATCGTCGTCGCTGCGGAAAAGACCGGCCTGGTGTTCGGCCACATGAATGTCTTCCACCGTCTGGTCGAAGGCCATCCTGAGCGCGGCCCGATCTTCTCGATGGCCAGCATCATGAAGCCGGGCAGTTTCGACATGGCCAACATCCGCGAGATGGAAACGCCGGCGATCGCCTTCTTCCTGACCCTGCCGGCGCCGCTGACCGCGCTGGACGCCTGGGAAAAGATGCTGCCGACCGTGCAGCGCATGGGCGAACTGCTCGACGGCGTGGTGCTCGATGACAGCCGCAACGCCCTGGGCCGCCAGCGCATCGCGCACATCCGCGACGAGCTGCGCGCCTACGACCGCCAGCACCAGGCCCCGCCGCTCACCAAAGCGCCGCGCTGGTGATCAAGGAGAGCCGACCAACGGTCGGCTCTCCATTTACCCGTTGCGGCTGACCACCGCCTCGAACGCCTCGCGGAACCGCGCCATCTCGGCCTCGGTGCCGACCGTTACCCGCACCCGCTGCGGCCAGATCGGCCAGCTGCGGCCGATGACCACGCCGCGCTTGGCCATCGCTGCGGAAAACGCTGCGCCGTCACGCTGCACATCGACCACGAAACAGTTCGCTTCGGAAGGCATGCAGGTAAAACCGCGCTTGCCCAGCCAGCCGATGGTCTCCTGCCGCACCAGGGCATTCTCCGCGTTGCGCTGCGCGATCAACCCGGGATCGCGCAGGCTCGCCAGCCCGGCGGCCACCGCCGTGACCGGCAACGGGTTGTCGCCCAGGCTGGCCAGTTCCTTCAGCCGATCCGGATGCGCAGCCGCCACGCCCAGGCGCAGTCCGGCCATCCCGTAGAGCTTGGAGAAGGTGCGCAGCACGATCACGTCATCGCGCTGCATCACCTGGGCGATCACCGAGCGTTGTTCGCTGTACTGCAGGTAGGCCTCATCGACCAGCACCCGGGTCTGCGCAGGCGTGTTGGCCAGCAGCCAGGCGATGTCGGCCGTCGGGGTGATCGAGCCGGTGGGATTGTTGGGGTTGCACAGGTACAGCAGGCCGGCATTGACCGTCGCGGCAGCCGCCGCCATCGCACGCACGTCGTGTGCCCCGTCGGCGCGCAGCGGCACCTTGACCACCGTGGCCCCACGCGCAGCGGCAAGATCGCCCAGCGCCTCGAAGGTGGGATCGGCGACCACCAGCCCCGCACCAGGCGAGGTCCAGAGCACTGCCGCCCGGTTCAGTGGCTCGCTGGAGCCCGGATACAGCCGCACGTGATCCTTGCCGATGCCTTCCTGCTGGGCGAACAGATCGCGCAGCTCGCCCGCCAGAGCAAACAGATACCGCCCGCTGCCGGCGACGATGTCACGTGCCGCGGCCTGCGCGGCAGGCGATGGCCCATAGGGGCACTCGTTGAAGTTCAGCAGCACCGGTCCCGCACTGGCGGGGAGCGCGCGCGACGGCGTGGCCGACGCAGGCAGTACGCCCAGGCCGGACAACGCCAGGCCGGTACCGGCCAGTTGCAGAAACGAGCGACGGGAAGCGGCAAGGGCAGGGCTCACGGTGCACCGGCAAAGAGGGGTTCGACGCAACCTAGCGCCACTGCGAATCGGCGGCAAGCATTCTTCACTGCGCGCAGGAGCGGGGGGAGGGGTAAAATTGAATGCCCCGCCAGGATCGCCTTCCGCATGACCCCCAGCCCCGCCGCACGTGCCGACGTCCTGCGCCGCCAGATCGAGGATGCCGGCAAGGCATACCACGAGCGCGACGAGCAGCTGATTCCCGACGTCGAGTACGACCGGCTGGTGCGCGAGCTGGAAGCGATCGAGCAGGCGCACCCCGAGCTCATCACCGCAGACTCGCCCACCCGGCAGGTGGGTGGCAAAGCCTCTTCGCGCTTCGCCGAGGTTCGCCATGCGGTGCCGATGCTGTCGCTGGGCAACGCCTTCAGCGATGAGGAAGTCCAGGATTTCGTGCGCCGCATCGGCGAGCGCCTGCGCCGGCGCACGCTTTACTTCTCCGCCGAACCCAAGCTCGACGGCCTGGCGATCAGCCTGCGCTACGAGAATGGCCGCTTCGTCCAAGGCGCAACCCGGGGTGATGGCGCCACCGGTGAGGATGTCAGTGCCAACCTGCGCCAGATCAGCGTGATCCCGCAGGCGCTCACAGGCGAAGGCTGGCCCGAGGTGTTGGAAGTACGCGGCGAGGTCTACATGGCCCGCGCTGATTTCGAGGCCTACAACGCCGATGCCCGGCTGCATGACGGCAAGGTGCTGGCCAATCCACGCAATGCCGCGGCCGGCTCGCTGCGCCAGCTGGATCCGAAGATGAGCGCCAGGCGCAAGCTCAGTTTCTACGCCTATGGCATCGGCCAGGTCGACGGCGGTGAACTGCCGCCCACCCATTCGGCCACGCTGGCCCAGCTGCGTGCATGGGGCTTCCCGGTCAGCGACCTGTGCCAGGTGGTGGAAGGTGCGGACGGGCTGCTCGCCTATTACCGTGACATTGGCGAGCGCCGCGATGGCCTGGCCTTCGATATCGACGGTGTGGTCTACAAGCTCGATGACCGTGCCGGCCAGGAACAGATGGGCTTCGTCGCGCGTGCTCCGCGCTGGGCGATCGCACACAAGTTCCCGGCACAGGAGCAGACCACCACGGTGGAGGCGATCGAGATCCAGATCGGCCGGACCGGCGCGGCGACCCCGGTGGCGCGGCTGGCACCGGTGGCCGTGGCCGGCGTGATCGTGTCCAACGCGACGCTGCACAACGCCGATCAGATCGCGCGTCTGGATGTACGTGTCGGCGATACGGTGATCGTGCGCCGCGCCGGCGATGTGATCCCGGAAGTGGTCAGCGTCATCGCCGATCGCCGCCCCGCCGGTACCACGCCGTGGCAGATGCCCTCGCAGTGCCCCGTATGCGGTTCGGAGATCGTCCGCGAAGAGGGCGAGGCCGCCTGGCGCTGCTCGGGTGAGTTGAGCTGCCCGGCGCAGCGCAAGGAAGCCATCGCGCACTTCGCCTCGCGCCGTGCGATGGATATCGACGGGTTGGGCGGGAAGTACATCGAGACGCTGGTCGATGCCGGCATCGTGCGCGGCGTGGCGGATCTGTACCGCCTGCAGCGCGATCAACTGCTGCAGCTCAAGCTGGTGCTGGATGCCGAGTCGCCCGAGGCGCTGGCCAGCCAGATCGGCCTGCATCTGCCGCCGGAAGGCAGCGGTGACTATCTGCGCGGTCTGCTCAAGCTGGATGGCAGCGATGCGGGATGGCGCGCACAGGCGCTGGCGATGCCGACCACGTTCACCTGGAACACGAAAAAGATCGCCACCAAGTGGGCCGACAACCTGATCGCCGCCATCGACGCCAGCCGCACCACCACGCTGGAGCGCTTGTTGTTCGCGCTGGGCATCGAGCACGTAGGCGAAAGCACCGCCAAGGCCCTGGCCACCTGGTTCGGCGATCTGCAGCTGATCCGCCACCTGCCGTGGCCGCTGTTCAAGCGCGTGCCCGATATTGGCGGCGAAGTCGCGCGCTCGCTCGGCCACTTCTTCGAGCAGGCCGGCAACCAGGAGGCGATCGATGCCTTGCTGCAGGTCGGTCAGGTACGCATCAGCGATGTGCACCCGCCGATCGCCAAGCTGCGCGAGGGTCTGGATTTCGCGCAGTTGCTGGTCGAGGCGGAGATTCCGGGCATCACCCGCCTGCGCGCCGAGAAGCTGGTCGCCATGCTGCCGGACGCTGCCGCGGTGCTGGATGCCGAGGCGGTGCGCTTTGTGGCCGCTGGCCTGCCCAACGAGGTGGCCATGGGCCTGGCCGACTGGCTGGACAGCGAGGGCCATGGGCCGATGCTGCTCAAGGCCGAGGATTACCGCCAGAAACTGCTGGCGCTGGCGCCGGAACAGGCCGAGCAGGCAGCAGGTCCGCTGGAGGGCCAGACCGCTGTGCTGACCGGGACGTTGTCGCAGATGAATCGCGATGACGCCAAGGCGCGCCTGGAAGCACTGGGTGCCAAGGTGGCCGGCAGTGTGTCCAAGAAGACCTCGTTCGTGGTGGCGGGTGCCGAGGCCGGGTCCAAGCTGACCAAGGCACAGGAACTGGGCGTGCCGGTCTGGGATGAAGACCAGCTGGTCGCTTTCCTCGCGAAGTATTGAACAAGAGAGATCGCATGCAGACCATTCCCCTTGATTTCCGTCTGGCCACCGTGGCTGACACCGCGTTGTTGATCGGGCTGATGCGCGATTTCTACGCCGAGGACAAACTCGATTTCGACGACACCCGCGTGCGCACTGCCTTGGCCGCACTGCTGGAAGATCCGCGCAATGGCGAAGTGTTGTTGTGGCTGGACGAGGCGGGCACGGTGGTGGGCTACGGTGCCCTGGCGATGGGCTTCAGCCTCGAGCAGGGCGGTCACTTCGCGCTGCTGGACGAGCTCTACCTGGCCCATGCCGCGCGCGGCCGCGGGCGCGGCAAGCAGGCGCTGGCGATTCTGGAGCAGCGTGCCAATGCGCGGGGCGTGGAACGCATGCGCCTGGAAGTGAACCACCACAACGAACTGGCGCGCCGGTTGTACCTGGCCACCGGCTATGTGGATGACACCCGCGATCTGCTGACGCTGCCGTTGGCCCAGCGCCTGAAGGACGCGCGCGCATGATCGCCGCGCTGCGCCAGCGAGCCGTGCTCAACGCGCTGATCCGCAGCTTCTTCGCCGCGCGCGATGTCCTGGAGGTGGAAACGCCGATCCTCTCCGCCGCCGGCAATACCGAGCCGAACATCGACAGCTTCCACACCCGTTTCAGTGGGCACGTGGATGCAGGCACGCCGCAGCGATGGCTGCGCACCTCGCCGGAGTTTCCCCTCAAACGGCTGCTCGCCGCCGGGGTGGGGGACTGTTACGAACTCGGCCGCGTGTTCCGTAATGGCGAGGCCGGTGGCCGCCACAACCCCGAGTTCACCATGCTGGAGTGGTACCGGGTCGGCTGGGATCACCGCCGCTTGATGGGCGAGACCGCCGAGCTGGTGCGCGCCGCGCTGCAGCTGGTCCAGCGCGAGGCCACGTTGGAGGTCATCGATTACCGCGGTCTCTACCAGCGGCATATCGGGCTGGACCCGTTCCAGGCCAGCCTGGAACAGCTGCAGGCGCCGCTGGCCGAGATCCGCATCGATGCCGATGGGCTCACCCGCGACGACTGGCTCGATCTGCTGATGACCCACTGCATCCAGCCGCACTTCCGTGACGACACGATGACGGTGGTGCACGACTGGCCGGCCACCCAGGCGGCACTGGCGAGGATCCGCCCCGGCACGCCCGCGTTGGCCGAGCGTTTCGAGCTCTACTTGGGCAATGTGGAGCTGGCCAACGGCTATCACGAGCTGAACGATGCGGCTGAACAACGCGCTCGCTTCGAGCGCGACCATGCGATACGCACCGCACGTGGCGATGTGCTGCCCCCGGTGGATGAACACCTGCTCGCGGCCTTGCCGGAACTGCCCGATTGCGCGGGTGTCGCGGTCGGTGTGGACCGCTTGTTGATGGCGATGAACCGCACCGGCCGGATCGCCGATGTACTGGCCCTGGATTTCGCCCACGCTTGAGGCGTTTTGACGCATTCGCGTCTTGCGCGGCCTGCATGATGATGCTCTGATCACACCGGATGTCCGAAGGTGGTCAGGTGATCGTTCAGGCGTGGCAGGGATCGAGTTGATGAAGCTGTTGGTAGGCGCGGGCATGCCCTTGTGGCCGGTGTTGCTGTGGACTGCGCTGATGCCGGAGACGGCCCTCGCGCAGGCGGGCGGCTACGCCGGCGAAGTGGTGCGCTGCGAATCGCGCGATATGGGATGGGTGCACTGCGATATTCCCACCGAGCGCGGCGTGGATCTGATCCGCCAGCTCTCCGACAACAGTTGTGTGCGTGGCTCGGAGTGGGGCACCGATCGCTCCGGCGTCTGGGTCACGCTGGGCTGCCGCGCCGAGTTCCGCGCACGCACGGCCATGGCGGCGACCCGCAGCGATGGAGAGCGTCGCACGCGCCGCGTCGTGCGCTGCGAATCCAATGGCCGCCCGCAGAGTTGTCCGGTGGTGTTGCAGGGTGCGCCGGTGCGTCTGCTTCGCCAGCTCACCTCGCTGCCCTGCCGCGAAGGCCACAGCTGGGGCTACCGCCGCAACGAGATCTGGGTGACCCGCGGTTGCCAGGGCGAGTTCGAGGTCGGTGCCGCCGATGGCAGCGGCTTCCTCAACGTGCCGCGCATTCTCGTCTGCGAATCCAAATCCCGTCAGCGCCGCTTCTGTGGTGCCGGGATCACCCACGGTGCCACGCTCAACAAGCAGCTCTCCGGCACGCCCTGCGAGCAGGGCAGCAGCTGGGGCTGGGACAGCCGCGGGGTGTGGGTGGACAAGGGCTGCCGCGCCGAGTTCGCGGTCAACTGAGCACGCGATTCCGCCCGCATCGGCGCGCCGCTACAATGGCCCGATGAACGCATCCACCGACATCGACTACGCCCGTTACGACCATATCCGCCCGATCCTGTGGACCGGCGATACCCTGCAACTGCTCGACCAGCGCAAGCTGCCGTTCGTGGTGGAGCACGTGGAATGCCGCGACAGTGACGCCGTGGCCGAGGCCATTCACGCGCTCACCGTACGCGGCGCGCCGGCCATCGGCATTGCCGCCGCCTGGGGCGTGGTGCTGGCGGCCAACGAGGTCCAGGCCGATGATGGCGCCCAGGCGCTGCTGAAGCTGGAACCGGCCCTCCAGCGCCTCAATGCCTCCCGCCCGACCGCCGTGAATCTGGCCTGGGCGCTGGCCCGGATGCGCCGCGCGCTGGGCCCGGCCGGTGCCGACTGGCGTGAGCTGCTGGCCGCCGAGGCCCAGGCGATCGCCGAGGAGGACCTGGCCGCCAACCGTCACATGGGCGCGCTGGGCGCTGGCTTGATCGAGGCGGGCAGCGGCGTGCTGACCCATTGCAACACCGGCTCGCTGGCCACCGCCGGGTTCGGCACCGCGCTGGGCGTGATCCGCGCCGGCATGGCCCAGCACCGCATCGCCAAGGTCTTCGCCGGGGAAACCCGGCCGTGGCTGCAGGGCGCGCGCCTGACCGTCTGGGAGCTGCAGCAGGATGGCATCGATGCCACCCTGATCGCCGATTCGGCGGCCTCGCACCTGATGAAGACCGGCGCGGTGCAGTGGGTGATCGTTGGCGCCGACCGCATCTGCGCCAACGGCGACACCGCCAACAAGATCGGCACCTACCAGCTGGCCATCGCCGCCCGCCACCACGGCGTGAAGTTCATGGTGGTGGCGCCGTCCTCCACGGTGGATATGGACACCGCCGACGGCGAGCAGATCGAGATCGAGCAGCGTGACCCGGGCGAGCTGTACGGCGTGGGCGGCACCCGCACCGTGGCCGAGGGCATCGCCGCCTGGAACCCGGTGTTCGATGTCACCCCGGGCAGCCTGATCGATGCCATCGTGACCGAGCGTGGGGTGATCCTGAACCCGACCACGGCGAACATGCAGGCCGCGTTCGGGGGGTAATGGGCGGGCGTGGGTCGGCAGGGCTCCGGCCCGGGCGCCCGTCGGCCGGCAACGCTCCCGTAAGTTCCTGATTCTTGCCGGTAAAACCCCCGTAAAAGCGGGCGGGAAATGGCCTGCTGTGGTAGAATCCAACGGTTAATCGAGATTCCGGCGCAACCGCCCCGAAAGGGCGGTCGTGACGGACTGGACCGCTACCAGACAACGGAACCCGAATGGCAGAAACCGCCAAGGAAATCATCCAGGTCAACCTGGAAGACGAGATGCGCAAGAGTTACCTCGATTACGCGATGAGCGTGATCGTGGGGCGCGCACTCCCGGATGCGCGCGATGGCCTCAAGCCGGTGCATCGCCGCGTGCTGTTCGCGATGAGTGAACTCAACGCGCACGCCAACAAGCCTTACTTCAAGTCGGCGCGTATCGTCGGTGACGTCATCGGTAAGTACCACCCGCATGGCGATCAGTCGGTGTACGACACGCTGGTGCGTCTGGCGCAGCCGTTCTCGCTGCGTTACATGCTGGTCGATGGCCAGGGTAACTTCGGTTCGGTCGACGGCGACTCCGCCGCCGCGATGCGATACACCGAAGCCCGCATGTCCAAGCTCACCCATGAGCTGATGGCGGACATCGAGAAGGAAACGGTCGATTTCCAGCCCAACTACGACGAGAAGGAACTGGAACCGACGGTCATGCCGACCCGGTTCCCGAACCTGCTGGTCAATGGTTCGGCCGGTATCGCGGTGGGCATGGCGACCAACATCCCGCCGCACAACCTGACCGAATCGATCAACGCCTGCATCGCGCTGATCGACAATCCCGAGATCGACGTCGATGGCCTGATGGAGTTCATCCCGGGCCCGGACTTCCCGACCGCAGGCATCATCAACGGCACCGCCGGCATCGTTGCCGGGTACCGGACCGGTCGTGGCCGTGTGCGCATCCGCGCCAAGGCCGAGGTCGAAGTGGCCGACAACGGCCGCGAATCGATCATCGTGACCGAGATCCCGTACCAGGTGAACAAGGCCCGGTTGATCGAGAAGATCGCCGAGCTGGTCAAGGAAAAGAAGCTCGAAGGCATCAGCGAACTGCGCGATGAGTCCGACAAGGACGGCATGCGCATCTTCATCGAGATCAAGCGTGGCGAGTCGGCGGAAGTTGTGTTGAACAACCTCTACCAGCAGACCCAGATGGAGTCGGTGTTCGGCATCAACATGGTGGCGCTGGTCGATGGCCGCCCGCAGTTGATGAACCTCAAGCAGATGCTCGAGGCCTTCGTGCGCCACCGCCGCGAAGTGGTCACCCGCCGCACCGTGTTCGAGCTGCGCAAGGCGCGTGCGCGTGCGCACGTGCTGGAAGGCCTGACCGTCGCGCTGGCCAACATCGACGAGATGATCGAACTGATCAAGACCTCGCCGAACCCCACCGAAGCGCGCGAACGCATGCTCGCCCGCCTGTGGGAGCCGGGCCTGGTCGGCTCGATGCTGGGCGCCGCCGGTGCCGAAGCGTCGCGTCCGGATGATCTTCCCAAGGGTGTGGGCCTGCTCGAGGGCGGCTACCAGCTGACCGAGATCCAGGCGACCCAGATCCTGGAAATGCGCCTGCACCGCCTGACCGGGCTGGAGCAGGACCGCCTGACCGACGAGTACAAGCAGCTGCTGGAAGTGATCGCCGGGTTGATCGAAATCCTGGAAGATCCCGACCGTCTGCTGCAGGTCATCCGCGAAGAGCTGATCAACGTGCGTACCGAGTTCGGTGATGAACGCCGCACCGAAATCCGCCACAGCGAAGAAGACCTGGACATCCTCGACCTGATCGCCCCGGAAGACGTGGTGGTCACCCTGTCGCACGCCGGCTATGCCAAGCGCCAGCCGGTCAGTGCCTATCGGGCCCAGCGCCGCGGTGGCCGTGGCCGCAGCGCGGCGTCGACCAAGGAAGAGGATTTCATCGAACAGCTGTGGCTGGTCAACACGCACGATACGTTGCTGACCTTCACCAGCGCAGGCAAGGTGTTCTGGCTGCCGGTGCATCAGCTGCCGGAAGCCGGTTCCAACGCCCGTGGCCGCCCGATCATCAACTGGATTCCGCTGGAAGCCGGTGAGCGGGTGCAGGCCGTGCTGCCGGTGCGTGAGTATGCCGAAGGCCAGTTCGTGTTCTTCGCTACCCGCAACGGTACCGTCAAGAAGACCCCGCTCAGCGAGTTCGCGTTCCGTCTGGCACGCGGCAAGATCGCGATCAACCTCGATGAGGGGGACGCGCTGGTCGGCGTCGGCCTGACCGACGGTGAGCGCGACATCCTGCTGTTCGCCTCCAACGGCAAGACCGTGCGCTTCGGTGAGGACAAGGTCCGCTCGATGGGCCGTACCGCTACCGGCGTGCGCGGCATCAAGATGCCCAAGGGCGAGGAAGTGGTCAGTCTGATCGTGGCCGAGAGTGCGGGCGGCAGTGAAGACGAGAACGAGGATGAGAGCCAGGTCGACGAGACCGTGATCGACAGCGGTGATGCCGTGATCGAGAACGGGGCTGACGACGACAATGCGCTGTACATCCTGACCGCGACCGAGAACGGCTACGGCAAGCGCACCCCGCTGCCGGATTACCCGCGCAAGGGCCGTGGCACCCAAGGCGTGATCGGCATCCAGACCACCGAGCGCAACGGCAAGCTGGTGCGTGCGGTGCTGATGGGGCCGCGCGACGAAGTGCTGCTGATTTCCGATGGTGGCACCCTGGTGCGGACCCGTGGTTCGGAAATCTCGCGCGTCGGCCGCAACACCCAGGGCGTGACCCTGATCCGTCTGTCCAAGGAAGAGAAGCTCCAGGCCGTTGAACGCATGGACGCTTCGCTGGACGAGGGTGTGGAAGAAGAGGCACCGGCAGCCGTCGAGGCCAGCCCGGTGGTGGCACCGCCGGAGGCGTAAGCCTGCCAGTGGGAGTCACACGGAGAACGCCGGCTTACGCCGGCGTTTTTCGTTGGAGGGCAGGGACTTGCCGGGTTTCATCGTCGGCTGTGCCGACGTTGGCGACCGCTGCAAAGAACGCGCAACGTTCACGACCCCGGTGGGATAAGAGCCGCGGGGCCGGCAGCAACGTCGGCGATCTTCGCGCTTCAGGAGAAACCGATGTCCACCACGACGCAGACCCGCCACCGCCGCCATTGGCTGGTGGCTGTGCTGGCAATTGTCATTCTGTTGCTGGGCGTTGTATTCACCGCGGGGGGCGCCTGGCTCGCCAGCCTCGGTGGTTCCTGGTACTACGTGCTGGCCGGTGTCGGCCTGTTGATCTCCGGCGTACAGCTGTGGCGGGGCCGTTATAGCGGCGCACTGTGGTTCGCGCTGGTGTTCGTCGGCACGTTGCTGTGGACGTGGTGGGAGTCGGGCAGCAATTACTGGCGCTGGGTGCCGCGCCTGGGCCTGATCGTGGCCATCGGCTTCGTGCTGTCGCTGCTGTTGCCCACGCTGGATCGTCCGGTTTCGCGCAAGGTCTCGCGTGGCATCGCCGGCGTGCTCGCGCTGGTGTTCGTCGCCGCCTTCACCCTGGCCTTCGTGCCGCACGGCGTCACGGCCGCGCAGGGCGCGTTTCCCGAACCGATGACCAGCACCGGCCTGACTCCGACCGCCGATGCGCCCCTGCAGCCGGCCGACCGTCCGGTCGATGGCGACTGGGCCGCCTATGGCCGCAACAATGCCGCCACGCGCTTCTCGCCCCTGCAGCAGATCACCCCGGACAACGTCGGCAAGCTTGAACAGGCCTGGTTGTTCCGCACCGGGGATCTGCCGGAGAAGCGCTGGGGCGCGGAAACGACGCCGCTGAAAGTCGGCGACAGCCTGTACCTGTGCACCGCGCGCAACCAGCTGGTCGCGCTCAACGCCGCCGATGGCACCGAGCGCTGGCGCTATGACCCCAAGGTCAAGGACAAGTCCATTCCCTACACCGCGGCCTGCCGTGGCGTCTCCTACTACGAAGTGCCGGCTACCGCGCAGGACACCGCGCTGAACGATGTCGCCGCCGATCTTGCCGTCCCCAGTGGCGTGCCGGTGCTGACCCAGGTGCCGCGCGGCGCCTGCGCCGCCCGCATCATCGAAGGCACCCTGGATGGTCGATTGATCGCAGTCGATGCCGCGACCGGCAAGCCGTGCACGGGCTTCGGCAACAACGGCCAGGTCGACATCACCGTCGGCATGGGCGACAGCCCCGCCGGCTATGTCTCCATCACCTCACCGCCGGCGATCGTGCAGGGCGTGATCGTGACTGGCCACCAGGTGCTGGATGGCCAGCGCCGCGACGCGCCGTCCGGCGTGATCCAGGCCTACGATGCCGTCACCGGCAAGTTGCGCTGGGCCTGGGACATGGTCCGCCCGGAGCGCAACGGCGCACCGCCGCCGGGTGAGACCTATACCCGCGGCACCCCCAACATGTGGACCACCGCGACCGGCGACGACGCACTCGGCCTGGTCTACCTGCCGATGGGCAACTCGGCCGGCGATTACTGGAGTGGTTCGCGCACCGAAAACGAAAACAGGTACGCCACCTCGCTGGTGGCGATCGACGTCAACACCGGCAAGCCGGCCTGGCACTTCCAGGCGGTGCGCAAGGATGTCTGGGATTACGACATGGGCTCGCAGGCGACCCTGATCGACTACCCGACCGCCGCCGGCAAGGTCCCGGCGCTGCTGCTGCCCACCAAGCAGGGCGATATGTACATCCTCGACCGCCGCACCGGCAAGCTGCTGACCCCGGCCGAAGAGCGCAAGGTGCCCACCGGTGGCGTCGAGCCGGAACAGCGTTCGCCGACCCAGCTGTTCTCGCTGTATCACACGCTGCGCAAGCCGGACCTCACCGAGCGCGACATGTGGGGCATGACCCCGATCGATCAGCTGGTGTGCCGCATCCAGTTCCGTGAAGCCAGCTACGAAGGCTTCTATACCCCGCCGACCGTGGACCGTCATTCCATCGAATATCCCGGCTACAACGGTGGCTCGGACTGGGGCAGCGTTGCCGTGGATCCGCGCCGCGGCGTGATCGTGGCCAACTACAACGACATGCCCAACTACAACCGGCTGGTGCCGCGCGAAAAGGCGGACAAGCTGGGCTGGCTGCCGCGCGAGGACGTCAAAGCGGACAAGGGCGGCGCGGAAGGCGCGGGGGATCCGCAGGTGGGCACGCCGTATGCCATCGACGTCAACGCCGGCTGGCGCCTGCCGTTCACCAAGCTGCTGTGCAAGCAGCCGCCGTACGGCGGCATCCGCGCCGTCGACCTGCGCACCGGCAAGACGCTGTGGGACCGCCCGTTCGGCAGTGCGCGCGGCAATGGGCCCTTCGGCATCCGCTCCGGCCTGCCGATCGAAATCGGTACGCCGAACAATGGGGGCTCGGTAGTGACGGCCAGTGGACTGATCTTCATTGCGGCGGCAACCGATGATCTGCTGCGCGCGATCGATCTGAAGACCGGCAAGGAACTGTGGCATGCCAAGCTTCCCGCGGGCGGCCAGGCCAACCCGATGATCTATGAATTTGCTGGGCGCCAGTACGTGGTCATCATGGCCGGCGGCCACCACTTCATGGAAACCCCGGCAGGCGATTACGTGATCGCCTACGCGCTGCCGAAGGGGTGAGGGGCAGGGCCGCGGTTCGCGCGGCCCGCAATGCCAGTGACACAGCACCGGGCTCTGCCCGGTGGCTGGTCAGGATCGACGCGCTACGCCGGTACCCGCACCATCTTCCGCATCAGATGCGCCACCACACCTGACGGATCGGCGGTGCGGCCCACATGCGTACTCGACATCTGCACCACCGAGCTGCGCTTGGCGGTCAGGAAATGGAAGCGTGCGCGCGCGGGCAACTGCGCGATGGGGCCTGCGTTCGCGTCGCCGCGGCAGATTGCCACGATGGCATCCAGCCACGGCTGCAGGCCTTCGATATCCAGGGCCGGCGCGAAGGCGCGCAGCCGTTCCAGATCCAGCTCGATCGCCGCTTCCAGGTGCTTGGCGCCCGGGCAGGACACGATCACCCCGACGTTGATGAACTCCTCGCGCTCGACGCGGGGCACCACGCGGATCACCGCATAGTCATACGTGTGCAGTGTGGGCACGGACGGCCTCCTGGACAAAGGCGGCGCGGACGCGAAGACGGTGTTGCAGGTAATCGATGTACGCCTGGCGGTAGGCGGTCGGGCTGTCGAAGGCGGGTTCGTCCACCAGCCAGCTGTCCGGCACCAGGCCGACGATGCGCTCGATCTCCGCATCGGGCAGCATCACCGCGAGACCGGCATCGACCTCGGCAATCTGCGTGGCGACGGGCAGCAGTACATGATCGCGGATCAGCACGAAGGGCTTCTTGCAGGCCTCGCCGGCACTGGCCCAATCGTGATGGAAGTACATCGCTGCACCATGGTCGATCAGGTACAGCTTGCGATACCACACCATCAGGTTGGGATTGCGGGCGGTGCGGTCCACGTTGCTGGTGAACGCATCGAACCACACGATCTTCGAGGCCAGCTCGGCGTCGGGTTGCATCGCGGCCGGGTCGTAGTTGATCGCGCCGGGCAGGTAATCACTGCCCAGGTTCAGGCCTTCGCTGGCGCGGATCAGGTCCTGGATCTCCGGGTCCGGCTCGGTCCGCGCGAACTCGCGGTCCAGTTCGACGAACAGGATCTCCGGAATCGGCAGGCCGAGCGTCCGGGCGATTTCACCTGCGATCAGTTCGGCGATCAGGGCCTTGGGCCCTTGGCCGGCGCCGCGGAATTTGAGCACCACCATGCCGTCGTCGTCGGTCTCGACCACGGCGGGCAGGGAGCCGCCTTCGCGCAGCGGGGTGACATATCGGAGGGCGTGCACGGTCCGCACAGCAGGGCACCTGGAAGCAGTTGAACGACAAGGGTACCGCACCGCGATACCGGTCTCGATGGCCGCCTGCGGCAGGCTTTGCCGGATCAGGTGAAAAGCCGCCGGCCATTTCTTCTGGCCCATCTTCGGGAAGGACGGCAGTGCTAGATTCGAGACGTGCCGACCGACGACCCTGCCGTGCCGGCTCCCACCATATCCAAGGGGACACGCATGCTTGCTCGTACGTTCTGGTCCACGGCGTTCACCGTGACAGCCTTCGCCACGCTGGGCACGATGCCCGCCCATGCCAGTGGCTACGCCACACCACCGGAGAGCCTGCTCAAGGTGCTCAAGGCACCGCCGCCGCCGACCCCCAGTGTCGATCCGACCGGCCAGCGCCTGCTGCTGACCACCACGCAGACCTATCCTTCGATCACCCGCGTTGCCCAGCCGTACCTGAAGCTGGCCGGTGTGCGCCTGGAGCCGAAAAACCGCAGCCGCCACGACACCCCGGGTGGCTACGGCATACCACCGTGCGTGGGCGACTTCACCGTGGTGGAGACCGCCACCGGCCGCTCCACCAAGGTGGCGCTGCCCAACGGGTGCGCCGGCATGGCGCAATGGTCGGCCGATGGCCAGCGCTTCGCGTTCCAGAACGTGGCCGATGACAGCGTGCAGCTGTGGGTTGGCGATGCGGCCACCGGCCAGGTCCGCCAGGTGCCGAACGTGGCGCTGAATCCGATCTTCGGCAGCACCGTGCAGTGGCTCGGTGGCAGCCAGCAGTTGCTGGTCAAGCTGGTTCCCGCCAGGCAGGGCCCGGCACCGTCGGCGGACGGTGCGATCGGCCCGGACATCCAGGAGTCGCTGGGGACTGCCGGTGAGAGCAGCACCTATGAGGCCCGCGATACGCTGACCAGTGCCTACGATGAAGCGCTGTTCGCCTATTACGGCCAATCGCAGCTGGCGGTGGTGGATACCGCCTCCAACACGGTGCGTACCGTCGGTGCCCCGGCGCTGTTGGACAGCGTCGGGTCCGCGCCGGATGGCGTGCACGTACTCACCAGGACGCTCAAGGCGCCGTTCTCGCATGCGGTGACCTACCAGCGTTTCGCCAATGACGTGGCGGTGCTGGATATCGCCAGCGGCCGCAGCACGCCGATCGCCAGCCTGCCGCTGGCCGACCGCGTCCCGGTTCACGGCGTACCGGAAGGCCCGCGCGATTTCGATTGGCGCGCGACCGATCCGGCCACGCTGGTGTATGCCGAAGCCTTGGACAAAGGCGATTGGAAAGTCACCGTGCCGCAGCGTGACCGCGTGCTGATGCTCAAGGCGCCGTTTACTGCCAAACCGACCGAGATCGCCCGTACCACGCAGCGTTTCGAAGGCCTGGCGTGGACCGCGCAGCCGGACGTCGCTTTCCTGGACGAGAACGACGAGAACCGCCACTGGCGCCAGACCCGCATCGTCAACGTGGACAACCCGAAGCAGGAAGGTCGCCTGCTGTGGGATCTCTCCAGTGATGAGCTGTACGAGGACCCGGGCAATTTCGTGTACCAGCGCCTGCCCACCGGCGCCTACGTGGTGCGCCAGGAAGGCAATAGCGTGTTCCTGCGCGGGCAGGGCGCTTCGCCGCAGGGGGATCGTCCCTTCCTGGATGCCCTCAACCTCGACAGCCTGAAAACCGAGCGCCTGTTCCGCAGCGATGCCGATGCCTATGAGCAGTTCATCGGCTTCAGCGCCCTCCCGGGCCACCTGATCACGTGGCACCAATCGGTGACCGATGCGCCGAATGCGTTCGTGCGCCTGCTGGGCGAGCGGGTCGCCGTCGCCACGCCGGGCGAAGCGCAGTTCGTGTCCAAAGCGGACGCACTGACCCACCTGGTGGATCCAACCCCGGAAGTGCGCCAGATCAAGAAGCGCCTGGTCACCTACAAGCGCGCCGACGGCGTGGACCTGTCGTTCACCCTGTACACCCCGCCGGGTTACAAGGAAGGCCAGCGCGTCCCGGCGATTTTGTACGCGTACCCGGCTGACTTCGCCAACGCCGCGCAGGCAGGACAGGTGTCTGGTTCGCAGCAGACGTTCACCCGCCTGGCGCCGTACCGGCTGATGCTGCTGGCCGGCTACGCGATCATCGACAACGCCTCGTTCCCGATCGTCGGCGACCCGAAAACCGCCTACAACACGTATCTGGAACAGCTTGAGGCCGATGCCAAGGCTGCGGTGGACAAGGCGGTGGACCTGGGCGTGGTCGACCGCAACCGGATCGGTGTCACCGGTCACAGCCATGGTGGCCTGATGACCGCCAACCTGATCGCGCATACCGACCTGTTCAAGGCCGGCGTCGCCACCAGCGGCTCGTACAACAAGACGTTCACCCCGTTCGGTTTCCAGAACGAACGCCGTTCGGTCTGGCAGGCGCAGGACGTGTACCTGAAGGCCTCGCCGTTCTTCTATGCCGACAAGATCAAGCTGCCGCTGCTGCTGGTCCACGGCGAGGATGACGCCAACCCGGGCACCGAGCCGTTCCAGTCGCGCAAGCTGTTCCAGGCGATCCGCGGCAACGGGGGCACCACCCGCCTGGTGATGCTGCCGCACGAACCGCACTGGTACACCGCGCTGGAATCCAATGAGCAGCTGGTGTCGGAAATGCTGACCTGGTTCGATACCTACGTGAAGAATGCGCCGCCGGCCAAGCACTGAGGTGAGGCATCGGTAGCGCCGTTCATCAGTCAGCTGCGCTTCGCATCAGACCCACGGCCGCCCTCGATGGGCGGCCGTTCTGCGTTCCGGGCGGGTGATGGAATTACACTCGGGGCAGACCACAAGGACGCAGGCATGAATATCCAGTCGTGGGGACCGGCGGGCAGCGGTGTCGTCGGCGCCGTCACCGCACCACGATCCGGGCTGCCAACGCCCTGTTCTTCGTGGGATTACCAGGGGGCGTGGACCGGGGAATGAGGGATCGAATGCAGCAGTCACCACTACAACCCACCGGTACTGCCACGCGGCGTGGGTGCAGCCGCTGGCTGTTCGTCCTGGCAGCGCTGGCGTGCGCCCCGCTCATGGCGGTGGCGCAGACCGCTCCAGCATCCGTTGATTCGGCAACGCAGGATCCCGACCGCCCCCGCACCTGCCTGGTGCTCGGCGGCGGTGGTGCCCGCGGCGCGGCCCACATCGGCGTGCTCAAGGTGCTCGAGCGCGAGCGCGTACCGATCGACTGCATCGTCGGCACCTCGATGGGCGCGGTGGTCGGCGGTCTGTATGCCTCCGGCTACACCGCCGATGAGATCGAGGCGGTGCTGGACCGGATCGACTGGGCCGAGGTGCTGCGCGACAAACCGCCACGCGATGAGCGCAGCATGCGCCGCAAGGAAGATGACCTGCGCCTGCTGGGCGGCGTCGAAGTCGGCCTGAGCAACGGCAAGATCGCGTTCCCGCAGGGCCTGATTCAGGGTCAGAAGCTGGAGATGCTGCTGCGCCGCCTGCTGCTGCCGACCTGGCAGGTGCGCGACTTCGATCATTTGCCGATTCCGTTCCGGGCCATCGCCACCGATATCGTCAGCGGCGAGAAGGTGGTGTTCGCGCAGGGCGACCTGGCGTTGGCCATCCGCGCGAGCATGTCGGTGCCGGGCGTGTTCGCGCCGGTGCGCTATGAGGACCATCTGCTGGTCGATGGTGGTGTGGTCGACAATGTCCCGATCGATGAAGCGCGGCGGCTGGAAGCGCAGCGGTTGATCGTGTCGCGGGTCGGCTCGCCGCTGATGACCGAGGCGCAGCTGGATTCACCGTTGGCGATCAGTCACCAGATGGCCAGCGTACTGATGCAGCGCGAAGTACTGGCGCAGTTGGCCACGCTCGGCCCGCAGGATCTGCTGATCACGCCGCCGCTGGGCGACATGGGCAGCCAGGATTTCAACCGCTCGCCGCAGGCCGTCGGTGTCGGTGAGCAGGCGGCGCAGGCTGAGGTCGCGGCGGTTCGTCGATTCCAGGTGGACGATACTCGCTACGCCGCCTTCCAGCGCCAGCATCGGCCGCCGGCGTATGAAACGCCGATCGTGGCCTTCATCGATGTGCTGCGCGATAAGACACGTACCGCACGCTATATCGAGCAGCGCCTGCAGCCGGAGGTCGGCCAGCCGCTGGCGCCGGACCGCGTGGAGCAGAAGGTGGCCACGGCCTACGGCGAAGGTCGCTACCAGCAGGTGCAGTGGCGGCTGGAGGAGCGCGACGGGCAGCAGGGCCTGGTGCTCGCTCCGCAGGACAAACGCTGGGGCCCGGATTTCCTGCACTTCGCGCTGCGCCTGTCCGACGACTTCGACGGCAGCAGCAATTACCAGCTGATCACCGAGCTGACCCGGACCGGCCTCAGCGAGCAGGGCGCAGAGCTCAAGCTGCGCCTGGGGCTGGGCGAAGTGGAAGAGGCGTTCGCCGAGTACTACCGGCCGTTCGGCAGTAGTGGCCGGCATGCACTGTCCACCTATGCCAAGTACCGCGCCACCGATCTGGACCTGGCGCTGATGCGCGGCGGCGCACTCGCCGAGTTCCGTTACAGCCAGTGGCTGGGTGGACTGCGCTGGGCATATTCGCCACATCCGGATTGGGAAATCGCGCTGTTCGGCGAGCGCGGCCGTGAGCGCCTGCGCCTGGACGTCGGCAACCCGACCGAGCTGGGCAATTACCGCGCGGACATGGGCAGCGTCGGCTGGCAGCTGCGCCACGATTCGATCGACAGCTCGGCCTTCCCCAGTCGCGGCCAGCGCGTGTCACTGACACGCCAGCACTATCTCGATGCGCTCGGCACCGACAATTCGGCGGCGGTGACGCGGGTGCAGTGGGATGGGGCATGGGCGCACGGCCACAACCGCTGGCTGGGGGGGCTGCGCGCCTCCTCGGCACACGGCGGCGATGATCTGCTGGCCACCTACGGCTTCCTGGGCGGGTTGGGCAATCTGTCCGGGTACCCGGAAGAATCCATCTTCGCGCCGCAGACCGCGCTGGCCCGGGTGGTGTATTACCGTCGCGTCGCGCACGCCGATTCGCTGCTGACCATCCCGCTGTACGTCGGCGGCAGCGTGGAGTGGGGCGGGTTCTGGCAGCGCCGTGAGGATGTCAGCCTTGATGGCATGCAGACCGCGGGCAGCGTGTTCGTCGGTGCCGATACGTTCCTTGGGCCGGTGTTCCTGGGGTATGGGCGCGCGCAGGGTGGACACGACTCGTTCTATTTGACCTTCGGCTCATTGCTGCGGACGCTGGATGGGTTCTGAGCTGACAGGCGCAGTGACGTCCCGCAGCGCGCCCCGCGCTTTATCCTGTGCAGCCGCACCCATGATGTGATGCCGATGAAACCGATGTTCCTGTCATTGTTGCTGCTTCTGTTCGCCGGCCACGTGCATGCCGCTGATGCCCCGGCGTTGCCCGCAGCCTGGACCCAGATCGGTCTTACCGTCGGCATGCCGTACGCGCAGGCCAAGGCATTGCTGCTCACAGCGGGCTGGATCGCCGGTGCGCCGGACAATGAGGGTGACCCCGTCTTCGCCGCGCATCCCGAGGTGGATTGCGGGCAGGGCTGGGACGCGATCTGCTCGGCAGGCTTCCATCGTGGAAACGAGGCTTACGGGTTGGTGCTCACACCGACCGATGACGACAAACTGCTGGTGCAAGGCGTCTTCTGAAAGGAGCTGATACGGATGTCAGACCGCACCGTGGTGGTATTTGATTTCGACTTGACGCTGACCCGCTGGGAAACGGCAAGCCGGTTCTTCAAAGGTCTGCTGCGCCGCCAACCGTGGCGGATCGCCGGCGTCATGCTCGCGCTGCCGGTGCTGGTGCCGCTCTGGGCACTACCGCGCACGCGACGGAGGCCGGTACGTTTCGCCGTGTGGATGGCGACGTTCGGACGCAGCCGCGAGGCGCTGGCCAGGCTTGCCGTGGCGCATGCCGACGAGGTATTCGCCGGCCCGGAGCCTGTGTTCCTGCCTGAGGGCGTTGAACGACTGCGCCACCATCTTGCCCAGGGCGACGAGGTTGTCATCGCCACCGGCTGCTGGGAGCCGTTGGCGCGTGCGCTGCTGGAACGCGAAGGTCTGAAGGACGTACCGCTGGTCGCCTCGACCCTGCGGCCGTGTGTCGGCGGTTGGGTCAGCGAAAAACACTGTCTTGGCGCCAACAAGATTCCCATGCTGACCGAGCGCGGTTATCCGCCACCGTGGCGCACGGCCTACACCGATCATCGCGCGGACCTGCCGCTACTGCGCAACAGCGAGCAGTGGTATCTGGTCAGCCCGGGGGAGAAGTGCCTGCGCCTGATCGAACAGACGATGATGACCAAGGCGCAGATCCTTCCTTGGCGCAACGCCTGAGCGCTCCCGTCACTGCGCGACCAGCGCGAGCCTCAGTCCTCTTTCATCGCCACTTCCGCCGCGAGCAACGCCTGCGCGGCCTTGCTCAGTTCCGGCGAAGGCACGATGGGCGCGCCGATGGCCTCCATCATCTGATCGGTGGAAACGAACCGGCGATGCCGGCGGTCGTAGATGCCGGTGATCAGCAGGGCACGCGTGGCGACCTTTTCCTCCTCGCCGATCAGCACCCGCTGCTCCATGATGATGCGCGTGCCGACCCAGCCGGCCAGACGGGTTTCCAGCACGAAGCGCTGGAACGGCTTGAGCTCCCGCCGGAACTGGATGCTGCCTCCGCTGACGATCGGGGCCCACTTGGAGCGCCATGCCACCCGGCCCAGGCCCATCCGGAACACCAGATCCAGCCGGCCCAGGTCGAAGATCGTCCAATAGCGGCCGTTGGTCATGTGCAGGTTGCTGTCGATGTCGTTGGGCAGCACCCGGAAGTTCAAGCGCGACACCGCGAACGGCGCGCTCAACTTCGGGCGGAATGGCGAGGACAGCAGCAGGAACAGGAGGCGGAACCAGAGATTCATGGGCAGGGACGCTCATCTATAACAGGTGTCATAATCGAAATACGCTAATCTATGACACTCGTCTTAGCAAGGAGTCCGGCTCATGAGTGCACGTCATTCCGATGCACCGCAGCGCGTCGTGGCTGCGGCCGCGGAAATGCTGGCCACCTACGGACTCAATGCCTCCAGCGTCCGTGAGGTCGCCAGGCGCGCGCAGGCGCCGTTCGGCTCCACCTACCACCACTTCCCCGGCGGCAAGCAGCAGGTCCTGGCCGAAGCCACGACCTTGGCGGGCACCAAGGTGGATGCGCTGCTCGATACCTGCCTGCAGGGAGCGGCCCCCGACGGGCTGTACCTGTTCCTGGCAGCGTGGCGCGAACGCTTGATCCGTTCGGATTTTCACGTGGGGTGCCCGGTGCTTGCGGCGGCGGTCGAAGAGCCGATCGACGATGCCCCCGACGATGCACGGCGGGCCGCGGCCGAGGTATTTGCGCGCTGGGAAGCCCGTCTGACCGAAGCGCTGGCCCGCGGTGGCCGCTCGCCCGAGCAGGCCAACGGCATTGCGACCATGATCATCGCCAGCATCGAGGGCGCGGTGGCGATGAGCCGGGCCACGCGCGACATCGGCCCGTTTGATCGCGTCGCAGCGCAGCTTGTTTCCCTGGTCGCCGATCGCTGAGACTGTCGGCCTGCCGCAACCGGAGTGCCGCGCTTTGACCGCCTTGATCCGTTCCACCATGTTCGCCGCGACGCTCGCCGCGTGCGCCCTGCATCCGAGTGCGCACGCGCAGGAATCACCTGCGACCAATCCGCTGTATCGGGTGCCTGCCGAGCAGGCGACGCCCGCGCAGATCACTGAGATGCAGCAGCGCCTGCTGGACTGGCCACAGCTGCAGCGCTACCGCGGCGAGAACGCCGCGCTGGCACCGGTCGCGCCGGGGACGAAGCGCGTGGTGTTCTACGGCGACTCGATCACCGAAGGTTGGGGACCGACCGGCAGTGATCGTTTCTTCCCGGGCAAGCCGTACGTCAACCGCGGTATTTCCGGGCAGACCACGGCGCAGATGCTGCTGCGCTTCCAGCAGGACGTCATCGCGCTGAAACCGGCGCTGGTGGTGATCCTCGCCGGCACCAACGATATCGCCGGCAATACCGGGCCGACCACGCAGGCGATGATCGAAGACAACCTGCATGCGATGGTGGAACTGGCGCAGGCGCACAACATCCGCATCGTGCTGGCCTCGGTGCTGCCGGTCAGCGATTACCCGTGGCAACCCGGCGTGCAGCCCGCGGGCAAAGTGACGGCGCTCAATCGGGCGCTGCGTGCTTACGCGGAGGAGCAGGGCCTGGTCTATCTGGATTACCACACGGCCATGACCAACAAAGACGGCGGGCTCGACCCGGAAATGGCCGCCGATGGCGTGCATCCCACGCCGGCCGGTTACGCGAAGATGGTGCCGTTGGCCGAAGCGGCGATCGCGCGGGCGCAGGCGCGTTGACGATGAACAATCCCTACTCGGTGGCGGCACGAGCCGCGCTCCCGCCTGCCTCGCGCGGCTACGGCCTGCTGGCGGTGGGCGTGCTGAGCAGTGGCTTGACCGCGATCGTGATGACCGCCATCGGGTTCTTCGTGGTGCCGCAGTTCCAGGAGGTGTTCACCAGCTTCGGCGTGGCGCTGCCGTGGCTCACGCGCGCGCTGATCCACGGATATGGCTGGGCCTGGATCGCGCCGATGCTGGTGCTGCTGCAGTGGTTTCGCGGTCCAGGCGGTCTGTATCGCCCCCACTTGGCGGCCGTGTTGGGCGTGCTGTCGATGCTGGCTGGCGCGCTGGTGACTGTGTTCGGGCTGTATCTGCCGATGTTCCAGATCGGTGCGGTGGTCTGACAGCCGCCTGCGGCCGGCCGGTCAAGACCGCTGAATACGGTCGGCTGGTCCGGCAATACGCGTCGGCTTGATCCAGGTCATGTGGCCGGGCTGCGCCAGGTCGACACCCTCGGCGATGATCTGCTCAGCATCAATTCGCTGATCTACCTCGGCGCCTGCCTGAGCGCGTATTGGGCGCTGCGCACCCGCCGGCGCAAGCGCAACCAGTTCCTGGAAGGCCTGGCGGATTGGCTGTTCCTGATCGGCCTGGCGGTCAGCGCGGTCGCCACCGGTTTCATCACCTGGGCCATTACTGGCACCTAGGCGGCTGCGGGCGCAGCGGCGATATGGGGCGTGCGCCGCGTGACAGCGTCCTATCGGGCGCAGACTGAATGCTTCAGTCCGGATGCGCGGTGCGGTCAGGTGCAAGCAGATCAAACCAGTAGAAATACTGGCCCCTGGATATTGCACAACCGGGCCACTCAAAACAGTATGAATCGGCCATCGCAGCATCGCAGGAGACCCACGATCATGCGCATCATCGCTGGCACGCCGTCGGCGCGTTGCTGGGCGTGTTGTTCCTGTCCAGTGGCCCCGGAGTGCTTCCCGGGTGTGCTCGCCGCTGCACACCTGCAGGAGCTGGAGCGGCGCGTCGAACACACCGCGCCGGTGCATGCCGGCGGTCTGCTGTTCCGGCAGGGCGATCCGTTCCAGTACATCACGGTCATCCGCCTCGGCATGGTCAAGACGTACGCCGTCGATCGCGACGGGCGCGAGCAGACGCTCGGCTTCCATATGCCGGGGGATTTCATCGGTCTCAGCGCCATCGATGAGCAACGCTATCCCTGCAATGCGATCGCACTCGACACCGTGACCCTGTGCCGATTTCCGTTCCATGAGATTGCCGAACTGGCCACACGCATGCCATCGCTGCAGGCCAAACTGTTCCGGTTGATGAGCCGGGATATCGCGCGCGCCACGCAGCTGGCCTGCAACAGCATGGCCGACGAGCGGCTGGCCGCGTTCCTGATCGACATGGCCGACCGCATGGCGGCGCGGGGGTACGCCGCGAACCGCTGGCAGCTCACCATGTCGCGGATGGATATCGCCAGCTACCTGCGCTTGGCACCGGAGACGCTCAGCCGCTTGCTGCGTCGCTTCCAGGCCGAAGGGCTGGTGACTGTAGAGGGGCGCGATGTGGAAGTCCGCGGCCGCGACCGTCTGCAGGCAATGGCGGCCGCCGACCCCATGCGGCGGAGCGCTGCAGTCGGCGTGCAGGTCCGCAACCAGGCGGCCTAGCGCGGCATGCCGCACGGCCCTAGGCGCTCAGTCAAAGCGCCAGCGCACCCCGGCATACACACCGCGCCCATCACCCGGCGTGGAACGCGCGACATCCTTGCCCGCATCGTCGTAGCCCGGGGTCACCGTGGCGGCATAGTGGCGGTCGCTCAGGTTGCGCAGTTCCGCCCAGGCCTGCCAGCGGCCACCGGGGGCGTCGTAGCCGATGCGGGTGCCGAAGATTACGTGGCTGTCGGCGGCCATGCTGTTGGCATAGTCGACGAACATTTTCGACGCGTACTCGGTGTTCAGCCCGGCGTAGAAGCCGGCCGGGTGGTCGTAGCGCAGTTCGGCCTGGTAGTAGTGGCGTGGCAGGCCGGGCAGGCGATTGCTGCCGAAGCGCGCATCATCGCGGTAGCGGAAATCGCTGAAGGTGTAGGCCTGGCGCAATGACAGCCGCCCGCCGACGCCTTGCCACAGCGCACTGTCCAGACCAGCTTCGATGCCACGGTGCACGGTCGGGCTGGCGTTGGATTCGGCGATGAACAGGTTTGGCACCGGTTGCACTTCCACGGTGAGCAGTTCGTGGTTGAGGCGTGCGTAATAGCCGGTCAGCTCCCAACGGCCGAGTGCGCTGTCGCCGCGCGCGCCGAGTTCCAGCGTGGTCGCGGTCTGGTTGTCCAGGTTCACCGGTCCGCGCTGGCGGCCCGTGGAGGCACCGTTGCCGGCGGCGAAGTACTGGTTCGAGCCCCAGATCATCGACCACGGATGCGCCGGTTCCACCGAGCGGCTCAGGTTGCCGAACCACTGCGCCTGCGGGGTCTGCTGCCAGGTGAAGCCCAGCCGCGGCGCGTAATCCCACTGGCGCTCGGACAGTTTCTCCGGCGTCGCCGGCCAAGTGACTTGCACATCGCGGCGGGTGTGGATCAATGCCATGCCGGTCTGCAGGCGCAGCGTGTCGCTCAGTGCCAGATCATTGCCGATGTGGAGCACGCTGTCGGTGCCGTAATGCTCAAAGTCGCGGGTGTGCGTGCCGGCCGCGTACCCGTTGCTGGCGAAGCGCAGGGTCTCGCGCACGTTGGCATCCAGATCGTGGGTCACGCGCAGTCCGATCGTGGTCACGCTGTCATGCCCGAACAGCGCGTGCCGGCGGCGGTAGTCGAGCGTGCCGTTGAGGTTGGCGTAGTCCAGCTGCTGGCGGTACAGGCTCTCGTTCAAGTCCATCGGGTACTTGTGATACACGAGGCCGGCCTGCAGCGACGCATCTTCATCGATGGTGTAGGTGGTGGTGTTGCCGATCCAGGTGCTGCCCGGCTGCGGGCGGCGCGCGTCGATCGCCAAGTTGGCCGGATTGGCAGCGCGGGGATCGTTGCGGATCTGCGCGCGGGTCAGGCGCCCCGGGGTTTCGTGATCGGTCTCGCGGTAGCGCAGGAAGAAGCGCGTCTCCAGATCCGGCGTGAGCTGCCAGCCGACGTTGGCCACCGCACCCTTGCCCTTGCCGGCGGCGTGCTGCTGATAGCCGTCGTACTCGGTGTCGGTGTAGGCCAGGAAATAGTCGACAGCGTCGTGCAGGCCGCCGACGCTGATGCCTCGCTTCTGGTACCCGCGTGCGCCGGCTTCGTAGTGCAGCTCCAGCCCGGGCGTATCGCGGCCGCTGCGGGTGATGTAGTTGATCGCACCGCCCAAGGCCAGCGCGCCGCGCTCGAACCCGTTGGCACCCCGCAGCACTTCGACGCGGCTCATCCACAGCGGCTCCAGCAGCTCGTACGGCGTGCCACCCGGGCCGGTCAGCGGCAGACCATCCAGCGAGACCGACAGGCCGGAGGCATGCGCACCCGGCGCCCGGTTGAGGCCCGAACCGCGGATGGAGACCTTGACGCCTTCATTGCCGGCGCTCTGCGCGCTGATGCCGGGCTGGTAGGCCAGCACATCGGCGGTGCCGGCGACGCGGCCCTGGGCGATCTGCGCCAGATCCACCACGTTGCCCGCGCCGGGGACCCGGTCCAGCGCACGGCGCACCGCCTCGGTGGCATCGGCGGCGGTGACGTTGACCGCGTCCAGGGTGACGGCCTGGCCAGCAGGGGCGGCGCGGGCGGTGTCGGTGGCGGCAAGGCTGGCCAGCAGGGCGGCGGCGAGCAGGGACAGGGCAGGGGCGGTGGAGTGATTCGGGAGGACAGTCATTCGTGCGCGGTATCAGTGTCGACAGGGCGCGTGTTGGTGCGGCACCCTGTCAACTTCATGTGGGGCGCGCAAGTTAACAGGATGTGGGGGTGTTCGTCACCCTTGTGGGGCGTATGGGTGACGAACGCCGACGGCGGGATGTCCGTAGTGCCGGCCGCTGGCCGGCTCGCCAGGATCTACGCGATCCCGTCGCGTGAGACCCATGATCGCGTGGTTGCCGGCCCGCGGCCGGCATTACCGGGCCGCTGCCAGCGCTTTCGACTTGGCGTACAGCCGTTCGGCCTGCTTCGCGTCGCCCAAGGCGGCATACGTTTCTGCCAGGCTGTCCCAGGCATTGGCCGAGCGCGGGAACAGCGTCGCGTTGAAGGCGAACAGCGGCAGCGCGGTGGCATGGCCCAGGTTCTCGGCCACCGCGTAGCCCACGCGGTTGATGTCCTGCTCCAGCATCGGCTGATCACCGCGCCCGGTAGTGATGAGCCACTGTTTCAACGCGGTTGTGCGTGCGGCCGTCTGCGGCTCCAGTGCGTAGGTGATCAGCCTTTCCGACAAGGCCTCGCGAGGGAACTGCATCGGGGCCACCACCGCCATGGTGCTGTCCACCAGCGTGCGCGACCACACATTCGTCGCACTGCCGTTGGTGAGGTAGATAAAGCTGTAGGTATCCCCGCCCAAGCCGTCCAGGAAGGCTATCCGTGCACGTACCCGCGTGCCACCGTCATGCCCCACGAAGCGGTACTCGCCGCTTTCTTCGAATTCCCAACCGGTGGAGAAGCCGCTGCGCCGTCCGTTGTCCAGCAACTGTGGCTGCCACAGCTGCTGCAGCGTGGCACGCCCCACCAGCTCACCGCGGGTCAGGGCCATCAGGAAGCGGTCCAGATCACCGACGGTGGTATGCAGTGCGGCATGCCCGTAGGCATAGGATGGCCAGGCGATGTCGTCTTCGCGCTGCAGGGCGCCCTGTTTGCCGATATAGGCGATGGCAATGGCGTGCGGCACATCCGTTGCCGGGCCCAGCGAGGTGTGCGTCATCGACAGCGGACGAAGCACGCGGTCTTGGACGATCTGCGCATAGGGCTGCTGGTACTGCGCTTCCAACAGCGCGGTGAGGACCAGATAGTTGGTCTGCGCATACCGATTGGCAGTGCCCGGCGTGAACTGCAGTGGTGCGCCGGCGAGTGCCTTGAACACCTCCGCCGCCGTGGTCGGGAAGCGGTTGCCCTGCGAGGTGATCACCTCACCTTCCCGATACTGGAAGTACTCGGGAACGCCGGACGCATGGTTGAGGAACTGCCGCACGGTGATCGCCTGCCAGGGCTCGGGCAGATCGGGAAGATAGCGGCTGGCCGGTGCATCCAGCTCGACCCTGCCGGCCTCCACCCGTTGCATGACCAGAGCGCTGACCAGCAGTTTGGCCAGGGAGTAAGCATTGAACACCGTTTCGGCGGTCACCGCCCGATGCGTGGTGACGTCGGCCTCTCCGGCGACGGCCTGCGCGAGAAGCGCGCCGTTGTGCCGTATCAGCACCGACTGCCCGGCGATGCCATAGCGCTCCGCGTTGGCATGGAGCTGCCGGGAGATCCGAGCGTCGAGGTCAACGGCACGAGCGGCGCCGGACGGTGTCGATACCGCGATCAGCAGGATGGCTACACAGGCGAAACGACGCATTGCGGGCATCCCCGTAGGTAAGCCAGCACAGTAGGAAGCGTGGGTACGCCGGTCAATGCGACGGAAGTCACCCTGACCATCACAAGGCCCCGGCACGCGGCCGGGGCCGACCCATATCAGCCCAGAATCCCAGGCAGATCCAGGCCCTTGTCCTTCGCACACTCCACCGCGATGTCATACCCCGCGTCGGCATGCCGCATCACGCCCGTGGCCGGGTCGTTCCACAGCACGCGCGCGATGCGCTTGGCCGCGGCTTCGGTGCCATCGCAGACGATGACCATGCCCGAATGCTGCGAGAAGCCCATGCCGACGCCGCCGCCGTGGTGCAGCGAGACCCAGGTGGCACCGCTGGCGGTGTTGAGCAGGGCGTTGAGCAGCGGCCAGTCGGAGACGGCATCGGAACCGTCCTGCATGGCCTCGGTTTCGCGGTTGGGCGAGGCGACGCTGCCCGAGTCCAGGTGATCACGGCCGATCACCACCGGCGCCTTCAGCTCGCCATTGGCGACCATCTCGTTGAAGGCAAGGCCCAGTCGATCACGATCGCCCAGGCCGACCCAGCAGATGCGCGCGGGCAGGCCCTGGAACTTGATCTTCTCGGCGGCCATGTCCAGCCAGCGGTGCAGGTGCGGGTTGTCCGGGATCAGTTCCTTGACCTTGGCATCGGTCTTGGCGATGTCCTCCGGATCGCCGCTCAGCGCGGCCCAGCGGAACGGGCCGATGCCGCGGCAGAACAGCGGGCGGATGTAGGCGGGCACGAAGCCGGGGAAGTCGAAGGCATCTTCCACACCTTCTTCCAGCGCCATCTGGCGCAGGTTGTTGCCGTAGTCCACGGTCGGTACGCCGAGCGAGTGGAAACCAAGCATGGCGCGGATGTGGTTGGCCATCGATTCGCGCGCGGCCGCTTCCACTTCCTTCGGTGCGGAGACGCGCTTGTCGTCCCATTCTTCCACCGTCCAGCCCTGCGGCAGGTAGCCGTTGACCGGGTCGTGCGCGGAGGTCTGGTCGGTCAGCAGGTCCGGCTTGACGCCGCGGATCAGCAGCTCGTCCAGCACGTCGGCGACATTGCCGAGCAGGCCGACCGAGAGCGGCTTCTTCGCGGTGCAGGATGCCTCGATCAGGCGCAGCGCTTCGTCGAGGTCGTCGGTCCAGGTGTCCAGATACCCGGTGCGCAGACGCATCTCGATGCTGCTCTTGCGGCATTCCACCGCCAGGCAGGAGGCGCCGGCCATCACCGCGGCCAGCGGCTGTGCGCCGCCCATTCCACCGAGCCCACCGGTGAACAGCCACTTGCCGGCCAGGCTGCCGTTGTAATGCTGGCGGCCCATTTCCACGAAGGTCTCGTAAGTGCCCTGCACGATGCCCTGGGCGCCGATGTAGATCCAGCTGCCGGCGGTCATCTGGCCGTACATGGCCAGGCCCTTCTTGTCGAGCTCGTTGAAGTGGTCCCAGTTGGCCCAGCGTGGCACCAGGTTGGAGTTGGCGATCAGCACGCGCGGGGCATCGACGTGGGTGCGGAACACGCCGACCGGCTTGCCGGACTGCACCAGCAGGGTCTGGTCATCTTCGAGCCGCTGCAGGGTCTCGATGATTTTGTCGTAGCTCTCCCAGTCGCGCGCCGCGCGGCCGATGCCACCGTAGACCACCAGCTCCTGCGGGCGCTCGGCCACGTCCGGGTGCAGGTTGTTCATCAGCATGCGCAGCGGGGCTTCGGTCAGCCAGCTCTTGCAGGTCAGCGTGGTGCCGGTCGGGGCGAGGATGGTGCGGGTGGAATCGAGACGGGTCATGCAGCACTCCGGGACGTAGCGAAGTCGAGACAGGCATCGAGCACCTGCTGCAGCGTGGCGCGCAGCGGGGCGGCGTGATCGGGATCCAATGGCGTGGGCCAGCTGTGCTCATCCACGGCCTCGGGCTCGTGCATGTAGCCGCGGCAGGCCAGCTCCATCTGCAGCGTATGCACGCCGCCGGGGATGTCGCTGTAATGGCGGGTGATGTAGCCGCCCTTGAAGCGGCCGTTGCGCACATGGCTCATGCCGCTCATCGCGCACAGGTTGTCGACCACGTCGGTCAGCGCGTTGTCGCAGGTGGTATCGCCGTTCGTGCCGAGGTTGAACTGCGGCAGCTGGCCATCGAACAGGTGCGGGATGTGCGAGCGGATCGAGTGCGCGTCATACACCACCACGGTGCCGTGCAGGGCACGCAGGCGCGCGATCTCCGCGGCGAGGGCGTCGTGGTAGGGCGCGAACCAGGTATCGCGGCGGCGCGCGATTTCCGCTTCGTCCGGGCCGTGGCCATCGCGGTACAGCGGCTGGTTGTCGAAGGTGGTCAGCGGGCACAGGCCGGTGGTGTTCTGGCCCGGGTACAGCGAGGTGCCGCTGGGGTCGCGGTTGACGTCGATGACCGAGCGCGACACCGCGGTGCGCACCGTGGTGGCGCCCATCTGCTGCGCGAAGCCGTACAGCTCATGCACCCACCAGTCGGCGTCGCGGCGGGTCAGCCACGGCGACACGAACTGCGCGGCCAGTGCATCGGGCAGCTCGGTGCCGGTGTGCGGGAAGCTGACGATCAACGGCACATCGCCGCGGTGGATCTGCAGCCAATCCGGTGGGGTCGTCATGCCAGCGGCTCCAGCGGCGGCATGATGTCGGCCAGCCCTTCAGCCAGCACGCCACTGCGCACCAGGTCGGTCGCGGCCACCATGTCCGGGTGGAAGTAACGGTCGTCTTCCAGCGTCGGCACCTGTGCGCGCAGGCGCTGGCGCACCGCTTCCAGCGCATCGCTGGAGCGCAGCGGGGCATGGAAATCGCAGCCCTGTGCAGCGGCGAGCAGCTCGATGCCGATCACATTGGCCGCGTTCTCGGCCATCGCCATCAGGCGGCGTGCACCGTGCGCGGCCATCGAGACGTGATCTTCCTGGTTGGCCGAGGTCGGGATCGAGTCGACGCTGGCCGGGTAGGCGCGCTGCTTGTTCTCCGAGACCAACGCCGCGGCGGTGACCTGCGGAATCATGAAACCGGAATTCAAGCCGGGCTTCGGGGTGAGGAAGGCCGGGAGCCCGGACAGGGCCGGGTCGACCAGCATCGCGGTGCGGCGCTCGCTGATCGAGCCGATTTCGCACACGGCCATCGCCAGCATGTCCGCCGCGAAAGCGACCGGCTCGGCGTGGAAATTGCCGCCGCTCAGTGCCTCATTGGTATCGGTGAATACCAGCGGATTGTCGGACACGCCGTTGGCTTCGATCGCCAGCGTGGTGGCGGCCTGGCGCATCACGTCGAACGCGGCGCCCATGACCTGCGGCTGGCAGCGCAGGCAGTACGGATCCTGCACGCGCACGTCGTTGTCGCGGTGCGATTCGCGGATTGCCGAGCCCTGCATCAGGGTGCGCAGCGCGGCGGCGGTGGCGATCTGCCCGCGCTGGCCACGGATGCTGTGGATGCGCGGATCGAACGGGGTGTCCGAGCCCTTGGCCGCTTCCACCGACAGCGCGCCGGTGACCAGCGCCGCGCGGAACACGGTATCGATCGCGAACAGACCGGCCAGTGCATAGGCGGTGGAGTACTGGGTGCCGTTGAGCAGCGCCAGGCCTTCCTTCGCGCCCAGTACCAGCGGGGCCAGGCCGACCTTGGCCAGCGCCTCGGCCGCCGGGAGGCGCTCGCCCGACACGAAGGCTTCGCCCACGCCGATCATCACGCTGGCCAGGTGCGAGAGCGGGGCCAGATCGCCGGAGGCACCGACCGAGCCCTGGCACGGAATCACCGGAATGAAGTCGTGCTGCAGGAAGGCTTCCAGCAGGGCCAGCGTCTGCGGGCGGATCCCCGAGGCGCCCTGGGCGAGGCTGGCCAGCTTCAACGCCATCATCAGGCGCACCACCGGTGCGGGCATCGGCTCGCCGACGCCGGCGGCATGCGAAAGCACGATATTGCGCTGCAGGGTTTCCAGGTCGTCGCGCTCGATGCGCACGCTGGCCAACTTGCCGAAGCCGGTATTGATGCCGTACACCGGTGCGCCCTTGGCGACGATGTCGGCCACGGTCTGCGCGCTGCGCAGCACGGCCGCGGCCGAGGCCGGGTCCAGCCGCACCCGCGCGCCGTCATGGATCGCGCGCCATTGCGCCAGCGTGACGGCGCCGGGGTGCAGGGTCAGGGTAGTGCTCATGAAATCTCCAGACATCACTAGATTCAGACGGGTTGGCCGCGCATCACGCGGCCGTGCAGGGGGTTGAAACCCATGCGGTAGACGAGGTCGGCAGGCGCCTCGATGTCCCACAGGGCGAGGTTGCAGTCCAGGCCGACGGCGAGCCGGCCGATCCGGTCCTGCCGGCCAAGGGCGCGCGCCGCTTCACGGGTGAAGCCGGCGATGCACTCCGCCACGGTCATGCGGAACAGGGTGGCGGCCATGTTCATCGCCAGCAGCGGGCTGGTCAGCGGCGAGGTGCCGGGGTTGGAATCGGTGGCCAGCGCCAGTGGTACGCCGGCCGCCCGCAGGTCGGCGATCGGGGGCAGGGTGGTATCGCGGGTGAAATAGAACGCGCCCGGCAGCAGCACCGCCACGGTGCCGGCGCTGCGCATCGCGGCGATGCCGTCGGCGTCGAGGTGTTCGATATGGTCGGCCGACAGTGCGCCGTGACGTGCCGCCAGGGCGGCACCGTGCTGGTTGCTGAGCTGCTCGGCATGGATCTTGATCGCCAGCCCGTGTTGCTGCGCGGCGAGGAAGACCTGCTCGGCCTGTGCGGCGCTGAAGGCGATGTTCTCGCAGAACACGTCTACCGCCTCGGCCAGCCCGGCCGCCGAAACGGCCGGAATCATGACCTTGCAGACCTCGTCGATGTACTCCTGCGCTTCGCGGCCCGGCGGGATCGCATGCGCGCCGAGGAAGGTCGGCACGATCTCGACCGCGCGCTGGCGGCCCAGTTCGCGCGCGACGGTCAGCTGCTTGGTCTCATCGGCCAGGGTCAACCCGTAACCGGATTTGATCTCGAGCGTGGTGATGCCTTCGGCCAGCATGGCGTCCAGCCGGGGCAGGCTCGCGGCGAGCAGGTCGGCCTTGCTGGCGGCGCGGGTGGCCCGCACGGTGGAGACGATGCCGCCGCCGGCGCGGGCGATGTCGGCATAGCTCACGCCCTGCAGGCGCTGCTCGAACTCGCCGGCGCGGTTGCCGGCATAAACCAGGTGGGTGTGGCAGTCGATCAGGCCGGGGCTGATCCAGCGCCCGGCGCAGTCGATACGCTGGACCGGCTGCAGGTGATCGGCAGATCCGGCCGCACCGACATGCACGATGCGCCCATCGGTCGCGGCGATGACGCCCTCCTCGATCACGCCCAGGCCCGGGCCGTCGACGGTGATCAGGTTGGCGTGGTACCAGAGGGTGTCACAGTGCATGGCAGCAACCACATCGGTGTATATGTCTATACAATATAGACGCCTCTTCCGGGATGTCCAGTGATGCCAGCCACCCCCGCACCGATCCTTCGTTTCCACGCCGCTCATGCGCTGCTGCCACATGGCTGGGCGCGCGATGTGCGCATCCTCAGCCAGGGCGGCAGGTTCATCGAGGTGACCGAAGATGTGTCGGCCGCGCCGGGCGATACCGCGTTGGCGATCGCGGTGCCGGGCCTGGGCAACCTGCACAGCCACGCTTTCCAGCGCGGCATGGCCGGACTGACCGAGATCGGCGGCAACAGCGGCGACAGCTTCTGGAGCTGGCGTGAGCTGATGTACCGCTTCCTCGCGCATCTGCAGCCCGAGGCCATGCAGGCGATCGCCGAGCAGGCCTATGTGGAAATGCTGGAATCCGGCTTCACCCGGGTCGGGGAGTTCCATTACCTGCACCATGGCCCGGACGGCGCGGCCTATGCCAACCGTGCCGAGATGGCCGAGCGTATCGCGGCCGCTGCCCGGTCCAGCGGCATCGGCCTGACCCTGCTGCCGGTGTTCTACGCGCATGCCGATTTCGGCGGCGCCGCGCCAAATCCGGCCCAGCGCCGGCTGATCCACGATGTCGACGGGTTTGCTGAACTGCTGCAGGGCTGCACGCGCGCGCTGCAGGACCAGGACGATGCGGTGCTCGGTTTCGCCCCGCATAGCCTGCGCGCGGTGACCGGCGAGGAATTGTCGGCGTTGCTGCCGCTCAATAGCGGGCCCGTCCACATCCACATCGCCGAACAGACCCGCGAGGTCGATGCCTGCGTCGCCTGGAGCGGCATGCGGCCGGTGCAGTGGCTGTACGAACACGCGCCGGTGGATGCGCGCTGGTGCCTGGTGCATGCCACCCACATCACCGAGGCGGAGATGCAGCAGATCGTCGCCAGCCGTGCGGTGGCCGGGCTGTGCCCGATCACCGAGGCGAACCTGGGTGACGGCCTGTTCCCGATGCAGGCCTTCGCACGTGCCGGCGGCCGGTTCGGCGTGGGCTCGGATTCCAACGTGCTGATCGACGCGGCCGAAGAGCTGCGCCTGCTCGAGTACGGCCAGCGCCTGCAACTGCGCGGGCGCAATGTGCTGGCCCCGGGCGATGGGCAGTCCACCGGCCGCTGGCTGTACGAGCAGTCGTTGAACGGTGCTGCACAGGCGCTGGGCGTGACCACCGGGCTGCAGGCCGGTGCGCCGGCCGACCTGGTCGAACTCGATCCGGACCACCCGGCGCTGATCGCCCGCGACGGCGACGCCTTGCTTGACAGCTGGGTGTTCGCCGCACGTAATGGCGCCGTGCGATCGGTGTGGCGCCAAGGGCGCCAGTGGGTCCGTGATGGTCGCCACCCGCAACGCGAGGCGGTGGCCGCACGGTTCGCCGCGGCACTTCGGCCGTTGTTGAGGGTCTGATCAGACCCTCCCATGCAGGAATCCAGAGTGACGGGCAAGAAAGCAGCAACCCTCAATCAGCGCATCCGTGCTGATCTGGAAAGCCGCATCCTCAGTGGACAGTGGGAGCCTGGCTTCCGCATCCCCTACGAACACGAGCTGATGGAGCAGTACGGCTGCTCGCGGATGACCGTGAACAAGGTGCTGACCGCGTTGGCCGAGAGCGGCATGATCGAGCGCCGCCGCCGTGCGGGCTCGTTCGTCGCGCGCCAGCCGCCGCACCTGGAACAGGTGGCGCTGGAGATTCCCGACATCGCGATGGCGGTCGAAGCGCGTGGGCACGTCTATGGCTACCAGCTGCTGGAGCGTGCCTACCGGCGACCGCGCGAGCAGGTAGCGGAGGAAACCACCCTGGCCGGCGGCGAGAAGCTGCTGGCGATCCGCTGCCTGCACCTGGCCGATGGCCGGCCGCTGGCGCTGGAGCACCGCCTGATCAGCCCGGTCGGCGTGCCGGAGGTGTTGGCGGTGGATTTCGAGACCACGGCGCCGGGCAGCTGGCTGCTGCAGAACGTCTCGTGGACACGCGCCCAGCACCGGATCAGTGCCTGGGGCGCGGATGAGGCGGCCGCCACGCTGCTGCAGGTCAAACCCGGCACGGCGTGCCTGGTCATCGACCGCCTTACCTGGCGCGGCGAGCAGCCGATCACCTGCGTGCGGCAGATGTTCCTGGGCGATGCCTACGATCTGGTTGCCCGTTTCTCGCCGGGCGCGCGCTGAGCCTTACAGTGTGGTGCACTGCCGCCAGCGGACCGGCTCATCCACGCCGGGGCGCGGGTTGAGCTGGATGCGCACGGTGCGCAGCGCCGGGTAGCGGGTCACTTCCTCGCAGATCAGCGGCCAGATCGCATCGATTTCGCCGGTGCGGTTGATCGCCAGCGTCTGCCGGGTCAGCCAGATGCCACTGGCCACGCCGGGGCGGCTGGCCACGTTGCGTGACAGTTCCTGCTGATAGCGGTCCAGCGTGGCGTCGTCCGGGTTCGCTTCCATTGCAGGCGGGGCGGCGTCGGCAGCGCGGCCAGCGGTCTCGGGGGCCGCGGGGGCCGGTGTCGCAGGCGTGGGCTGGGTGCCGGCCGGCGCGGGTGCTTTTGCTGCAGCCGGCGCGGCCACCCCGGTTTCGTCGTCGGCCCACTCCGTTTCCAGCCCGGCGGTCAGCGAGCCCAGCCCGACCATCAGGCCCAGCGTCGCCGCGCCCAGTGCCGCGATCGAGATACGGCGGAGAGCTTCGCCACGGGCACCGGCCTCGACACGGGCCTCCATGTCGCCCGGCAGGTAGGGTTTCAGCAACGGCCACAGCAGCGGGCCATCGAGGACCTCGACGCTCTGTTTTTCAGCGGCGATGCGTCCATCGCGCTCGACCTTGCCCTCGGTGATCAGGATGCCGCCACGCGCACCGGCCAGGCGCGCGGCGGCGCCCAGTTCGTTCACCGCCGCCGTGCCGATCCGGTAGGCGCGCCCGTGCTTGCAGGAGAGCAGCCAGCGCTGCGGCCCGTCGTGCATCAGGAAATCGCTACGGGGTTCGCGGCTGTCCACGGCCTCGTCCGGCACGTCCTGCAGCCCGCGCTGCTCGTGCATCGCGCGCCGCACGATCAGGGAAAACTCGCGCCAGTGCATGCCGGCCAAGGCATTCAGGCCGAGCTGGGTCTCCTTGCGCTTCCGTTTGATCAGCCAGAAGTAGGCCGTGGCCAGGAACCAGACGATGAGGGCCAACAGCAGGGCCAGAATCCAGGAGAGCATGCAGGGGGATATGAACAGGGAAGTGCGATAGACAGTTTATATGCGCCTTTGCACGTCAGCGGCGCGTCGTTTTCGAGCCGGTTCGCATCCGGCGGTCACGTCGGTGACGGCCGTCTCACTTTGCGGGGCCTTGCGGTAGCAGCGCCCACAAAAAACCCGCCAATCCAGAGCCGTGAGGGGAGGGAACAAACGGCGGTGGAAGCGATTGGCGGGTCGATTTCGATTGTCAACAAAGTCGTGCTGCTTTGCAACAAACGTGGTCGGATCAGTTCAGTCAGGCGTCGGAGGTCGGCGACTGGTGCGTACCCGGCGACGGATCGGCCGACGGCGAGGCGTTGCGGGCCTCGGCACGGTTGACCCGGGTGTTGAGCGCATCGATCCGGGCATTGAGCGCGGCGACATCCTCGGCGGTCGGGATGTGCAGACGCTTCAGCACGCCCTGGACCCGGTCATCGAAGGCCTTCTCGACCTTGTCCCAGGTGCCGCTGGCCTTTTCACGGGCCTCGCCGAGGTGTTCCTCGACATTGTCGCGCCAGCGCGGTGTATCGCCGGTCTGCTCGCGGTTGCGGGCCTCGATGTTCTCGCCTTCCTTGACCAGGTTGTCGAAGACACGGCTGCCTTCGGCCTGCGCACGCCCGAAGGCGCCCAGACCCGCCAGCCATATCTGCTGGGCCGAATCGGTCAGCTTGCGCGAGAAGCGCTCGGCCTGATCCTGCAGCGAGGGCTTCTCGCCGGGGATGCGATCGTCGAAGTCGTTGGGTGAATGCATGGGGCGATCCCTTGGGTGGACACCCTTGGATCGTATGCATCGCCGGCTTCAAGCGGTGTGATGGCCGGCGCCTGTGCAGCGCCGGGCCGGGCGTCGGTTCAGCCGAGCTTTTCCTGCAACACGCGCTGGATCTCGCTTTCCACCATGCCCTTCATGGCCGAGAGCAGGAAGCCGAGCTTGGCGGTGACCTGCACCTGGCCGGGCTGCAGCGCGATCGCGCCGTCCACGCCGGAGCCGCTGAAATTCAACACGTCGCCCACCCAGTTGGACTGCAGACCGAAACGCTCGGACAGTTTGGCGGCGACTTCTTCGATGGCTTTGCGCGCATTTTCGGCGGGCAGGGAGTGGGCGTGACGGATATCGATGGTGGACATACAGCCTCCTGGCGGACAACGGCGCGGATTTGGGCGTGCATTGTGCGCATCCTCAGGCACAACTCCAAGGTCTGCGTCACACTTCTTCTTCCCTGACATTCAACCTGCTAGGCTGCGCCGCGTGCAGAACCTGCTAGTTCACTTTACTCAACGCCAACATCCCGACCAGCCCCTGCGGCCCGGGGTGCGGCGCATCGTGCGTCATGCATCGGGCACCGTCCGGCTTTGCGATGACGCCCCCGGCACCTTGCTGCTGGCCCAGTTCTGCCTGGATGACCGCGGCCTGTGGCTGCAGGTCGCCAACGGCATCCGCGGCATCCACGTCAACGGCCGCCCGGTGCGCCGGATGGCGCTGCTGCGCGCCGGCGACGCCGTCTACGCCGACGGCGTGGAGATGGTGGTGCAGGGCGATTGCGAAGCTGTCGCGCACGCGCCGCCACGCAGCGATGATGGCGGCGACGACCAGCGCCTGTTGCGCGGGGTCGGCGGCCAGCACCACGGGCGCAGCTTCACCCTGGATCGTCCGCGCGTGATCGGGCGGGGGCCGGAGGCGGACATCGTCATCGACGACCCTGCCTTCGCCGAACAGCACGCCCGCCTGGAGCAGCATGGGGAGCGCCTGCTGCTGCGCGACCTGGGCGCCGGCGAGTCCACGCGGGTCAATGGCGTCACCGTTCGCCATTGCTGGCTGCAGCCGGGCGATCAGCTGGTCTTCGATGCCCAGCACCGCTTCGTGCTCGAAGTCCCACACGACGGCCGCAAGCGCATCGTGATCGACGAAGAGGACGACGGCTTCGAGGCACGCCAGCGCCCGGAACCGGTGGCTGCGCCCAAACGGGTGAGCCGCTGGCCGTGGCTGTTGGCCAGTGCGTTGCTGCTGGCCGCAGCGCTCAGCGGCCTGCTCTGGTTCGGGGCGCGGTAAACGTCATCGCATCCGCGCTGACGCCCCGTGATTTGCTACGCAAACCACGGGCCCCCGCGTGACATTGCTTCCAGACCCCGCCGCGTCGCGGCGCCCCCTGACTCAGGGGGCTCGCCTCCAGACATATGGCGGTGGCTCTGCCAGACAGCCGGACCCTGGATAGATTCGTTTGCAACCAAATTCGCCTTGTCCTGCAAGGCCTAAAGGCTGGTGCGCTGCGGCATACTAGGGGTCTTGCCCCATAGGTGTGACATGACGCGCGCGTTCAATTTCAGTGCCGGCCCTGCAACGTTGCCGGAATCGGTCCTGCGCCAGGCGCAGGAAGAGATGTTGGAGTGGAACGGCGCGGGCGCCTCCATTGTCGAAATGAGCCACCGCGGCCCGGAGTTCATGGCCGTCGCCGCCCAGGCCGAGGCCGATCTGCGTCGCCTGATCGGCATCCCGGACGACTACGCGGTGCTGTTCCTGGCCGGTGGCGCGACCACCCAGCAGGCCCTGCTCGCACTCAACTTCGCCCAGCCCGGGCAGACCGTGGATTACGTGCTCACCGGGCACTGGGGCAAGACCGCGATCAAGCAGGTCAGCCCTTACGTCACGGTCAACGTCGCCGCGAGCAGCGAAGCCAATGGCTTCCACGACATCCCGGCGCGCGCCGGTTGGCAGCTCTCCGATGACGCGGCCTACGTGCACATCACCGCCAACGAAACCATCCACGGCGTCGAGTTCCGTGACACCCCGGACGTGGGTGACGTGCCGCTGTTCGCCGATTTCAGCTCCTCGATCGCCAGCGAGCCGCTGGATGTCAGCAAGTACGGCCTGATCTATGCCGGCGCGCAGAAGAACCTCGGCCCGGTCGGCGTCTCGGTGGTGATCGTGCGCCGCGACCTGCTCGAGCGCAGCGGCCAGCCGCGTGCGGACATCTTCGATTACCGCTCGCACGTCGCGCGCGATTCCATGCTCAACACCCCGCCGACCTGGAGCTGGTACCTGGCCGGGCTGGTGTTCCAGTGGATGCTGGCCGAAGGCGGCGTGGAAGAATTCGCCCGCCGCAACGCGGTCAAGTCGGGCCTGATCTACGGGGCGATCGACCAGTCCGGCGGCTTCTACCGCAATGAAGTCGTCCCGGCCGCACGCTCGCGCATGAACATCCCGTTCTTCCTGCCGGATGACACGCTCAACGCGCGTTTCGTCAGTGAATCCAAAGCGGCCGGCCTGCTGGCGCTGAAGGGCCACAAGGCGGTCGGCGGCATCCGCGCCTCGCTGTACAACGCCATGCCGGTGGAGGGCGCGCAGGCGCTGGCCGCCTTCATGCGCGATTTCCAGCAGCGCAACGGCTGACGCATTCGTTTTTCCCGGGGCGCTCGCCGCCCCACCGCAATTGGAACCCAGATGGCCACCAAACCCGCCAAGCCCAAGGCTGCCAAGCCAGCGCCGACCCCGCCCAAGGCGGCTGCCCCCGCGAAGAAGGCCAAGGCCGCCAAGCGCGATGCCGCGCCGGCCGTTGCCGCGCCCGTGCTGTCGGACGTGCGCGCCAAGATCGACCATATCGACCGCAGCATCCAGGCGCTGATCGCCGAGCGCGCCAACTTCGCCCACCAGGTCGGCAAGGCCAAGGGCAAGCTCGCTGCCGCCGTGGATTACTACCGCCCCGAGCGCGAAGCGCAGGTGCTGCGCATGGTGGTGGACCGCAATGAGGGCCCGCTCAGCGATGAAGTGCTGGTCCACGTCTACCGCGAAATCATGTCGGCCTGCCTGGCCCAGCAGGAGCCGCTGAAGATCGGCTACCTCGGTCCGGAAGGGACCTTCAGCCAGCAAGCCGTGCTCAAGCACTTCGGGCGCTCGGCGCTGGGTCTGCCGCTGGCCAGCATCGAGGAAGTCTTCCAGGAAGTGGAAGCGGGCAACGCCGATTTCGGCGTGGTGCCGGTGGAGAACTCGGGGCAGGGCACCATCCAGATCACCCTGGACATGTTCCTGACCTCCAACCTGAAGATCTGTGGCGAAGTGGAGCTGCGCGTGCAGCAGTACCTGATGTCGCGCAGTGGTCGGCTGGAGGATGTCGAGCGCGTGTATGGCCACCCGCAGTCGTTCATGCAGACCTCCTCGTGGCTGCGCGCCAACCTGCCCAAGGCCGAGAAGATTCCGGTCTCCAGCAACGCCGAAGGCGCGCGCCGCGCCCGCAATGCCGATGACGCCGCGGCGATCGGCGGCGAGAGTGCCGGGCATGTGTACGGCCTGAAGAAGGTGGTGACCAAGCCGATCCAGAACGATGCGGACAACACCACGCGCTTCCTGGTCATCGGCCGCAACATCTTCCCCACCTCCGGCCACGACCGCACCTCGGTGCTGGTGTTCATCCACGACAAGCCCGGTGCACTGTTCGACGTGCTCAGCCCGTTCGCGCGGCATGGCATCAGCATGAACCGGATCGAGTCGCGCCCCTCGCACAACGCCAAGTGGGAGTACGGCTTCTTCATCGATCTGGCCGGCCATGTCGACGACGAGGCGATGCAGGCGGCCCTGGCCGAACTGAAAGCCCACTCGGCGCAGATCAAGATCCTCGGCTCCTATCCGGTCGCCGTGCCCTGATCCGAACGGCGCAGCCGCCTCGCGCGCTGCGCCCGGCCCGGCGCCCGTGTGGGCGCTGTGGCCCCTCCCGTACACCGTTGCATCGCCGCTGCGGCGGCCCGCCCCCTAGGATTCCCGATGACCGCATCTCCGTACTGGATCGCCCACAAGGGCCAGCCCCTGCAGGGCAGCCTGATCATTCCCGGTGACAAGTCCGTCTCGCACCGCTCGGTGATGTTTGCCGCGCTGGCCGATGGCGTGTCGCGCATCGATGGCTTCCTGGAGGGCGAAGACACCCGCGCCACCGCCGCGATCTTTTCGCAGATGGGCGTGCGCATCGACACCCCGTCGCCCTCGCAGCGCATCGTGCACGGCGTCGGCGTGGATGGCCTGAAGGCACCGGGCGCCCCGCTGGACTGCGGCAACGCCGGCACCGGCATGCGTCTGCTGGCCGGGCTGCTGGCTGCACAGCCGTTTGACTCGGTGATGGTCGGCGACGAATCGCTGTCGCGCCGCCCGATGCGCCGCGTGACCGGTCCGCTGGCCGAGATGGGTGCGAAGATCGATACCGAGGCCGATGGCACCCCGCCACTGCGGGTGCATGGTGGCCAAACGCTGCACGGCATTGCATTCGCCTCGCCGGTGGCCAGCGCGCAGGTCAAATCCGCCGTGCTGCTGGCCGGTCTGTATGCCGATGGCGAAACGTCTGTCACCGAGCCGCACCCGACCCGCGATTACAGCGAACGCATGCTGCGTGCATTCGGTGTGGATATCGAGTTTTCGCCGGGCAAGGCACGCCTGCGTGGCGGCCAGCGGCTGCGCCCGACCGATATCGTGGTGCCGGCCGATTTCTCCTCGGCGGCGTTCTTCCTGGTGGCGGCGAGCGTGATCCCAGGCTCCGAGCTGCGCCTGCGTGCGGTGGGCCTCAACCCGCGCCGTACCGGGCTGCTCGCGGCGCTGCGCCTGATGGGCGCGGACATCACCGAAGAAAACCATGCCGAGCAGGGTGGGGAAGCGGTGGCTGATCTGGTGGTGCGGCATGCGCCGCTGCACGGCGCCGAGATTCCCGAAGCGCTGGTGCCGGACATGATCGACGAGTTCCCGGCCTTGTTCGTCGCGGCGGCGGCGGCACAGGGCAACACCGTGGTGCGCGGTGCGGCCGAATTGCGGGTCAAGGAATCGGATCGTCTGGCCGCAATGGCGACGGGCCTGCGCACGCTGGGCGTGCAGGTCGATGAAACCGATGATGGCGCCACGATCCACGGTGGCGCCGTGCTTGGCAGCGGCACCATCGAGAGCCACGGCGACCACCGCATCGCGATGGCCTTCGCGATTGCCGGCCAGCTCAGCAGCGGCGAAGTGCGGGTCAATGACATCGCCAACGTGGCGACGTCCTTCCCGGATTTCGATGGCCTGGCGACCGGTGCGGGTTTCGGGCTTCGCGCCGGCTGAGGTAGCGCCGGGTTCTGCCGGGCTGCTGCTTCCAGATGTCAGGTATGCGTGGTTGCCGGGCAGCGCCCGGCACTACCTTGACCTCGCGCGGACGCAGTGCTTCGCACAACAAAAAAGGGAGGCCATTGGCCTCCCTTTTCGTTTCCGCCGCAGTGCATCCGCTTAGCGCTCCGTACGGAAGTCCACCGGAACGCGCACCACGCTCGCCACTGCGCGGCCGTTATTCATCGCCGGCTCGAACTTCCAGTCGCGCACGGTGGTCAGCACCGCACGATCCAGATCGCGATCACGCGTACCGCTGCGCTGCACGATGTTGGCGTCGGTCACCTGGCCACGGGTATCCACGTTGAGGCTGGCCACCACGCTGCCCTGCACGCCGCTGCGCAGCGCCGTACGCGGGTAGACCGGCTTGGCATTGCTCGCCAGCGGGCGGGCCTCACGGTTGCGTACGGCCGGCGTCGCCTTGCGCTGCTCGGCGGCCGGTGCGGCCTGGCGCGCAGCGGGTGCCGGCGTGGTCGCCACCGGTGCGGTCTCGGTAGCGGGCAACATGCGCTGGCCCACCGGCGCCTCGTTGGTATCGCCCGGGGTGGCATAACGCAGCCACACCAGCGCAGCGGCGAACATCGCGACGATCAACGCCACCCACAACCAGGGTGACGTACGGCGATGGGCGGGCTCATCGATCACGTCGCGCTGATGCTGCGGCGAGCGGGGCATGTCCGGGGCATGGGTAACACTCATGGCTGACTCCTGGTGTCGATGTGACACCCGCAGTCTTGCCCGGACACGGTTGCGGATGTGTCAGCGCACCGTCAACGCGACGACTGCATTCCCATCGAGGTTCAGTTTGCTGAGCCGTTGCACAATCGCCGCACGTGGCGGCGATGAATCACCGCGGCGTGAAGTCGAACGGCACTTCCAGGCTGCCAGGCACTGGCACACCGTTGTTCTGCGCCGGCTGGAAACGCCAGCGACGCACCGCATCGGACGCTGCGCGGTCAAGGTCGCGTGAACCGCTGCGCTGGATCAACGTCACGGCCGATGGATAGCCGGTGGCATCCACATCCACGCGCACCACCACCGTTCCACTGTCACCGCGGCGCAAGGCGGCCGGCGGGTAACTCGGCGGCGGCGACTGGTCAGCAATCGGCTGCGGGCGGTCGCTCGGCGCCATGGCCGTGGGCGCGGCGGGTGCGGCGGGCGCAGCCGGGGCGGCCGGCGGTGGCGGCGGGGCCGTCTCCACCAGCTGCGGCTTTTCCTCGTTGACCGGCGGGGCCTTGGCGTCGGGCATGTCGCTGGAGCCGGCGGCAGCGGCCAACGGCTCGGGCAGCGGCACCACCTCGGCCACCTGGGCGGGGGTCTGCGCGGCCGGGTCGGCTTTGTAGAAGTCGTTGTTGCGGCTGCTCAGCCATACCACCAGGAACAGCAGCAGGCCCACGCCGAAGGCGATCGCGGCGATCACGAGGCTGCGGCGGGGCAGGTGGAAGGTGATGTTCTTGCCAGAAGTCGAGCGGGGAGCAGACATGGGGCATACCGTATGGATCACCGCGATTCTGCCACGCCCGGGATGAACCGGCGGCAGAAAAACGCATAACAGGCGATAATCCCCCTCCGAATCCGTAGACCCCTCTGCCGCCATGCTCGATCCAGCCCTGCTCCGCCAACAGCCCGCCGACCTTGCCGAACGCCTGCGCACCTCGCGCGGTTTCGAGCTGGATGTCTCCGGGCTGGAGTCGCTGGAAGCCGATCGCAAGCGCATCCAGGTGCGCACGCAGGAGCTGCAGAGCCTGCGCAACAGTCGTTCCAAGGCCATCGGCCAGGCCAAGGCCAAGGGCGAGGACGTCTCGGCGATCATGGCCGAGGTGGCCGCGTTCGCCGATGAGCTGAAGGCCTCGGAAGTGGCCCTGGATGCGCTGCGCGAGAAAATCGAAGCGATCGCGCTGGGCATTCCGAACCTGCCCGCCGAGGATGTGCCGGCCGGCAAGGATGAATCGGACAATGTCGAACAGAAGCGCTGGGGCACCCCGCGCGCGTTCGATTTCCCGGTGCTGGACCACGTCGAGCTCGGCGCCCGCAACCGCTGGCTGGATGGCGAGACCGCGGCCAAGCTGTCCGGCTCGCGCTTCACCGTGCTGCGTGGCCCGATCGCGCGCCTGCACCGCGCGCTGGCGCAGTTCATGCTCGATCTGCACACCGGCGAGCACGGCTATGAAGAAACCAACGTGCCCGCCCTGGTCAATGCCGAGTCGCTGCGCGGTACCAGCCAGCTGCCGAAGTTCGAGGACGACCTGTTCAAGACCGCCGTGGGCGAATCCACGCGCTACCTGATCCCGACCTCGGAAGTGCCGCTGACCAACATCGTGCGCGACGAGATCATCGACGCCGAGCAGCTGCCGCTGCGCATGACCGCCCATTCGCTGTGCTTCCGTGCCGAAGCCGGCAGTGGCGGCCGCGACGTGCGCGGCATGATCCGCCAGCACCAGTTCGAGAAGGTGGAGCTGGTCGCCGCGTGCACCCCGGCGCAGAGCGATGAAGAGCACCAGCGCATGACCCGCTGTGCGGAAGTCGTGCTGGAAAAGCTCGGCCTGCCGTACCGCAAGGTGCTGCTGTGCACCGGCGACATGGGCTTCTCGGCCATCAAGACCTATGACCTGGAAGTGTGGCTGCCCTCGCAGGACACCTACCGCGAAATTTCCTCGTGCTCGAACTGCGGTGATTTCCAGGCGCGCCGCATGCAGGCCCGCTGGCGCAACCCGGAAACCAGCAAGCCCGAGCTGCTGCACACGCTCAACGGTTCGGGCGTGGCGGTTGGCCGCGCGATGATCGCGGTGATGGAGAACTACCAGAACGCCGACGGCAGCATCACCGTGCCGGACGTGCTCAAGCCCTACATGGGCGGCGTGGACGTCATCGGCTGATCCAGCGCCGTGACGCATGAAAAAACCCGCCGAACGGCGGGTTTTTTGTTGGCGCCCGGTAGAGCCACCCCATGGGTGGCTGCCGTTCCGGTCATGCATCACCTGCAGCCACCCATGGGGTGGCTCTACCCGTCCGTCATCGGTGCCAACACGCCCAACGGCACCCAACCAGACGTATCACCGCCCACCACCTCGCACCACAGCCAGCCATTGAGCACGCGCTCCCCCCGCACGTGTTGGCCCACGTCCACGTCCAGCTCGCGCGCGCAGTACGCCTCGGCTGCCACGGCGTCGCCCTGGGTGTTCCTGCCGATCACCTGTGCGGGCACCCAGCCGGCTTCCTGCCCGGGCGTCTGGCACAGATACCAGTTGTCCCAGCCTTCGGGCCCCTGATAGCGCTCGCCGACCTGCAGCGCGTCGCCGGGCTGCAGGGTGATCGGGTGGGGGAACTCACTGCGGTGGGTCTGGACGACGCGGTAATCCATGCGGAATCAGCTGTGTGCAAAGGGCCCCCAGCTTAGCGGCCATTCCCGCGACGCTGCAGCGTTGATTGCGTCATCGGTGCGGCTTCCAGAAAGGAAGAGAGGCAGGTCAGAAAGCGCCTTGATGAAATGTAGGAGAAGTTGACGGCCGAGTGGGCGGCACGCGGCGTGGAGGGCCGCAGAGACGGCAGGCACGGGGCTTCGCGGATTTGAGCATCCGGTGGGCGGCCCGCACGGCGCTCACGTGGCGGTGTGATCGACGCCCATTTCCTGCGGCACACAGCGAACAGGCTGGGCACTGACCTCTACTTCCACAGGACGCCCGGTGAATACAGCGGCTGCACCCCTCCCATCCTCAAATCCCGCCGGCATCGCTGCATGGCTGATGCTGGGCATCGCCTGGCTATGCTTCCTGATCCCGTTTCCGGGGCTCGGGATGTTCCTCGGCTGGCCGCTCAATCTGGTCGCCTTCATCCTGGCCGTCGTGGCGATGGGCAAGGGTGGCGCCGGCAAAGGCATCGCCCAGCTCCTGCTGTCCCTTGTCGCCTCCCCGGTGGTCTACCTCGTGGGCGTCGTGGTATTCGCCGGCGCCGTCAGCGCGATCAGTCAGCCGGCCCCCGATGCCCAAACCCACGCGGACAAGGGTAGCCAGCAGGACACCGCGGTCGCGCCCGTCGCGCCTGTCGAAATCACGGCGCGCCAGCTCTCTCGGGACTACGAGGCCAATGAGGTCGCCGCCGACGTCCTCTACAAAGGCAAGCGACTGCTGATCTCAGGTGAAGTTGCCAGCATCCAGACAGATCTGATGGATAAGCCGCAGGTGCAGCTGAAGGCCGGAAGCGTCAACCAGGTGATGATCTCCGGCCTCTCCAGGGAAGAGGCCGGCGCGCTCGGCAAAGGCGACACTGTGCTCGCGGCCTGCACGGGCAACGGCATGATCCTGGGATCACCGGTGACACGCGACTGCGAACTCCAGTAGGGCGGGGCCGCGTTCAAAAAAAAGATGGCCCCGGGAGGGGCCATCTCTGCCACACCCACACCGTCACGACGAGGAGGAGGGAACGGTGTGGGTCCCGCGTGGATCAGGCTGCGGCGAGTTCTTCCGGCTGCGGCAGCGCGGCCAGGGCCTGGGCAATCGCGTCGGTGCGGTGCTGCGGCGAGTAGGCGATGCCCTCGGCCCGCACGAATTCGACGTTGTCGATGCCGAAGAAGGCGAAGACCTGGCGCAGGTACGGATCCTGGAAGTCGGTCGGGGCGCCGGTGTGCAGGCCGCCGCGGCTGCTGGCCACGATCACGCGCTTGCCGCCGGCCAGGCCCACCGGGCCGTTCTCGGTGTACTTGAAGGTGCGCCCGGCCACGGCCAGGCGGTCAATCCACGCCTTGAGGGTGGAGGCGACGCTGAAGTTGTACATTGGGGAGCCGATGACAACCACGTCGGCCGCCAGGAACTGCTCCAGCACCTGCTCGGCATCGGCTACCTCGGCCGGGTCGGACTGGGCCAGGGACGAGCTGCGCAGGTGCGCAACGGGCTGGGCGTCGAGGTCGCGGTAGCTCACCTCCAGGCCCGGGACCTGGTCGCGCCACTGCTGGACCACGGCGGCGGAGAGCTGGCGGGAGACCGAGTTTTCGCCAAGCACGCTGGCGTCGATGTGAAGAAGCTTCATGGCAATCACCTGATTCTGGGGGAGGGGCGGTAGATGCCGCCGACGGAGATCAGGTTAGGTTGTTGCCTGTTTGGAATAAAGGTGGTTGAATACCACGTATTGTTCTATATCTGGAACTTCGGTATGCAAGACCTCAACGACCTCTACTACTTCGCCATGGTGGTGGATCATGGTGGTTTCGCCGCAGCAGAACGCGCGCTCGGCATCCCCAAATCCCGCCTGAGCCGCCGTATCAGCCAGCTGGAAACCGATCTGGGCGTCCGCCTGCTGCAGCGCTCCACGCGCCGCTTCGCGGTGACCGACGTCGGTACCAGCGTGCATCGCCACGCGCAGACCATGCTCGCCGAGGCCCAGGCCGCGCGTGAGGTGGTCGACCGCCTCAGCGCCGAGCCACGTGGCCTCGTCCGCGCCAGCGTGCCAGTCTCGCTCGCGCAGATGCAGCTGCCCAAGCTGCTGCCGATCTTCCTGGCGCAGTATCCCAAGGTGCGGCTGCAGTTGAACATCAGCAACCGCCGCGTGGACATCATCAACGAAGGCTACGACGTCGCCCTGCGCGTGCGCTCGCGCCTGGATGACGATGGCAGCCTGGTGATGCGCAGCTTCGGCCAGGTGCAGGAACTGCTGGTGGCCAGTCCCAAGTACCTCGATCGCGCCGGCCGCCCGAAGGATCCGGACGAGCTGACCAACCACGTCACCCTGAGCATCAGCGAAGACGAAGCTCGGCAGCGCTGGGAACTGCACGGTCCGGAAGGCGCGGTCCGCCGCGTGGACCTGCAGCCGCGCGTGGCCGGTTTCGATTTCCCGCTGCTGCAGAGCATGGTCAAGGACGGCTTCGGCATCACCATGCTGCCGGAAACCGTCTGTGCCGACGCCGTGCGCAACGGCGAACTGGAAGTAGTGCTGCCGGACTGGTCGCTGCCGCAGGGCATCTGCCACGCCGTCTTCGCCTCCCGCCGCGGTCTGCTGCCGGCGGTGCGCGTGTTCATCGACTTCCTGGCCGAACACCTGCCGCCGCAGCTGGAGGCCTCGCGCCTGCATTGTGATGGCGCGTGTGAGCGGGCCAAGGAGAAGATCAAGGCCAGTGCCTTGGGTGCGCTGGCGGTGGATGCGGGCTGAGCCCGACCGCTGGCGGGTGGGCAAATCCCACCTGAAATGCGAGAATGCGACCCCCGGCCAGTGCCGGGGAGCCATGCCGGACGGGGCGCTGCCCCGACCGGTTGCCTGGGTTGCAATGACCTGGGCACGCGGGGCGCGGAAGCGCTGCCGATACGGAGAGATGGCCGAGCGGTTTAAGGCACCGGTCTTGAAAACCGGCGAAGGGTCATTCCTTCCGTGGGTTCGAATCCCACTCTCTCCGCCAGACATATTAACTAAGTTCCTGTATTTTATGGGCTTTTTTAATTTCCCGCCTCGCTGGTGTGCCATCTGGTATGCCACGGCAGGTTGGCTTGCTTTGGATGCTAAAGGACGGCCACGGATATCTAGTCTGAGTAAGGAAGGTCCTGTGCCGACACCTGGGCAGCCCTCCTAATTTGGGGTGTGCTGGAGCATGGCCGCTTGTCTGCAGTGACCCGGACCTCTTTGAGTTTGTGTCGACTGCTGTGTTTCCCTTATCGGGTCGCTTTCCATCCCTGTAGAGTGCCGGCGGTACTCTCTACAGCTCGGTGGGCTACCAAGGATGCAGATGTCGAAGATCGAGGCGATGACAAGGGGCTAGAGTCTGGTGCTTGCTAGACCCGCCGAACCGATAGAGGTGGTTGGCGTGATTCCAAGGGGCCAGGCGCCATCCTTGGTCGATCGCTCTTCGGCAGGTGTCGTTGCCGAACGCATATTGCTTAGAGAGGACTACTTGTCCTTCGCAGAGCCACAGCCAGCCGCCTGCGGTCCTTCGAGGCTGACGGGCACGGTGGCAGAGTCCAACGGCCCTGACGCTATGAGGGAGCTAGATGTTCCATTCAACACGCTGCCCAATTGGCTGACGGTGCCAAGTCTGGCCAGCCTCGGCGTTCGCCCCGGCGCCGGCTGTAAACGAGCTGGGGAGTGAAATGAGCCGGCTTCACAAGGATTGAACAAGATTTCAAACACATACTACCCCCTCGAAGCTGGTAGGAACTGGCTTCGGGCATGACGCTGCCGCAGTAGCCTATTTTCAGGAGCGGAGAAGGATGAGGAGCAGGGTAGAGTTGGTCCACTGCATTATGGCGGTGGCCACCGCTGTTCTGGCGGGGATCATTAAGAGCACGGCTAGCGCGGTTTGCGGCAGATGTTCCTGCATGGTCGAGCCGTTCGACTGATTTCTGATCAACTTGGTACCTCGCATAAGGCCCGGGCATTGCTCGGGCCTTATGCGTTTGTCCCGCCAATAAACGAGGAGCACGAGATGCATTTAGTTGAAACGATGGCGTACGCAGGCGAGAGGCCGTGGCATGGCTTGGGGAGCCGGCTTGCACCGCAGCAGCCCATTGATGCCTGGAAGTGCCAAGCCGGCATGGACTGGAAGATCGAGGAGGCGGAAGTGCGCTATGTCGTTGGCAACGATGCCACTAGCGCTATCCATTCGTACCCTGAGCAGAAGGTGCTGTACCGCTCCGACACCCGCAAGCCGCTGTCGGTGGTCTCCAAGCGCTTCCAAGTGGTGCAGCCGGGCCAAATCCTGGAGTTTTACAGGGATCTGACTGCCAACGCCGGGTTCGAGCTTGAGAGCGCCGGGGTGCTGCGCGAGGGCCGCAAGTTCTGGGCGCTGGCCCGCACCGGCCAGAGCACGACGCTGAAGGGCCGCGACAAGGTGGATGGCTACCTGCTGCTGGCCACGGCCTGTGACGGCACACTGGCGACCACGGCGCAGTTCACCTCGGTCCGGGTGGTCTGCAACAACACCCTGTCCATCGCGCTGGGCAATGCTAGCGGGGCCATCAAGGTGCCACACCGTAGCCACTTCGACCCGGATGCGGTGAAGCGTCAGCTGGGCATAACCGTCTCGTCGTGGGACGGTTTCGTGGCCCGGGTGAAGGCGTTGGTGGAACGTCCAGTGGATCCGGACTCGGCGGATGGGCTGCTGCGTAGGGTGCTGACCTACAGTCGGCTGGACGGAAAGGCTACGGTGGTAAACGAACAGGCGATGGCCAGCGTACGCTCGCTTTACGAGGGCGGCGGTCGTGGCGCTCTGATGGCCTCCAGCCGCGGTACGGCCTGGGGCCTGCTTAACAGCGTGACCGAGTTCATCGACCACCATCGCCGCGCGCGCACGGAAGACCATCGTCGGGAAGCGGCTTGGTTCGGACCGGGGGCCCAGATCAAACAGCGGGCTTGGGACGAAGTGATGAAGCTGGTGGCCTGATGCAGGCCCGGTCACGCTCTCATGCAACTACTGGTACCCGGGCGGCTCCTTGCATTGGGGCTGTCCGGGCACGTGAGGCCCGGACCATCGGCCGGGCGCTACGGATCCTCAAGCAGAGAGTCCGTGGACCGGGACCATTCTTGAGCGAGGTGCCCACTTGCGGTGCGTTCTTCCGACTGCGGTTAGGCAGCGAGGAGCGGGAGCATTTCGAATCCGCCTTCTTTAACACCCGGAACCAGCTCATCGCAGTGGAGCGACTGTTCTCCGGCAGGGTGAATGGGGCGGAAGTTCATCCATGCGTCGTGGTTCGACGGGCTCTAGCGTTGAACGCTTCGGCCGTCTTGCTGGCCCACAACCATCCCAGTGGCAACACCGAATCCTCTGCAGCGGACCGTGCGCTCACGGTGCGACCGAAGGGGGCTTTGACTAGGATATCCGGTTGTTCGACCATTTCGTGGTCAGCGCCGCCGAATCGGTATCGATGGCGGATAGCGGATGGGTTTAACTGGTCGAAACGATGGATGAGCATAGCGCCCGGCCCACACGGGCCAGGCAGATCGCCGTGGATGCATCGCACCGTACGTGCGGATCAGTCTCCGTCGGCCTGCGCTCTTAGTCCTTTGGCTTGTCGCCCCTGCGCCAATTGCAGCAGCTCCACCACCTTAGCAAGCAGGGCAGGGTCCTCGACCAGTGCGGGGATCAGCGAGGCCAAGGCATCCCGCTGGGTGTCGTCGGCGTGGGCCAAAGCAAGGATCGCATCGGCCATCGCCGCATCGTCGGCCAATAGGTAGGCCGCGGGCACGTCCAACAGCTGCGCCAGCAGGCCCAGGTTGTCGAAGCCGATCGCGGTGACTTGGTGCTCGTAGCGGTTGATCCGCGAGGAGCCCTTTTCCTTACCCAAGCCCATGCGATCCCCTAGCGCGCGCTGACTCAGACCACGCAGTTGCCGCGCCTGGAGGAGGCGGGCGGCGAACAAGGCGCGTGGCGAGGAATCGGGCACAGGGCAACCGAAAGGCGGGGGTGGCCCGAATCATGACGAAACCTCTATTGGTGTGGCAGACTCTATTTGCCAGATAGAGGACACGTACATCAACTGCCGATGTCTCGCTTGGGCGGCGCATCGATATCAGCGAAACCTGCGAACAAAAAGGAGATTCATGAAAGGCATCAGTCGATGGACTGCCCTAGGGGGGGCGTTGTTTCTATCTGCATGCAGCAAGCCAGTTCTGGATTGGCGCAACGCCGACCTGAGCAATGGGACGATCTACGAAGCTGGCTCTAACGACCCGTTCGATGGCTTGGTGACGAATGTGCCCCACGGCAAATTGGAGCCACAACTTGGGGCACTCACAACAGTGCTAGGCAACCTCAATACGTTTCAGCCGGCAAGCATGTCGACACTACTGAGTGGTATGCAGTATCTGTGCGACGTCGACGTCAACGAAGGGCTTCTCGCGGACCACTTTGTGTGCCGATACCGTGATTCACAGGCCGTGGCCTACGAGGGGCAGCTCAGTGGTGGGGGACTCGAAGGGGAGACTGTTTTCCACAATGCAGCTGGTGCCAAGGTGGTTGTCCTGCCGATGGCGAAGGGCAAGGTGAGTGGTCGGGTCAGGATCTACTTCGTGGAGAACCCAGAGCAACTTTCCCTCGAGGCGGATGTCGTAGACAACGTCTTCAATGGCGAGCTAATTGGCTACCATCTGAACGGGCAGGTCAGGTCGAAGGGGCAGTACGCCAACAGCATTCCGATCGGCGTCTGGGAGGGCCGTCGGAAGGAAGACGGCACGCTCTCCGAGCGCATCACGTACGAAGGTGGAAAGGTTGTTTCGCACTCCTTCTACGAACCGGATGGCACGAAGTACATGAGTGAACAGCAGATGTGGGACCTCCACCGTTCCATCGCCTCAAGCGATGACTTCGTGCTGATGCCGGAGCAGGGCGCACTGCTCTCTGCGGCTGAAGCACGTTATGGCGCAGTCCGCCTGCTTTCGCCTTCACAGCGGGAGGCTAAAAGGCAGGCAGAGGAGGCCCAGAGGCGTGCCGACAAGATCGCCAGGGGCCTTGATCCGGATTGCTTTGTGTGTGACGGATCGGGCAAGCCACAACAGTAGCGGAGCCAATTCCTCCCAGCCATATTGAGACATTGAAAAGGAGAAAGCATGAAGAGGTTGAACGTCACGGGGTTGCTTCTGGTGGTTGGACTGGCCCTAGCAGGCTGCAAGCAAGAGCCGACACTGACGCAGGCTGGGGAAATCAATCTTGCCGGGTGTCATGTGCCGGCAGGCATCACGCAGGAGGAGGCCGAGAAGGTAGAGTGCGGAACGCCGGAAGTCACCGACTCTCCCGAAGCATTTGCGAATTTGGTCAGGTCGGAACCTATGTCTGAATCGGCGGCGGTCAGTGCTTCCGCGTTGGCATTTGATGCGGCTACTCGGATGGCCGCAACATCGGATGCCGAAGTGATCAATACTGCTATCTCTGCACGAGCCGCGCAGGATGGGGGAAGCGAGTACGCCGACGCGCGCAAATCGCTTAAGGGTGATCTAGACGGCGATGGTGCAGCGGATGTGGCGGTCCTGTATTCGTTGGAAGGCGCTGGCGGTGGTAATGACTCGGTAGGCTATCTAGCCGCCTTCGTGCGTACGGGCGGGCAGTTGAAGCTGGCTGATACCGCCACGCTTTCCGGTAGCGCCCAGAGCCTCACACTGAAGGACAGCACGGCGCATCTCAAGCTGCTTTCGTTGGGTCCGGACGATTCGGCGTGCTGCCCATCAATAGAGGACGACGTCGTGTATGTCCTCCATGGGAACAAGTGGCTGCAGGTGCAAGCGCAGCCCTGACCCGTTCTGGCGTCTGATGCCAGGGCCGCCTCGTGCGGCCCTTTTCCATGGGAGTGACTGATGCGCGCATCCGCGGACAAGCGGGATCGGAAAGGCGGGCCGTCCACTTGTAGATAAGAGCCACGATCACACACGCGGCGGATCGCTGACGGTGGCCTGCAATGAACTGGTCAACAGGAAGATCGGGGAGGGCGCTTAGGCGTCCTCCCCATGCGGCTGGAACCTTTTTTCTCTTCCGGACGAGTTTCCAGCCTCGCGGCGCCATTGCGGGAATGCCGGTCATTCGGGGAGGATAGGGGGGCGATATCCAATCGATCTTGCAATGAGGTGCTTTGGTGAAAAAAGCAAGCAGGGAAGGCCGCATGCGGCAATTTAGAGGCGAAGTCCGGAATGAGTGGCATGCAATTCTGCCAGTCGGGGAGGATCCAATTTCCTACTTGCTGAAAAAGGACATCCCTCTCTATCTCGAGGTGGACCAGATGCGTCACTTGGTGCACCGGACTTCCAAAGTGGAATTCCCCCCAATGGACGAGGGCCAGAAAAAGCTATTAGAGGAAATCTCATGGGAATCGGCGTCGTCCGAAGACTTGGACGCAATTCAACTGCAAGCCAGTAAATTGACGGACGGCATCGCCTTTCTGCGACTGGACACGGCATCGATCGAAAAATTGGGGCATGCCGACGTTTGCACGTCGCCAAATTTTATGGGCTGGGGTTTGGCTCCGGCGCGGACGTATCGCGTGACCGGGCAGGATCTCAGAGGTCGACCAGTCAGGAAAGAGGAGAAAATAGAGGCCGTCCGCGATCTGGTGAAGGTTGAGCTTGAGTGCGCGGCCATCGTGGACAAAGAGGAGTGGGAAAAGGCTAATCGTCGCGGCGAGCCTGGTATACGTGCCGATGATCATAGATTCCGTGCCAGTGTTACTGTTCACGTATCGGAACTATTTCTGGATGTGTTAGACATCGAGAAATTGAAGCAGGAGAAAATGGATCTCCTAGGTCTCGTGGCGTATCCGTTTGAGCATCAAGAGCGTGCGCCAGGCATCTACTGGATGTTCCAGGCGGCATACAGGCTCAACGGGGTACAGGCGATCGTTGGTGGTGATACGGGGGTTAGGCCCTGGCTGAAGCAACATGCGGCCAAGGCCTTCAGGTACAGGGCCGACCGAACAGCAGAGAAGTTCGTGTGGATGACAGTTGGCCGGGATCAGGGTGGTGGCAAGCGTGGCGAATTCAAGATTGGACAGATAGACGAGCTGCACGGCGATGGCGCATCTTTAAGGTACAAGTTCGACTTCACGAGCGACGGTCTTGCCCTGATCCTGGCGATTGCCGATTTTTGGTTTGAACTCAAAGATCGGGAACCGAGCGTATCGAGAGTTGTTTTAGCAGAGAAGCTCATGGCGCACCGCTTCGATGGAACGGAAGTCGGTGACTTGGTGTATCTGATTGACGGGGAGCGCCTCGACAAGGATGACGTTTCAGGGCTAGAGGAAAGCGCAAGGAAGCGTGGGGTAAAATTGCGTGCTGTACGTGAGAAATTTGGTTCTTCTCCCATCTGAGGGGAGAAGGCGCACGGCCGACCAGCTAGATTTGTAGCTGTCGAGAAAACAAACCGAGGCCGGCCGTGGCCAAGCTGGATTGTATGCCGTTACTGGGAAGCTGGGCGGGGTATCGCCTGGATGGATGGCGCCGCGAGGCACGTGGCGGAGCCACGTGGCTGGTGCTTTCGCTGTTGCCTGATTCACGCCGCCGCCGACGCTGCAGTGGCTGCGGCAAGTGGGTCGTGGCCATCCACGACCAGACGCTCCGGCGCATCCGTGACTTGCCCGTGTTCGACGAGCCGGTGGAGTTGGAAGTCCAGCGGCAGCGGCTGGCCTGCCCTCGCTGTGGGCCGAAACTGGAGCACTTGGATTGGCTGGAGCGGCATGCCCAGGTAACGCAACGGCTTGCGCAGAGCGTGGCACGCATGTGCGCCACCACCTCCATCCATGCCACCGCAAAGTGTCATGGTCTAGACTGGAAGACGGTCAAGGCGCTTGAATTCAGGCATCTGATGCAGACGCTGGGCCCGGTGGACCTATCGGACGTACGCGTGATCGCGATGGACGAGTTTGCGATCCAGAAGGGGCATCGCTACGCCACCGTGGTCGTCGAGCCATCGCGCAAGCGCGTACTCTGGGTCGGCCGAGGACGCAGCCGCGCTGACATCCGTCCCTTCTTTGAGCTACTCGGCAGGGTCGGTTGCGAACGCATCCAAGCCGTAGCAATGGACATGAATTCGGCCTTTGATGTGGAGGTCAAAGCCCAGTGCCCCAATGCTGAAGTGGTCTACGACCTCTTCCACGTGGTGGCCAAGTACGGGCGCGAAGTCATTGATCGGGTGCGGGTGGACGAGGCCAATCGCCTACGCACCGACAAGCCCGCGCGACGGGTGGTGAAGACCTCGCGCTGGCTGCTGCTGCGCAATCGGCAAAACGTCCCGGCCGAGCAGCGCGTCCAACTCGAGGAGCTGCTGGCCGCCAACAAAGCCCTGCTGACCACCTATCTGCTCAAAGATGACCTGAAGCATCTGTGGCGCTACCGAAGCCAGAGCTGGGCGGAGAAGGCCTGGCGGTCATGGAAGCATCGCGCCCTGCGAAGCGGGCTGGAGCCACTGCGCATCTTTGTCCGCCGTCTGCAGCCTTATCTCCCGGGCATTCTGGCCCACTGCCGATGGCCGCTCGGGACGAACCTGGTGGAAGGCATCAACAACAAGATCAAGGTCATCAAGCGCGTCGCCTACGGATACCGAGACGACGCGTACTTCTTCCTGAAGATCCGGGCGGCCTTCCCCGGAGTTGGGTGAAGAACCAGAAATTTGGGATAAAAGAGCTGGAGTAGGCTCCTTTTCCTGTTTCGTGTGTGCTGCTGGGCGTGGCTATTCCGAGAGGCGATCATCCGTGATGGGTGCCCTGTCCCAGGCGCCGTACCGCGGCTTCTTTTCGTCTTGCCTGCGCTTGTGTGCAAGCACATATGGCGTTGGGTCGAAGCCTGGCGGATATGGGCTGCGGGGTCCGTCCAGCGAGTGGTGAAGCAGAGACAGATAGTCTTGGCGCTTGCGCTTGGGACCACGCTTTTTGCGAGTACCGCACGGAGTCGGTGTGCGCCAGAAGTTCTTGATCGTGTCGTTGCTGGTCTTCAAAACACAGTCTTGCTTCGTTAGGTAGCAAAGAGCGTAGCGCAGGCCCACAAGCGCTTCGATGCTCTGGAAGTCTTGCAGCCCAAGTCCATTGAACGGCCAAGAGCGACGGTCCTTGTAGCTGTTGTGGGCGCTGCCGCGATCATGGCCGATGCGCCGCAGCCACATTTCGCAAAGGGCATCGGAGATGTAGTCGACGCTGCGGCTGGTAAGGCCCTGAAGATCGCCGTTCAACACCACGAGAAGGTGGAAATGCGTACCGCGGGAGATGCCGTTCTCGCGTTTGATGATGAAGCCCAAGTAGCCGGGGAGCAGGTTGCGCTGGCAGGCGCTGCTACGCAACGAGCGGAGGAAGCCTGTTACTGCCTTGTCTGCGTCCTCGGAGTGGCTGAAGTCCTTCCAAGCGGTACGGAGAGTAAGGTCGATGCGTAGGAAGCAGAGACGGGTGTGCTTGCCGGCAAAGTGATATATGAAGTGACGCGCGCTCTTAAAGTTGTCCTCCTCCTTGCGCGTGTAGGCCCTCACGGCATTAATGTACTTCCAAGATCGGTTCACGCGGTGCACGAAGCGCACCAGATGGCGCGTCAAGGTGCCGAGCTCAAGGTCATGACTGATGCCACTGCTGTTGACATGGCACAGGGCAGTCCGCGTGGCGTAGCGCTTCATTGAACGGAGCAAAACCGTGATAGCGGGATGGAAGACATGGTTCGCCCAAGCGGCGTTCCAGTGAGGATTGTCGGCATGGACCTGGCAGCACTTAAGAATGCGCATGCCCAGGGACTTGAGCTTGACCGCGGGCAACGGCGGGCCCCCCGTGCGGAACGGGGCTCGGATGTCTAAGCAGGGAACACCATCGCCATCGGCAAGGGCGGCATGAAGTTTCAGCAGGCTTTTGCAATGTGCCTTGAAGCGGTGGTCGTCCAAGCCGCCGACCCACTGGTCTCGGTCGGGAAGATGATATTTGACATGCGTGTCAAGGATGTCCTGATAGCGGCTTTCGCGCTCGATCAGGTCAGCGATCGAGCGCTCAAGGATGGTGGGAGTATTCGCCGCATTGCTGTGGCGTTGGACTTGAGAATGCATGTTCTGTTCTTCCTGTTGCCCGAACGGCGTTGCCTGCAAGGGGGAACAAAGGTTGATGGGAGAAATTGCCTCTGTTCATTCATCCGACCTAAATGAAGGGAGGATGTAACAAGTGGCTTGTTTATCAGTTGAGAAAAACGTGCAAACGAGTAGGTAAGAGCGAAACAATTAGCTAATAAATACCGGGTTTGCTTGAAGTACGAAGGGCGCTGCATGTATGGGGTCGCGAGACCCGTAATCGGTCAAAGTGGCACAACCGATGTAACCGGGACGAGTGTCGACTTAGCGGGCAGACGGACGCTCAGCCACCCACTGGAACACTACGTTCGCGCTCCAAGCCACGGCACGTTTGCCGATCTTCTTCGGCTCAGGAAACTCGCCGTCCGCGATGGCTTTGTAGAGCGAGCTCTTCTTCTTACCCGTGATCTCGCACACCTGGTTGAGGCGCAGCATGGTGTCGGGAGAGTAGGTGCGGGAACCGTCGGTCGGGTAGCTGTGCAGCGCCCAGTTGTTGGCGGGAATGCTTGACATCTTTTAGGTGCTCCGTGGGAAGGACCGCTATAGAACACGAAAGATTCAATGCAGGCGACGATTCCGCGGAATGTTCCGAACATTCCGGAAAGGCTCTTGGGCGTTTCGCGCCCCGTGCAACCGTGGGCACCTAGCAGGGCCTCGTCGGACCAGTCGCGGCGCCGCGAGAGGGGTGACGGCTGGTTATAACTTAAATGGTGGTTACCGAGGGCTCCAGCGAACGGGCTGGCGGCCTTCCGCGGCGACGACAGGCGATGTCGTTGCCGGACGGAAGGCTCGCCAGGCTCTTGATGCTCAGTCCGGTGCGCATTTCGGCCCGCATCTTTCCGGTCAATAGTTGACGCCACTTTGCGTCATCGCGATGGGCTGACGACGGGTGTTGCGCAGCCTACGGGGTTAACTCGACAAGTCCACCGACGTCCGCATGGTCAGGGGACCCGCACACTGCAGCTAACGGAATGTTCGGAGCATTCCGCGGAATGTTGGCTTGTCGTTTCGAAGAAGGGTTGAATTCGCGCATTCTTCAATGCGAAGCCTTTATGTCATCGAACAACACGCTGGATCCGGAGCTGCTCGCCGAATTGGTAAATGACATTGATTGCCTCGGCCTCGAGATTCTGTACCTGCGTGCGGCCAAGCCGGCCATCCTTGAGGCTGTTAGGGTCCGCAACGTGTCTTTGGACGCGATATGTGCGTCTGTGAACCAGCGACTGAAAGTCCTGCGGCTGACGGTCGAGCCTCGCCACGTCCAAGCGATCCTGGATGAGCTGGAGAAGGCGGCTAAGGCGCCGGACACCGTCTTTGCCGCCTCGTTCCAAGGCCGAGCGCCGCCGAGGAGTGTGCTGCCGTAAGCCGCTCACGCTACTCGCTAACCGCCACGCTGCATGCGCGTTGCGCCTGCTTGCCATGAATAGAGGTATTCCATGCTCGACCCGTTTCCTCACTTGTCCAGGGTATGCCCGATCAATGCCCTTCCTGATCTGCTTTACAGTGCTGCCTGCGAAGTCCGCCGCCTGGAGGACGACGTCCCGGCCGAGTGCCTCCTGATGGATGCCATCGCCGCTTGTGTGGTTCCCGTGCAACGCCTGTATGACGTCGTGGGCCTGGACTATAGGCATATGCCGACGACAATCTTTATGCTGACGCTCGCACCTAGTGGGCGCGGCAAGGGGACCTCGTACCGTGAGTTCTTCAAACCCTTGATCGAGCACAATCGGCAGGCTGGGTTGGTTGCCCGGAAGATCCGCGCGAGTAAGCGTTCGGTTGAGAAAGCGGGCTCGCTCGTAGATGGCCGGGAACTCCAGGAACCAGACGGTCGAATGTTGACAATGATTAGCTACCGCGCACTGCTGGAGTGCCTGGATGGCCGGGCGCGTTCAGTCTGCGTCAACGACGAGGATGGCGGAAGCTTCTTGGAGAGCGATCTGTTTGTCAGGATGGGCGGAAGCCTCACTAAGCTCCACAGCGGTTTCGACTTGGATCACGTCGTTAAGGGCGTGGATCTTGCAGCCATTGATGGCCGTTGTTCGCTCGGGGTTCGCCTGCAGGGTGAGGTGTTCTATCCGGTGATGAAACGCACAAATAATAAGAGCTTTCATCAAGGGATTTGGGGTCGAGCCATCGTGGCTTGCCATGACCCCAAGCGGTTTGGAGCCTGCGATATCAGCATGCCGCCAAGCTGGCCGGGGGGCGGACTGAATAAGTTCCACCACCGCTTGCAGGATCTGATGGACGAGGCCGACAAGAAGCAGGCGACGGGCGAGTTGATCAGGGACAAGATTGTCCTCGGAGATGAGGCAAGGGCCTTCATGGCCGAGTTGAAGTTTCGCCTCAAGGGATGGCGTGAAACCTGCTACGACGAGCAGATTGAGCCGGCCGTTAATCGAGCGTGGGAGAACACGCTGAGAATAGCGGCGGTGTTCCAGGTCGTATGCGGAGAGGGCCCGGAGATCAGCCTGGAGCTGGTCCAGCGCGCCTGGGCGATCGTGCAGTGGTCGTTGACCCAGCACCAGATGATCTTCGTCGAGGCGGCCAGGCGGGAGTCCACGTCATCGCGGAAAGAAGGTGCCTTCAGCAAGCCGTGGCCCACCCGCATTAAGGTTCCCAAGCCCCCTAAATTGCCGCGCCCAATCCAGGACGCCCGGTGGGTCTTGGAGTGCTTCGCGACGGTGCGCGGGACGCTGGAGCACGCGTTGCTCGTCGACGTGATCAGGTTGGCCGGGCTGCGCGGCCCGCGGCTGGAGACCGCTCTGGCATGGTTGAAGGTCAACCAAGTCGTAGAGATTGTTGGGAAGCGTGAAAGCCCCCTGATGCGGATCCCTTCTGTCGAGTGACATTCCACTCAGTGCCCCGGGCGTGCTCGGCGCATCCAGGTCCTTGCCCGCGCCCGAGGTGGTCAGGATTGAGGGTCGTTGCTGGCGCCGGTAGCTGCGCAGGAAAAAGCTCGGGTACACGACCCAGATCAACGCTGTCACGCAGGTCATGGCTGCGGCTATCAGGGGCGCGAAATGAAGCAGGTTCTGGACCAAGGTGAGATTGATTCCGTCGGGCTGACGCATGCAGGCGCGCTATCGCGCATGATCGTCCTTGTACTGCTTATGTTGCGTGAAGTGAGCTCCCAACGCGCTGCGCGCATCGCGCCCCTGGGCGGGCCGACCAGCACCGGAAGCTGCCCTCGACGGCGGATTCCGACACCCGGTTGCTGCGCGTCGGCGTTGTATACGACCCTCAGCCCACAGCGGGTTTGGCTGTCATCAGGTAGAAGATCGCGAGAAACGAGAACAGGGCCGGCACGCCCAGCGCCGCCCACGTGCCGAGGTGTTGATCGTAGCGGAGGGGAAGCGGCTCGCCCCGGTCGGCGGCAGCACGGGCCAGATCGCGCAGGCGCATCTGCAGCCAGACCACGGGCAGCCAGCACAGGCCGGCAATCACATACAGCACGATCGACCAGTACAGCCACGGGGTGGTCAGCGCAATGCCCAGCCGGTGCGCCAGGTAGAGTCCACTCAATGGCTGGAACACGATGGTGGTGGCAGTGAAGAGCCAATCGGCCAGCACCACCAGCTCGGCCACGGCCGCCACCACCCGGGGGTCGCGGCGGCGACTGGCGAATAATAGATAGAACGCCGTGCCGACGCCGGTGCCGAATAGGAACGTCGACGACACGATGTGCAGCACTTTAACGACGACGTCCACGGGGTGGCTCCTCCAGACGCAGCAACAGGTAGATGAGCGCGGCCAGGGGCAGGTTCTTCACGATGGGCCCGTATGGATGCGCCCAGTAACCCGGCAGCCAGACGGTGATGACGACCGTGTAGAACGCAATCAGCGCCAACTGCAGGCGATAAGTGGCGCGCCGCCAGGCGCGTTTCCACATCGTCAGCCCCAGTACGACGTCCAGCGCCGCGGCGCCATGCAAGGCCAGCGGGGCGACAGTTGCCGGCACCTGCGCTTGGGCGAGGAGCGCCAGGCTTGCCGCCGTGGGATAGACGAAGGCCGACACCCAACCGGTTACCAGCCAGGTCACCGCATTGGCTGCGCGGGCCAACGGCAATGTGGCACGCAACAGGGCGCGCGTCCGAAGCTCGGGCGCCTGGTGGCGCGGCACGAAGTCGATGGGTGCGCGCAGGGGTCGCCCGAGCAGCGTCTGCCACGCACCGGAGGCCGCTGTGTTGCCGTGCGCGAGCATGGTCATGGTGTCTGCATCCAGTGCAATGCCAGGCATCCATCGGGTCAGTGCAGTGGCCAGGTCCATCCAGCGGGGCGCCACCGGAAACCACCGCAGACGATAACCCAATGCGTCGGCGAGGGTTGCCAGGTAGGCAGGCAGCGTCAGCGGTACCGGCCCCACTGCGGCAATCAGCGGTGGAGGGCAGGGGTGGTCCACCAATGCTATCAATCCGTCGACCAGGTCCTGCTGGTGGATGGGTTGGACGCGTGCGCCCCCGGGCGCCGGGAGAGGCAGCACGGGGAGCAGGGCCAATTGCAGGAACAGGCCTGTGCTGGCGCCTTTCGGCGCAAACACCAGCGAGGGACGCACGACAGTCACATCGCCGGGGAAGCGCAGCGCGCAGTGATCGCCGAGCGCCTTGCTGCGCCAGAAGCGGGTAGGGGCACCCGGGCCGGCGCCCAGCGCCGATATATGGATCAAGCGGGGCACGCCGGCGCGCGCTGCCTGTTCAAACAGGGTGCACGGGCCCTTGACATGGACATCGTCAAAACTCTGTCCATCGCGCTCGGAAAAAATGCCGGCCGCGTTGATCAGCACGTCCAGCGTACGCAGCAGACTCTGCAGCGCGTGGTCGCCGGGCGTTGAAAAATCGAAACGCAGCAGCCGAGCATGCTCATTCGGTCGGTCGCTGTCCGGGCTCCGCATCGCAAGGAAGACTTCATGCCCCTGCCGCACCAGTTCCTCACCCAGCGTGCTTCCGATCAGACCATTGGCGCCGATGATCAGAATCCTGCGCGGGGCTATCGCCCGGGTTGGCTGCGTCGCGCCTTGGTGGCGGGTAGTTGCGCCAGCCTTTGTTCCACCGTGCTGGTGTCGCTGCTCAGCCATGGCCGCCTCCGTGCGCCCGCGGCAGGGACCAACGCCACCAGCCACTGGCTCTGGCCCCGCAGCGCACACCGGCATGTCCAACCCGACATGCCCCATACATTGGTCGGCTACACCATCCACCACCTGTGCTCGGTGTTCTGGGCGTGCGGCTACGAGCTGCTGCGTGGACGGCGTCACGCGCCGGAGGCGGTGCTGGCAGCGGCCACGACCACCACGGCCGTGGCGTACTTGGTGGACTACAAGGTAGTGCCGGCTCGGCTTTCGCCCGGGTTCGAACGGCACCTGCGGCGCTCTGACCTTGTCTGGGTATATGCGCCGTTTGCCGCAGGCCTTGCACTTCCTGCGCTGTTGGCAAAGCGGAGCAGGCGGACACACCGCCGCTGAGAGGACCGTTCATGGTCCACCCTCCGGCGCCAGCCTGCGCAGGCCGGTCATTGCCGGGCCCTCCAGCAGCTCGCCGGTGGGGGCGAAACGGCTGCCATGGCATGGGCAGTCCCAGCTCTTGGCGGGGTCGTTCCACTGCACCAGGCATTTCATGTGCGGGCAGACCGGCGATAACGCGTGCAGTTGCCCTTGCGGATCGCGATAGATCGCCTGCCGCTGGCCGTCCTGTTCCACCAGCGCCCCGCATCCGCTATTTACCTCGTCGACAGGGGTGGGCATCTCCCGCTTGATGCGATCGCCGACCAAGTGCTTGATTACCGTGGCGTTGGTCCGGGCCCATCCCTTGGCCGACTTCATCGGCGTGATCCGCAATGGGCTGAGCAGTCGCGCGGCATCGCTGTGTACCCCGGTGATGCCCTCGGTGATGAGCTGTGCCGCCACGGCGCCCCATACCAGCCCATCGGCCTGGAAACCGGTCGCCACCCAGACGTTATCGTGCGCGCTGCCCCCGATGTAGGGCAGACCATCGGCTGGCTTGAACTGTTGCGCCGCCCAGGCAATGACGTCGCCGGTTACCTGGAAGCGCTCGCGGACATAGGCGTCAAGCCGTTGGGTTTCCTCCTGCTGGCGATGCTGCTCTCCGACCTGATGCTTGCCGCCCACGGCGATCAACCACTGCTCGCCTGTTGCCGCAACAGCCGCACGCAATGACCGCTCGCTGTCCTTGATCCAGTGGATGCCCGGGGCGGGCGGGTCAGCCACACGCACGGCGATACCGCATTCGCGGTACACCTCCATCTCGGCTTGGACCAGATTGAATCCTGCCGGGGAGTGGGTGGCCAGCACGATATGGCGCGCATGAATGCGGCCACCCGGGGTCATCACACATCCCTCGCCGGCGTCCACATCCACGGCCGGAGTCGATTCGAATACCGGAATCCGTCTGCCCAGGTGCGCGGCCAGCCCGAGACAGAACCGGTAGGGATCAAACTGCGCCTGCCCTTCGACCCGGAAACCGCTTGCCAAGGCGAAGGGCAGCCCGCCCCGGCTCGCAGACGGCGTCAGCCCGGCGCGCTGGTAGGCGAGCATTTCTTGCTCAACGCGCACCCGCAGGTCGTTGGCATCGTGTTCGATGCCATAGAACATCGGTACCCGGCCAAAGCCGCAGTCCAGCGCGAGCCTGCGCACGGCGCGCTCGATGGTGCGGATGCCACCGGCACGCAGGGCGCGCACCTGCCCGACGACGCCGCCACCCCACCGGGCACTGAGATCAGACATGTTGGACACAGCGGTGTAGAGGTTGCCCGTAGAGAGACCCGTATTGCGCCGGGCGATCTGCCCGGCGTCGATCAGGACCACGCGCTGCCCGGCATCGGACAGGTGCAGGGCGGTGAGAAGCCCGGTGATGCCGCCCCCTACGACTACGACATCGGTGTGAAGATCTGTCTCCAGAACGGGAAAAACCGGCGTGTCCGGCGACGGGGACGGGAGGGTCCAGATGCTGGTGTTCGTGTCGGCAAGGTGGCGCATGACAATCCCTTTGAGGTAGCAGAGAGGCAGGTGAACGACAGGTAGGTGTCCTAGCTGATTGCCCGCTCAAGAACGCCCAGCGCATCGCCGCGCACGATGCAGGTACCCGCTGGATCCAGCCGGGCCACGTGGACGCGCGTATGCGGGCGCGCAACCCGCGCAATGATCTCCATGATCTCCGTCGGCATGCGCATGCCCAAGATGACCTGCAGCACCGCGCCGGGCACCGGGATATGACGAGACTGGCTGAGCAGACGCCATTCGCGCTCATAGGCCCAGTGCGAGGTTTTGGTCGTGAGCGCACGCAGCGCCGCGTCGCCGCTGGCGGCCACGTCTATGGTCGGCAGGCGCCGGGTGTAACGCACCGGATGCAGTGGCAGCCGCTGCGGATCCAGTTCGAGGGCGATGGCGACGCCGGCAAACCGCCCCGCATACAGCGACCACATGCGCACGTCCTCGAAACGGTCAGTGAGACTGCAGATCCGGGTGGGCAGGTTGCGGTCCAGTTCGCGGGCGGTGCCGAACTGTGGGCGCTCCGCACCTTGCCCGACCATGCGCGCGAACTGTCCTTCAAAGGGATCATTCAGGGCTTCGTAGTGTTCGCAGTAAAGCCGCTCATTGACCACCACGTCCAGAAGGTGCGCGAGCTGCTCGACGGGCTTGAATTTGTAGAAGATCAAGGAGGACTCCCGGCGACCGGCCGGCGGCGCAGTACCTGCGTGTGGCCCGGCCGTGTGGTGTGGACACCTGACGCTGGTCCCGGAATCTGCGCCACAGGGGTGTGACAGCTCGTCAATAAAAGATGATCTGTCCGTGATCCGCAGTGAACGCGTGGATCGCCCAGCCATTGGCCGTCGCGTTGGCGTCAACAAGATGGCTCTGCGCGGTCACGTGTTCGCCACGAAGGATGCACGCGCGGTGGAAGAGCGGGGGCGCATGGTGAAGCTGCAGCCGGGGAGGGTCTTCGGCGCTTACGGAGTACGACATGGGACAGAACAACCAGAACGACCGCAACCAGCAGAACCAGCAGAACGAGCAGGAAGAGAACCAGCGCAATCAGCAGAATCAGCAGAACGAGCGCAACGATCAGAACCAGCAGAACCAGCAGGACCAGCAGGACCAGCGCAACGAGCGCGATGATCAGAACGAGCGCAATCAGCGCAATCAGCGCTGACGCCATCAGGGGCGAGCCGGAAGGCTCGCCCCTTCACCTTGTCGTCGAGGCATTTCGTGGACTTCTCGATCGATTCCCTGTTTGAGCACACCAAGGTGCTCTCGCTGTCTTCCCACACCGCGTCTGCCGGCCTTGTGTATGTGACCTCCCAGCCGATGGCCGGCGATGACGCGTACCGGTCCTCTCTGTGGTTCACGCCGTCGCCCGCTGCCTCGGCGCCCAGGATGCTTGCCACCACGGGCGGCGTGGGGTCGCCACAGCTCCGTGCGGACGGCAGGATGATTGCCTTTCTCAGCAAGCGGGGCGGGGCCCGGAAGCGACTGCCGCACGTACTGGCCACCGACGGTGGTGAGGCGCGCGCGGCCGGCAATGCGAAGGAGCTGAACGTTTCATCGTTGCTGCAATGGCATCCGGACGGGCGTCATCTGCTTGCGCTGGTGCGCCTTCCATACGCCGAGGACAGCGGCGACGACGTGGCACATCCAGCGCGACCGAACGTCATAACCCACGTCCCCTACAAGCGGGATGGGGCCGGATTCACAGTAGGCGCGCGCGCGCATCTGTTCTGCCTGGACATGGAGGGCAGCGAACCGCCGCACCCGCTGACATCGGGTGACATCGACGTGCGGGCCGGCGCGTGGTCGCCCGACGGCACGTGCCTGGCGTACACCGCAACCGCGTCCGGGTGCACCCGTCACCGCATCAACCTCTGGATGCTCGGCCCGGATGGCGTGCGGCAGCAGATAACCAACCGTTTCTCCACGATGAGCGGCCTGTGCTGGTCCCCCGATGGCCGCCAGCTTGCGTTCGCCGCCAACACGGTCGACGGGGATTCGGCGTCCTATCTGTATTGCTGGAGCCAGGCCGACGGCGTACAGGGGCCCTTGATCGCAGACAGCCTGGAGGGCGCGCAGATCGTCTGGCAACCCGACGGCCGGGCAGTGGCGTGCGTCATCAGCCGGTGTGGACTGTTTGAGGTCGCGGTCATTGATGTGGCCGACCGCAGCCACTCTCTGTTGCCCAACGACGACAGCCAGGTATCCCACCTGGGCGCCTGCGGCGATGCACTGGTGCTGGTGGCTGCCAGCTACACCTGCCTGGAAGAGGTGTATCTGAGCGCATGGGACCGCGATTCGCGCCGCCGCAAAGTGACCGCGCTCAACGCCGGGCTCTCTGCGCGCCTGCCCGTCACCTGCGCTCGCCGGTCCTTCAAGGTGCCCGATGGACGCGGCGCCACCGAGCAAGTGGACGCATGGCTGCTCGCGCCGAAGGCCAGGCGCGGTGATCCGCCGCCTCCGCTTCTGGTAGATCTGCATGGCGGCCCGCACAGCGTTGCCTTGATGGATTTTGCGGCCCATGTGTACCTTTACGCTGCCGTGGCCCGGGGCTGGATGGTGCTGGCGCCCAACCCGGTGGGGTCGGACGGATATGGGCAGGAGTTCGAGAAGCGGCTGATCGGGCGTTGGGGCGAACTGGACCTGCCGCAAGTGCAGGCCATGGTGGCTGAACTGCAGGCGGAAGGAACAGCGGGCAGTCCCGCTGCCTGCGCGGGGAAGTCCTACGGCGGCTTTCTGAGCGCGTGGGCGATCGGCCGCAGCACCATCTTTGCGGGCGCGGTGATCAGCGCCCCCGTGGCCAACATGCTCTCGCATGCCGGCACGTCCGACTCGGGCTACTACGTAACACCGTATGCCGTGGGGGCAGAAGCCGAGGAGAACCCGAAGCGCTACCAGGCGTTGTCCCCGGTCGCGACCATAGGTAATGCGAGCGGGCCTGTTCTGCTATTGAACGGCGCCGATGACCAGCGGTGTCCGGCGGGTCAGTGCGAGGAACTGATGACGCGGGTTGCGCGCTCGGGGCGGGTATCGGCCACCCTGGTGATCTATCCGGGGGGCAGCCATTCGCTCGCCGCCACGGGTCGCCCGTCGCATCGATGCGACTACCACCGGCGCATCGCAGACTTCCTGGACCGCCTGCGCTGAGCTCGTTCATTGCTCCAACTGTGGGGCCACGATCCGCACCAGACGATCCGTGCCTGTGCGCGCATCATCGTTGCGGCTTCGGCTGAAGCCGGTCCAGTCGCCCCGGCACACAAAACGCAGGTCCGCTTCGCCCGCGGGCACCAGCCGCATGGACCAGTACGGGAAGCGGCGCCCGCTGATCTGGCCCTGACCGAGTTCCATCATTTCGCAATGACTGGTGGAATCCAGAATTCTCGAATAGACCTTCCATAACGCGTCTTCCGGGCCCTCGATGTATTGCAGGAACCGGCTGCCATCGAACAGCAGCACGCCTGTGACATCTGCCTCCAGATTGAAGCGCTCGGCATCGCGCGTCAGAGCGTCGATGCGCTCGATACTCAGGCCTGGTATTGCTTGACTTGCATACGCCAACGCACGGATCGGCAAAACGGTGGCTCCCTGATCTCCTTGCTCAAATTTACCTTGCAGCGGCGTAAGAAACTGTCGTCGGCTGAAGCACTTTCTGAATGGGTCAGGACATTGATCTCAATTCGTGAGCCGCGGCACAGTCCGGTGACCGGTCACCTGCACGCTGCCCTGAAGCGGCCTACAACATACTGAAGGCAAGCCAAGCCAAGCACGAACCTATGCAGACCAACGATCCCATCTGTCGTGATGTAGTCGTTATTGGAGCCTCCGCCGGCGCAATGCCGGTGTTGACCCGGCTGTCGGCCACGTTGCCTGCCGATTTTCCGGCCATCCTGCTTGTCCGGCATATCGGACGTCACGCCAGCGTGCTGCCCGACCTGCTCGCCGGGCCTGGAAGGATGCGCGCCCGCCATGCGGCTACGGGAGACGCAATCGGCGCCGGGACCATCCTGGTGGCCCCCCCGGACCAGCACATGCTGGTGGCCGACGGCGTGATTCGATTGACCCGGGGGGCAAAGGAAAACCTGGCGCGCCCGGCCATTGACCCGCTGTTCCGCTCGGCGGCTGCCTGTTTCGGCCCACGGGTTGTGGGCGTGGTGTTGAGTGGCCACCTCGACGATGGCACAGCAGGGTTGCAGGCCATCAAGGCGTGTGGTGGGCTTGCCGTAGTGCAGGATCCCGCGGACGCGCAGGAACCGAGCATGCCCCGCAGCGCGTTGCGCCATGTCGCGGTGGACTGGACCACCACGGGCGAAGAACTGGCGGCCGTCCTGCAGCACGCGGTCCGCCAACCGATTGTTTCCGCGCCCGCGGTACCCGCCGCTGTGCGTCATGAGAACGACCTGATCATGGACATTGGCAACGACATGGGCCGACTGGACGCCATCGGCAGCACGACCAAGGTGAGTTGTCCGGCATGTGGTGGTGTGCTGTGGGGCATAGCCAACAGTGCCCCGCCGCGCTTCCGGTGCCATACCGGACACTCATTCACCTTGGACACGCTGAACCAGACGCAGGCCGCGCACACCGACGACACCCTGTGGCGCGCTTTGCGATCACTGCAGGAGCGTCAGCAGGTGGTCCGGATGCTGATCGACCTGCACGGCGAGATGGGCGAGGACGGGGCTAACCGTAGGCGGGATGAGCAGCGCATCACGACGGGTATCGAGCAGTTGCGTGCGCTGATCGACGTCGGCGTCGCATGACGCCTGGGATCTGGGCGATTACCCTCGACACAGCACGCGTAACCCGCTTCACCGTCACGCACCCGGGGCGATGTCAGCGGGAAAGATACGTTGCCAGCCGCAGCACCTTCGCGGCCTTTGCGTCCTGAAGCAGTCTCAGCGCGGTCGTCTTGTGGGCGCCCTTTCCCGCTACCGCCTCACGGATCACGACGGTGTCGTATTCGCGGGCGTTGCTGTCAAAGCAGGTGGCCGCCACGCAGCTTTCGGCGGCCATGCCGCACACCACCAGTTCATTCACCCCCAGCTTGGCCAGCAGCACCGTCAACGGCGTGGCCAGGAACGCAGAGTGCTTTGGCTTGAGGACGAAGTAGTCGCCCGGTACGGGCGCCAACGCTTTAGCAATCGCCGATGACGCCCCGTCCGTGGCCAGGCAGGCGGCCACCAACTCCCTGAAGTCCATCTGCCAGTTGGCGAAGTTGTCGTTGGCGTGGATCACCGGCTGGCCACGCTGGCGAAAGTGCCGGGCCAACCGCGCGATCTGCCGCGCGGCACGGAGCGCGTCCGGCTTCACCTGATCGGCGTCAGGAAAGTCGAACAAGGTGAACATGTCGATGATCAACAGGGCGGGGGACGGCGTGCTCATCGGCGCTGGCCGGTGCGTCAGTCACCGGTCTGGCTGTGGGGCGCAGCCAGCGGCTTGGATTGGGGGGAGTCCTTCTGGCGCAGGAAGATGGTCAGGATCACCAGCGACAGAACGGCCAGGAACTCGCTCTGCCAGTTCTGGAACGACTCGAACCAGAAGCCGCTGCTCCACAGGTGTTCCCAGCAGGTGGGCGGAGGCAGGCCGCGTGTCACCTGCTCATCCACCTCGGCCCGCCAGCTGCCAGCAAGATGCAGGACAAAGCTCATCAGGAACAACAGGCCGAAGGCGATGGCAAGGGAGTGGCCGTACAGCACTTTCCAGACGCCCCCTTTACGCACCGCCCACGGCACCGGACCGGGTTCTATCCGCTCCTGTTCCTGCGCATGCGACAACGGCCGTGATTCGGCCGACCCCTTCTGACGAAGGCTCACCGTAAGCAGAACATACATGCCCATCTGCAGGAATTCGCTTTCCCAGTTTTCGAAGGTCGCACTGATGAAGTGCCCGCTGTGCAGGTACTCCCACAGGTCCACGCCGGCCCGATGGGTTTCGGCAAGCTCTTCATTGTGGGCCAGGAAGCCCGTCCAGATCTGCCCGCCCAGGAAACAGAGCAGCAGACCGAACAGTACGATGGAGAGGCCGTTTCGTTTCCACATGAGATGCACCCTGGCGTGCGTGGGCTGGAGAGGATCGTCGTCGTCGTCCCGGACGGGTAAGTGAGCGGCACGGTCAGGTTCCGCTTAGGGTCATCCATCCCTATCCGGTGCTTTGCCCCAGGTGCCGGCCTGACCAAAGTTGGGCTGGGTCCGGCCGTCGCGTTGGGCCGTGCCATCGGGCTCACCTTCGCCAGCCTTGCCCCCTTTGCCGTGGCCATGCTGGTTATAGCCTGCGTTCTCTGCTGCACGCTCACCGCTGCCGTCCTGCCCATCTTCGGGTGAGGGCGGTTTGGCGGGAATGAAGGGCGATATCGGGTCACTCGCCGGAAAGGTCTCCTCCAACGCCTCGTCGTGATTGCGTCGGGTACTCGCCTCGCGGTCCTCTCGCTCGCCAGCCGTCTCGGTCTTTTCTGCTTCGCCCGGCAGCGGCGGGTCCTTCTGGTCGCGTTGCATGTGTGTTTCCTCGCGGTCGGCTCAGGCGGCCGCTGCTTCGGCGTTGCCGCCGGACTTGGCCAGCATGGTCAGCTTCTCGTCGGTCGCCTTCTCTTCTTCCAGGGTTTCCAGCAGCAATGGCAGGGCATCCTTGTAGCCCAGTTGCTTGGCCAGCGCGGCAATCGTGCCGTAGGACGCAATTTCGTAGTGCTCCACCTTCTGCGCGCCACCGATCAACGCGGCATCACGCACGGGGCCCTTCTCAATGCCATCAATGACCTCCTTGCCTTCTTCCACCAGGCCTTCCATCGCTGCGCATTTGATGCGCTTGAGGCGGATGCCCAGTACGTCCACCACGCGATCGATTCGCTCGATCTGCCCCTGGGTCTCCTCCAGATGCGTCTCAAACGCGGCGGCCAGGTCGGGGTTGGTGGACGCGCGCGCCAGCCGCGGCAGCGCCTTGGTCAACTGCTTTTCTGCGCTGTAGATGTCCGACAGCTCATGGATGAACAGGTCTTCGGCGGTCTTGATAGCCATTGCAATCTCCACAGTGGTTGGGGATGAACGATCAGCATGCGAGCGTAGGCGTTGATCTGGCGCGCATGCAGGGGTGAAACCTGGGTTTACACGTCAGCGAGCTGGTCCGTCTGGCCGGGCGGGGCGGGCATGCAGGCATCCTTCTTGGCCTTGAGCTGGGCGGCAGTGCTGGCCAGCGTTTCATAGCGCCGGCGGATTTCCTCCAGCCGCTCCTGGTCCATTTCTTCAAGGTTCAAGAGTTCGTTGTTGGCAGTGCTGGTGGCCCGGATCAGCTCGTCCAGCTTGATATGCAGGGCGGCAGTGTCGGCATTCTGGGTATGCTGGATGAGGAACACCATCAGGAACGTCACGATGGTGGTGCCGGTATTGATGACCAGCTGCCAGGTGTCGTTGAACTTGAACAACGGGCCGGTGCCGGCCCATACGATCACCACGCCCAGCGCGGCCACGAATGCACCCAGCGACCCGGACGCCTTGGACACTACGCATGCCACCCGGTTGAAAAAATGGCTTCCCACTGACACGACTCACCTGTAACGAATTGATGGGTCGAGCCTAGGAAGGCGGATGTCTGCGTGCCGTCACGCAGGCGCGAAGGGCTGCGTGAAAGGCGCGTTGGCGATCCGTCAATTGCCACATCGCACACGCGTTCTTGCTGTCAGGCTCACCCGCGCCTCGCGTCATCATGACAGCGGGGGTCGGATGCTCTTCGGACACCTTCCCATGTGGAGATCGAGATGAGCGACGACAGGAAGAATACCGGTGCGCCGGACCGCGACAGGATCAATCTCAACGAAGACTACGAGGTGCAGTACTGGGTGCAGACCTTGGGGATTACCCGCGACGAGCTGAAGGCCGCCGTGGAGGCCGTGGGGCCGACCGCCAACGCGGTCCGAGAGCACCTGCGCAAGTGACGGGCCCAGCGACGTGTCGCTGACCGAGTACCGGCGTAAGCGCAGCTTCGACAAAACGCGTGAGCCTGAGCCGGGTAAGCACCTGCCCGCCGGGCAACGCGCCATCTTCGTGGTGCAGCTGCATCATGCCAGCCGACGCCATTACGATTTCCGGCTGCAGGTCGGCGATGCGTTGAAGAGTTGGGCCGTGCCGAAAGGTCCGAGCTACAACCCCAAGGTCAAGCGCATGGCAGTGGAGGTTGAAGACCATCCACTGGACTATGCCGGGTTTGAAGGCGAGATTCCCAAGGGTGAATACGGTGGCGGGCACGTGGCGCAGTTCGACCACGGCGTGTGGTCCACGGGCGGCGACGCGGAGGTGCAGCTGGCCAAAGGCCACCTGCGGTTCGAGTTGTTCGGATCCAAGCTCAAGGGTGGCTGGCACCTGGTACGGTCAGGCAAGCCGGCGCGGCAGCCGCAATGGCTGTTGTTCAAAGACGAGGACGCCTACGCCAGTGACGTTGAAGCCGATGATCTGTTGGGCGACGTGGCGGCGGCGCCCGCGGACGACCTCAAGCGCGCGGGAGGCGGCAGGATCGCAAAGCGGCGCCTGACGACAGTAACGGTGGCAGCCCGCAAGCGGCGGGTGGACTGGGCCAGGAAAGCACTGCGGCTGAACAAGGCCCGGAAGGCCGCCGCGCCTGCCGGGCCGTTCCAGCCCCAGCTGGCCAAACTCGGTGAAAGCCCTCCGAAGGGCGGGCAGTGGGTGCATGAGATCAAATGGGACGGCTACCGGATTCTTGCGACGGTGGCAGAGTACGAGGTGCGGCTGTGGTCTCGCAACGCGCTGGAGTGGACCGGAAAGCTGCCGGAAATACACGATGCCATAGCGGCGCTGGGCCTGAGATCGGCCGCGCTCGACGGCGAGTTGATCGCCGGGCGCGGCACGAAAGAGGACTTCAATCTGCTGCAGGCAACTCTTTCCGGCGAGCGGCAGGGGGCGTTGTCCTACGCCCTGTTCGACCTGCTGCACATCAACGGCGTGGACATCAGCGAGGCCACCTTGCTTGAGCGCAAGGCACTGCTGGAAGAAGTCCTCAAGGACGCGCCGGCTCATCTCGCATTGAGCTCGCATATCGCCGGCGATGGCGAGGCCGCCTATCGCCTGGCAGGGGAACAGCATTTCGAAGGCATCATTTCCAAGCGCGCCGATCAGGGCTACCACGGCGGGCGAAGCGACGACTGGCGCAAGACCAAACAGCTGGCCAGTGACGAGTTCGCGGTGGTGGGGTACACCGCGCCAAAGGGCAGCCGCAGCGGCTTCGGCTCGCTGTTGCTGGCCAGGCCCGACCCGGACCACGGCTGGTTGTACGCAGGGCGGGTCGGCTCGGGCTTTTCAGACGCGTTGCTCGCCGAGCTGAGTGCGCTGATCGGCTCGGCAGGTGGCAGGACGCCCACGGCGCACGTGCCCACCACCGAGACGGACCTGCGTACAGCCGTCTGGTTCGAACCGCGGTTCGTGGTGGAGGTGTTCTACCGTGGTATCGGTGGCCAGCAGCTGCTGCGGCAGGCGTCGTTGAAGGCGGTGCGCCCCGACAAGGACGTGGCCGACCTGGCCAGTACCGATCACGCTGCCGTTCCCACGCCCAGCAGCGGTGCGCCGCGATCGGGCAGGGCAGCGAAAGGGCGTCCGGCGCGCGCCACCGTTTCCGCGCCGCCGCGCACGCCGCCCACCCTGTCCAGTCCGTCCAAAGTGATCTTTCCGGACATCAAGGCCACCAAGCAGGATGTGTGGAACTACTACAGCGCGGTGATGGACCATCTACTGCCGGAGGTCATCGGGCGACCGCTGTCGATCATCCGATGTCCGGCAGGCACGGGCAGGCCCTGTTTCTTCCAGAAGCACCATACCGCCGGGCTGTCCATGGTCAGCTCCGTGCGGCTGAAGGAAGACACGGGCGTCAATGCCCACTACCTGGTGGTGGAAGACGCCGCCAGCCTGCTGGAACTGGTGCAGTTCAATGCACTGGAGTTCCATCCGTGGGGCAGCCGTGCGGCCACGCCCGAACGTGCTGACCGCGTGGTGTTCGACCTGGACCCGGGTCCGGACGTGCCGTTCGCGGAGGTCAAGAAGGCGGCCGCCGATATCCGCAGACTGCTGCGGCAGCTGGAGCTGGAGTCATTCCTGCGGGTGTCCGGTGGCAAAGGGCTGCATGTGGTGGTGCCCTTGAACCCGGGGTGCGACTGGGACCTGACCAAGCGTTTCGCGCACGGCTTCGCCGATGCGCTGGCCACTGCCGAGCCAGATCGGTTTCTGGCCACCTCCAGCAAGCGCCTGCGCAACCGCCGCATTTTCGTCGATTACCTGCGTAACGGCCGCGGCGCCACCGCGGTTGCCTCCTATTCGCTACGGGGCAGGCCAGGTGCGCCGGTGGCCCTGCCGATTGCATGGAGCGAGCTGCCAAAATTGAAACGCGCCGACAGCTTCACCCTGTACGACGTGCCGGCGCGGCTGAAACGGCGTCGCAAGGACCCATGGGCGGGCATCGACAGCCTCCAACAGAATCTGGCCCGGTGGGCGCAGGACGACTGACCTGCACCGGGCATGGCAATGACTATCGGGAGAATGACCGTGCGCCACACCCTCTTCAGTGCCACCGCCGCACTCGCTCTGGCCGCCTGTGGAGGCGGCAATACCGACTCCAGCGTGCAGGCGCCTGGCGCGGACGCCAAACCCACCACCCAGGTGCTGGAGGCGGGCGCGGCGGTGCTGCAGGACCGGCCGCCGATCGAGGCGATCAACGCCTACCTGGATGGCTTCCATTTCTACAACGGTCACATGAAGGCGCAGATGGAGGCGCATCACTACTGCGCGATCCTCAATGAGGAGGTCATCCAATGCACGATCTACGATGGCAATGTGCGCGATGCCAAGTTAATGGGGGTGGAGTACATCATCAGCGCCGCGTTGTTCGCGGCGCTGCCCGAGCAGGAAAAAGCGCTCTGGCACAGCCACGTGCATGAGGTGAAGTCCGGGCAGCTGCTCGCACCTGGCATTCCCGAGCTGGCCGAACACGCGCTCATGCAGAAGCTGGTCGGCACCTACGGCAAGACGTGGCATACCTGGCATACCGACCTGGACAAGGACCTGCCGCGCGGAATGCCGCAGCTGATGATGGGCTTCACTGCCGACGGCCAGGCCGATCCGGCCATGGTGGCCGCGCGGGACAAGCGTCTGGGCATTGACAGCCAACAGCGCAAGGCACGTCGGGCAGACATATCGGCGCCGCCCGTCGCGCCCGGTGCCGATGCCTGGCAGAACGGCCGCGTCGTCCAGATCAATGACAGGACCGGGCACGCACACCCGCGTTCGGAGGGCAGCGGAGAGGCGGCGGCGCCCGGCAGCAACGCAACCTCGCAGCGCGACGCCGACACCCTGCGCTGAGCGGGCAGGGGACCGCGGGTGTCATCACGCATTGTCACGCGTTGCTCGCACGCCATTCTCGGGGGCTTGATCGGTGCCAACGGATGCTTTACACCAGTCAAAAATTCCGGGGCGTTCCTGATGAAGAGATTCTCACTGGGTGCTGCGTTGCTGTGTGCGCTGGTCGGCCCGGCCTGGGCACAACAAGGCGACGGAACCGACGCCCCGGCGCGGGTAAACACCTTCAAGCCTGCCAAGGTCGAGGCAACCGCCACGCGCCTGGCGGCGCTGAAGGTGCCGGCCGGCTTCAAGGTCACCGTTCTGGCCCGCGACCTGCAGAACCTGCGCATGCTGGTGGTGGCGCCGAACGGGAACATCTATGCCTCGCGGCGTGAGCAGGGCGATGTGCTGTTGCTCAAGGATGCCAATGAGGACGGCGTGCTGGACCAGTTGCCCCAGGCGGTGGCGCACCGGCCCGGCGTGCACGGCCTGGCCATCAACGCCGATCAGCTTTACATGGCCACCGCGACCGAGATATTCCGCGCGCCGATCCGGCCGGATGGAACGTTGGGTGCGGTCGAGCGGATCATCAACGATCTGCCCGACGGCGGCCAGCATCCCAACCGTACTCTGGCCTTCGGTCCGGACGGCATGCTGTACATCAGCGTGGGTTCCTCGTGCAATGCGTGCAACGAGACCAACCCCGAGCATGCCGCACTGCTGCGGGCCTCCCCGGACGGCAAGACCCGGACCATCTTCGCCAGTGGCCTGCGCAACATGCTGGGGTTTGCCTGGGATCCTGCCACGGGCGAGTTGTGGGGCATGGACCACGGCATCGACTTCCTCGGCGACGACGTGCAGCCGGAAGAACTCAATCACATCGTCAGGGGCCGGCAGTATGGGTGGCCGCACATCTGGGGCAGGGATGGCCAGAATCCGCAGAGCACGCCACCGGGCGGGATCAGCAAGGCGCAGTGGGCGGCCATGAGCGCGCCGATGGTGTCTGGCTACACGGCGCATGCTGCACCGATGCAGATGCTGTTCTACACCGGCAGCCAGTTCCCCGCCGACTACCACGGCGACGCATTCGTGACGATGCGGGGTTCCTGGAATCGCAAGCCAGCCTCGGGTTATGAGGTGGTGCGGATCCGTTTCCGGAACGGCCAACCGATCGCGTTCGAACCGTTCCTCACCGGCTTCCTGGTCGACGGCGGGCAGGCGCACATTGCTCGACCGGTGGGCCTGGCGCTGAGCCGGGGCGGCGCACTGCTGGTCGGCGACGACGCCAACGGCGCGTTGTATCGGGTGGGCTACACCGGCCGCCACAGCGGCACCGCAGCAGCGCCGGTCGCCGTACCGGTGGGCCCGTTGCAGAGGCAGCTCTCCCAGGGCAACAACGTGCCGCTGGTGCTGGAGCGCACGCCCAACGTGGCGACGCTCCGCGTGCGATCGCCGGCCTTTGCCGACGGGCAGCCGCTGCCATCACGCTTCAGTGCTTACCACGAGGGTGTGTCGCCGCCGCTTGAATGGGATCCCGTGCCCGGTGCAGTGTCCTACGTGGTGATTGCCGAGGACCCGGACGCGGCGGCGATCAAACCGTTCGTGCACTGGGTGGCCTGGAACATCCCTGGCACGGTGACCCGGCTGCCCGAAGGGCTGCAGGCACTACCGCGTCTCACCGAACCGGCAGGGCTGCTGCAGGGCGCCACCAGCCGGGGCGCGCCGGGCTACTACGGCCCCAGGCCGCCGGTGGGCGACCCACCGCACCACTATCATTTCCAGGTGCTCGCATTGGACACCACGCTCGCGGTGGATCCGGGTGCAAGCCGCGACGAGGTGCTCAAGGCGGCGCAACGGCACATCCGGGCGAAGGGAAGCGTGGTGGGAACCTACCAGCAGACGGACGCACCGCTGAAGTAGCGGGCTTCTGGTGTGTCAGCATCCATGGAGCGAACCGCGCAGGACGGTGGCCAGCGCGGCGTTCAATGCCAGTGGCGCATCATGTGCTGGAAGAACAGCGAATTGGGCACCTTCAAGAGGCAGTTTTTCGAGGCGGGGTTGCTGTCCTGCAAGGTGGTGTAGATCAGGTTGATATCCACCACCCGGCCACAGATGCCGGGTTTGTCGGCACTGTCGATCACCTCGATCTGGTCATACAGGCGGAACGGTTTGGTCGCGAAGATCAGGAAGGAGCAGAAGATGTTGGAGAGTACGCTCCAGGCAGCGAAAAACGCGACCGCGCCCACGGCGGCAAATCCCGTCAATGCGCTCCACAGCACCCGCGCCGACACGCCCAGCCGCTCCAGCGCAAGCAGCAACGCGGCGGCGTAGATCAACGTCGCGGCGATCCGCCGCGCGCCCACCGCGAACGCGGGCGGAAACTCCTAGCGGCTGGCCATCGTGCAGGCCGTGGCTGCGATGGAACGGACCAGCAGCCAGGCGATCATCCCAATCAGCAGCAACTCGCCGATCGGGACGACCACGTCCAGCCATTCGTCCAGCCAGGTTGGCAACGCGGACCGTGCTGCGCGCCAACGGTCCATCACAGCGTCACGGCGCCGCCGGACACGGTGAGCAGCGCGCCGGAGGTGTAACTGGCGCCTCCGGCGGCCAGCATCACGTAAGCCGATGCCAGCTCGGCGGGCTGCCCCGGGCGCCCGAAGGGGGTCTGCGAGCCGAAGTTTTCCACTTCCTCGGCGGCCATGCCGGCGGGAATGAACGGCGTCCAGATCGGTCCTGGCAGGACCGCGTTGACCCGGATGTGCTTGTCTGCCAGCAATCCGGCCAGGCCGATGGTGAGGTTGGCCACGGCGCCCTTGGTGGCCGAGTAGGGCAGGATGTTCGGGGTGGGCTTCTTGGAGTTGACCGATGCGGTATTGATGACGTTGCCACCGTTCTGCAGGTGGGGGACCGCCAGCCGCACCAGGTTGAACACGGCATGGACGTTGGTGTCGAACGTGCGCTTCCATTCCTCCAGGGTTATTTCGTCGAAGCTCTCGAAATATCGCTGGTAGGCGGCGTTGTTGACCAGCACATCCAGCCCGCCGAGGTCTTCCGCCACGCGCGCGATCAGCTGCTCGGCCTGTGCCGGGTCGCTGATGTCACACGGTATGAGCAGCGCCTTGCGGCCGGCCTGTTCGATAAGGCTGCCGATGCGCTCGGCATCGTCCTGCTCGGTGGGCAGATAGGCGATGGCCACGTCGGCACCTTCACGCGCGAAGGCGATGGCCACTGCAGCGCCGATGCCGCTGTCGCCACCGGTGATCAGCGCCCGCTTGCCGTCGAGCAGGCCATGGCCCTGATAGCTCTCTTCGCCGTGGTCCGGCGTGGGCTCCATGGGCCCGGTCTTCCCGGGAAAGCCCTGTTGCTGCGGTTTGAATGGTGGGCGGGGGTAGTCAGGAATGGCCATCGCGATCTCCGATCCAGTGAAAGGGAGTACCGATGCTGCGCGCGTGCCTGTAAATGGTTCGCCGATGTGGCGTCAGCATGGCGTCATAGCGGGTGAGCAATCGTCGTCATCAGGGCGTTCTCCGCCTGCCGCGAATCCAGGCGGGTGTGCTGCACGATGATGGGCTGATTGGAATGAATGAGCGTGGCGAACGGTGTTTCGCGCGGTACCTGCATCGGATCGTCGAGGTCATTGAAGCGCACGTGCCGTGTGCGTCGCGCGGGTACCTGGACCAGGTAAGGCCCGACAGGCTCACGATCCTCGAAGAACAGCAGCAGTTCCACCACGGCAGGCAGATCGCCGGGGTTGAGGATGCAGCATGTTTCGTGGCTTTCCAGCGCCGGCGCCGGGCCATTGCTCCAGCCCGGAATATAGCCTTCGGCGATGGCCCAGCGGCGATGCCCGTTGCATTCTGTTGTCATGTTCATGACGCCGTTTTAAATCGGGCTCTGTTGCAATGGTGTCAAATCAACAGGAGCGCGCCGTGATCGGTTTTCATGCTTCGCACGAACAATTCGCGCCGGCCACGTTGCTTGCGCTTGCACGGTGTGCCGTGGACAGCGGCTTCGACGCGGTGATGTGCTCGGACCACTTCCACCCGTGGGCCCGCCAGCAGGGGCAGTCGGGCCAGGCGTGGGCGTGGGCAGGGGCGCTGCTTGGCCAGGGGCCGGTGTCGCTGGGCATGGTCACCTGTCCTTTCGAGCGTTACCACCCGGCGGTGGTGGCCCAGGCGATCGCCACGCTGGAACAGTTCGCGCCCACCCTGGTATGGCTTGCGGTGGGCAGCGGCGAAGCCCTCAATGAAGCCATCACGGGTGCGCCGTGGCCGGCCAAGGCGAAACGCAACGCGCGCTTGAAAGCCTCTGCCGATGTGATCCGGTCCCTGTGGGCGGGCGAGAAGGTCAATCGCGACGGTGAGGTGCGGGTGCGCGATGCGCAGCTTTACAGCCGCCCGGCGACGCCGATACCGCTGCTGGGTGCCGCGCTGACGCCGGAAACGGCGTACTGGCTGGGCGGCTGGGCTGACGGCATGATCACCACCAGCATGCCGATGGACGCGTTGCGCGCAGTGGTTCGCGCCTTCGAAGCCGGCGGTGGCACCGGCAAGCCCCTTTACCTGCAGGTGAAACTCTCCTACGCACGCAGCCATGAGGCCGCGCTGGCCGGGGCGCGTGAGCAATGGCGGCAGAACGTGCTCAGCGCCGCCCAGAGCGAAACCCTTACCCAGCCAGAAGCCTACGAAGAACTGGGTAAACAGGTAACCGATGCCCAGCTTGCAGAGCGGGTGGTCATCTCGCACGATCCCGGCGTGCATCGCGCGCACCTGCAGGCCTATCTGGACATGGGCTTCCAGCGGCTGTACCTGCACAACGTCAACCTGGAGCAGGAACGCTTCATCGACGACTTCGCCTCGCAGGTGCTCCCCGGGCTTCAGGAGTCGCCGTTGTCCAGCAGCAGCCAGGCATAGCCGTAGTTCCGCAGTATCACCTCGTTGCCCTCAAGGTCGGCATTGCGCACCACTATGGGTCGCAGAACCCCGTCGACGTCCAACGCGATGCGGTGGTCTGCGCGCCCCAGGTTGACCAGCGTGACCAGGGCGCTGTCGCCAGTACGGAAACGCAGGCCAAGCACCGCCGGTGGCATGCCATCCATCGGCTCGGCCTGCTGCTCCAGCCACGGCAGCGAACGTCGTGCCTGCAACAGTTCACGCACCCGGCAGAGCAACGAATCGGGGTCGCTCCGCTGTGAGTGCACAGTGACCCGGTCGCCGGCCCAGCCCCGGGTGTAGCTGGCCAGCGGCGCCCGCCACGGCGGTGCGGGGCCGTCGCTGAAACCGGCCTGTGGACCGGGCGACCACTGCATCGGCACCCGCACCGCGTCGCGCTCGGGCAGGTCAAGGTCATCGCCAAGCCCGATCTCATCGCCGTAGCGCAACACTGGGACCTGGCCCAGCGACATCAGCACCGCATGGGCCATGGCCAGCGCGTCCACGTCATGGCCGAACATGGGCGCCAGGCGTCGGCGGATACCGCGGCCGTAGATGCGCATGCCGGGCTCAGGGGCGAAGCGGTCCATCACGCTGGCCCGTTCGGCCGGGCTGAGCTGTTCCAGGTCCAGCTCGTCGTTGTTGCGCAGCCACGCCAGTCGCGCCCGCGCCGGAGCGTCATCGTCGTACTCGGCAAGCGTTGTCGTGATCGCGCGGGCATCTTCCCGGGCGAACGCAAGGAAGAGGTGGTTGTTGAGGTGGAAGTCGAGCAGGTGCGACAGGCGTCGACCCTGGCACAGGTAGTCGCCGTACTGGTCGGCTGGCACGTCCGCCTCGCCGATCAGTATCGGTGCATCGTGGCGGGTGAGCGCCTGCGCCCGGATCTGTTCCAGCAACCAGCGTCCTTCGTCGCGCGGGTCGGCCAGCGCGGCCCGTTCCACCATGTAGGGCACTGCATCGATGCGGAAGCCGGCCACCCCGCGGTCCAGCCAGAAGGCAATGATGCGGCCCATCTCCTCCCGCACCGCGGCATTGGCCAGTTCAAGATCCGGCTCGTGGCGGTAGAAGCGGTGCTGGTAGAAGCGCGCGGCGTCGGCATCCCAGCTCCAGACCGATGCTTCCATGGGCTGGAACATCGGCGATGGACCGTCCGGTGGCGGCTGCTTCGCCCAGATATAGCGCGCCGACATTTCCGCATCGCCGCTACGTGCCTGGATGAACCAGGGGTGCTGGTCCGACGTGTGCTGCATGACCAGTTCCACGATGACGCTCATGCCACGCGCCGCAGCTTCCCGCACAAGCGTGTCGAAGCTGCTGAAGTCGCCGATGCGCGGGTCCAGCGCGCAATGGTCGATCACATCGTAGCCCCCGTCGCGTCCGCCATTGCGGTACGTGGGCAGCAGCCACAGGTGGGTGATGCCCAACCAGTGCAGGTAATCCAGTTTTTCGGTGACACCCCCCAACGTGCCCCAGCCGTTGCCGTCGCCATCGCGGAATAGGGCAACATCGAGTTGGTAGAGTGCCGTTGAATGCGGGGCCATCGCGCTGTCCATTGTCAGGAGCGTTCAGGGTGCGCGTCGCAGCGTTGTGGTGGCGTGCGCTGGATGTGTGCGGCACTTCCACGATCTTCAACGTGCCCTATGACGGCTCCGCCAGCAACGCCGGAATTCGAGCAGCGCCGGCAACACGGTCAACAGCAGGGCAGGGATCAACGCGAACATCCACGTGCCGGTGGTGGCCGAATCCGGGCCGAGGCTGACCCCCTCGTCGGATGGCGCAGGGGTCGCTGACAGCAACGGCCAGCCGATTGCCCCCAATGCGACCCACGGTGCGATGTCCAGGATGCTGTGCACGTGTTGTTCGAGCGGAACGATGGTACGCACCAGGAAGGCCGCGCGTGTGTCCCAATATCCGGCCAAGGCATGCAGGCACACGATGGCCAGCAGCACCAACCACAGCGCGGGGGTGGCCGCAAACAGCAGCCACAACAGGGTGCCCGTGCCCAGCAGCCCGATCTGCACCAGATGCAGCGATGACTCGCGCAGGCCTGACGTGACATCGATGGCGCTGCGCCGATGCAGGATGAAGTCGCCGGTCCCGGCGAGCAGCCAGAGCAGATACAGCCCATGCCAGAGGGTCATGTGCCGCGTCTCAATGACGGGTGCAGATCGCGCTCACCATTTCCCACAGCGCCGACGGAACGAAGGGCTTGCAGCAGACCGGATGGTCGCGGAAGCGCGCATCGATGGAGGCGGCGTCGTAGCCGGTGGTGAACAGGAACGGGATGTTCGATGCGACCAGCTGGTCGGCCAACGGATACGAGGTCTCGCTGCGCAGGTTCACGTCGAGCACCACGGCGTCGATGTCACCGTCGTGCTCGCTCACGTAGCGCTGCGCCTCGGCGAGCTTGCCGGTGATGCCCAGTACCTGCGCCCCCGCAGACTCGAGGAAATCGGACACGCTCATCGCCAGCAGGTAATTGTCCTCGACGACATACACCCTGCACCCGGCCAGAATGCTGTTGTTCATTTCATCCTCCCGCCTGGCGGCCCCCCGGTCCGCCGATAGCTGTCAATGTGTGTGGTCGTAAGGCACTTCGATGCTGCAGAAGACCCCATCGCTGGCATATTCCAGCCGTGTCTCGGCGTTGAGTGTGTGGGACATGGCGTGAACGATAAGTTGCGTGCCAAAGCCGATGCGTGAAGGCGCATCGTAAATAGGTACGCCGGTTTCCTTCCACGTCAGCGCAAGCCATTGTTGGCCCTCGTTCTCCTTCAGTTCCCACTGCACCAACAGCTGTCCGCCGTCCACTTTGAAGGCGCCGTACTTGGTGGCATTGGTGGACAGCTCGTGAAGCGCCAGGCTGAAGGTCTGCGCCATGTCGAAGCTCAGTGCAACGCTGCGCCCCCTCATGGTGACCCGCTCCATCGGCACACCCAGCGAGCCAAGCTCTGTGCGGACCATCTCACCCAGATCGACCTCGCCTGCCAGGGTGCCGCCCAGAAGGCTCTGCGCGCGCCCGAGCGCAGCAAGGCGCAGGCCGAAGTCGGCCACTCCCTCGCCCTTGCCCAGCGTACGCAGTGCGATGGCCTGCACGATACCCAGCAGGTTGCGGGTGCGGTGCTGCAGTTCCGCAATGAGGACCTGCTGGCGCTCTTCCGAGCGCATCAGGGTGGTTACGTCCAGGAAGGTCACCACCACACCGTTCGAGCGCTCGGCGGCATCCACGTAAGGGCCCACCCGCACCAGATAACTGCAGCCACGATCCGGGCAGGAGGCGCGGCGTTCGATCATCACCTCTTCCTTCAGCACCCGCTTCAGGTCGGCGTCGAAGCCAGGCAATGCCACGCGCACCGACAGGTCGGTGATGGGACGGCCAAGGTCGCTGTTGCGGATGTTGAATATGGATTCCACCGCAGGCGTAAACGAGCGGATCGCCAACCGTTCGTCCAGGAACACCGTGGCCACTTCGGTGGCGCGGAACAAGTTGACCAGATCGCTGTTGGCACGGTCCAGGGCCTCCAGCTTGCCGTGCAGTTCCGCGTTGACGGTATGCAGTTCCTCGTTGACCGACTGCAGCTCCTCCTTGGAGGCCTCCAGTTCCTCGTTGGTGGACTGCATCTCTTCGTTGACCGACACCAGTTCCTCGTTGGAGGACTTCAATTCCTCCAACGCGGTCTCGTATTCCTCGATCAGCGACTGGAGGCGGTCGCGCGTTTCATGCAGCTCGCGCTCGGTCTGCGAGTGATGGTCGGCCCGGCCGCCAGACTGTCCCACCATGCGGTCGGAGGCCTCTTCCCTGGACAGCGCTGGCCCTTGGTCCACGAACAGCACCAAGAACAACGCTTCGCTGCCGATGCGCTCGTTGAGCGGCTCGATGATCATGTTGACCAGCTGGACACGGCCGTCCTCGACTTCCACCGGGAGCCCGCTGCGGTGGGCGCTGCGCCCACTCTCCACAGCCTCGCGGAAGATCGTACGCAGATCCAGCCGAAGTTCACGCCGCGCCAGGGTCAGCAGCTGTCGCGTGGGTGCGCCGGCGGGCACTTCCAGGTACTTGCCGGTCCGCCCGGAGAAATACACCACGTCACCGTCGCTGCTGACCACTACGTGCGGCGGCGCATAGCGATCCAACACCTGGGTTTCTGCGCTGTGCCGCATCGAGCCCGCTGGCGGCAGCCTGCGAGTGCTGCCTTCAACGGCCGCCTGCTGGCGGGGCAGCACCAACGACATGGGCAACCTCACCGTTGGCGTGGACCCGTTGCGACGCCGGAAGATCCGGTTGCGCTTGTCCACTGCCACGAACAGCTCGTCGAACTGGCTGAGGTTCTCGGCCGTGCCCAGGAACAGAAAGCCCTCCGGACGCAGCGCGTAGTGGAAGGTGGGAATGACCTGCGCCTGCACGTCCGGACCGAAATAGATCAGCAGGTTGCGGCAGGAAACCATGTCGATGCGCGAGAAGGGCGGGTCGCGGATGACGCTGTGGGGGGAAAAGATGCACAGCTCGCGGACCTGCTTGGAGACCACCATGCTCTCGCCGTCGGCGATGAAAAAGCGGTCCTGACGTTCCTGGCTGACCGAACTGAGCAGTGGCCGCGGGTAGCGAGCCGTCCGCGCGACCGCCAAGGCGCGGTCGTCGATGTCGGTCGCAAACAACTGTACGCGCGGCGGCGACTGCAGCGTATCGATGTGCTCAAGCATCAGAATGGCCAACGAATAGACCTCCTCGCCGGTGGCACATCCGGGTACCCAGACCCGAACGGTGTCCTCGGGACCACGCGCGGCCAGCAACTGCGGGATCACTTGCTCTTCAAGACTCTTGAATGCGTCCTTGTCGCGGAAGAAGTTGGTCACGTTGATCAACAGATCCCGGAACAGCAGGCCGGCTTCCTGCGGGTCTTTGCGCAGCACCTCGACGTAGGCGCCCAAGTCGCGCAGCCCCAGCACCTGCATCCGCCGGTGTACGCGGCGCAGGAAGGTGCGGGTTTTGTATCCACTGAAATCGTGGCCCACCTGGCTGCGCAGCAGCATGTAGATCTCGGCGACCGAGTCGGCGTCCTGTGCCGAGGAGCGCTGCGTCTGGGCGCTCTCGATGGCCTGGTCGAGCATGCTGATGTTCGCCGCGAACTCGGCGATCTTCGGCCCCATCGCCTCGGCCGGCAACGCGAAATCCACAAAGCCGAGCTGGATGGCCGAATCGGGCATGTCCGGGTATTGCGGGCCGAAGCCATCGGCCACCTGCGCCAGGGTCATGCCGCCCTTTTCCTGGATGGCCTTCAGGCCCAGCGTGCCATCCGCATCGCCCCCGGACAGGATCACGCCCACCGCCAGCGCCTGCGCGTCATCGGCAAGTTCGCTCATGAAGATGTCCACCGGCTTCGGCTCGCGGTGCCCCTCCAGGTCACGCAGCGTCAGCGTGCCGTGTTCGATGCCAAGCACGCTGTCCTCTGGCATCACGTACACATTGCGGGGTTCGACCACCATGCCGGCCGCGGCCTGCACTACCGGCAGCGGCGTGAACCGGGCCAGGATTTCCGGCAGCAGGGTCGTGCGTGAAGGATTCAAGTGGGTCACCACCACGAACGCCATATCGGTATCGGTGGGTACGCCGCGGAAGAACCCCTCCAGCGCCTCGACGCCGCCGGCGGATGCGCCGATGCCGACGATGTGGAATTTCACTGCTGCCGCCATGTGGCGATGCGCCCGGAATAGGAGAGGATTGCTCATGCTCGCCGCCGCTTTCGGGTGTGTCAACCAATTCGACAGCCCTGAACACGTGGGTACGATGGTTGCGATAAACGGTTTACGTGACAGGTGGGAACGCGGGCCATGAATGACGTAGAGGGCGCGTGACGATATGTGAGCGTCGCCTTGATGAAATCGTGACGCGGCCACGACCCGGTGTACGACCACAGCGGCCGATAGTGGGGTCAATCCAAGGCTGAAGGACGCGCCCCATGAACTGCACTCCCCAATTCCGCACGGCTACCCCCCGTGTTACCCGCTTGGAACTGACCGAGCTCTACGTAGGCGGCGATACCGTCGCCGTTCAGCTGGATGGCTTTCCCTGTGACGCCTGGGCCCAGGCGCTCACGGACGTCCTTTCGCAGGATCCGGCACTTGCCGCGGTAACCGCCACCATCGACGGTTGCTGGGTGCATTTCACCGGCGTGTGCACCTGCACCGGACCGCTTGCGCCACAGCTGCTTGGTGTGGTGCGGGCCGCCGGTGAGCGGGCCTACACGCCGCGCATTCTCCGGCCGGCGCACGGCGCGGTGCAACGCGCAGGCCACGCGCTGGCCCCCTGCTGAATCGCGCCGTCCCTGCCCATGCAACATGACGCGAGGAAGGATTCGATGCACGCCGCTGCGCCTGGTCCGTTGAACGGCGAAGTGCATCACGGGGCGAGCGACGCGCTTGCAAGGAAGCCACGATGCGCGCCCGCCGATTGGTTTCTGCAGTCACTGATCAGCCTGATCAACCACCGCCCCCACCTGCGGCTTGGTGTCGTACTGCACGTGGGCGGAATGGCGGTGAGTGGAACCATGGTCGCCGGCACCGCTTACTTCGAACGCTTTGCGCGTGCCTTTCCGGACGCACTGGACCTGGTCGACCAGGCGCAGCGGCAGACAGCGCACGACAGTATTGCCATGCACGCAGCAAGGTATGGAATGCGCAACGCGGATGACAGTGTGGATCCACCTGATTACGTTCATCTGATCGATGCGCAGGTGATCCCGCGTGTATCGGAAGGCACGGTCGATGCGCCGGTCGGCGTGCCATTGTGGAGGGGCAGGGTGCACGCGGTGGATGGCTTCCAGCTACGTTGCCGTAGCGCAGTCCCGGATTCCGGCAGGGGGAACGATCCCTGAGCCAGGGCGCTTGCTGCGGCGCGTGACTGGCATGCAAAGAACGCGAGCGCACGAGTCACATGTTTGTCGCGTTTGTTTCACGGGCCTTCCATCAGGTCCAGCAGTAAATTCCACGCCAAGGGCACACGTCCGGATGCAACAGGACGGGCGCAGTGTCCACAACGATTTTCGGCACCACGCCGTGGCGTTCGTTTCCGGTCCCGTTTGCTCCCCCTACCCGAGAGTGCTCCCATGTCGCGCCTGCGTCAGCCGTGCCTGCCTGTTTCTCCGTCCGTGCCGCCGCCTGCCTTTGCCGAGGCCTGCTCCCACGCGCAGCTGGACCACCGTCGCCCTGACTCGCCGTCAGTGGATGCGCAACTTCAGGCGGCGCGCCGCGCGCTGTTTGTCACCTCGGAGATGGCCGACTTCATCAAGGCCGGCGGGTTGGGTGATGTGGCCGCCTCGCTGCCACGCGCGCTGCGTGGCCGCTCCGATGTGCGCGTACTGATTCCCGGTTACGCGGCGGTGCTTGCAGGTGTCCCGGTGCTGCGCAGGGTGGGGCACGTACCCGGGATCGCCGGTATTCCCGCCTGCGACATCGGGGAAGCGATGACCGGCGACGGCCTACCCGTGTACGTGCTGCTCTGCCCGACGCTGTACCAGCGCGACGGCAGCCCGTATGTGGATGGCAGCGGCCACGACTGGGCCGATAATGCGATCCGGTTTGCCGCGCTGTCACGGGCGGCGGCGATGATGGCCTGCGGCGCTGTCGGCCTGGACTGGGTGCCGCAGCTGTTGCACCTCAATGACTGGCCCTGTGCCTTGGCGGCTGCCTACCTGCGCTGGCAGCACTCGCCCGTCCCGGCGCTGTTGACCATCCACAACCTCGCGTACCAAGGGTTGTTTCCGCTAGCGGCGGCATCGCTGCTGGGGATCACGGCTGAACAGCGCGACAGCATCGTCTTCCATGGGCAGTTGTCATTCCTGCAGGCCGGCATCGTTCATGCCGACCAAGTCAATACGGTGAGCATCAGCTACGCGCGCCAGATCACCGGGCCCGAGCAGGGCTGCGGACTGGACGCGTTGCTGGCCCGGCATGCGGACGGCGGGCGGTTGAGCGGCATCGTCAACGGGATTGACAGCAGCTGGGACCCGCGCCACGACCAGCACCTGTGCGAACACTTCGACCTGCACCGATGGGCTGGGCGCGCGGCCAACAAACGCCGGGTGCAACAGCGGTTCGGTCTACCACATCGCGAGGGGCCCCTTTTTGCCGTTGTGTCGCGACTGGTGCATCAGAAGGGCGTGGATCTCAGCTGCGCGGTAGCGCCGCAGATCGCTGCAGCCGGTGGCCAGCTGGTGATCATCGGCGGAGGTGAGCCGATGATTGAGGCACAGGTGGCCGCCCTGTCGCGTCGGTACCCGACCTGTGTCGGCGTACAGCCGGGCTTCGACGAAGCGCTGGCGCGGCAGATGTTCGCCGGCGCGGACTTCCTGCTGATGCCCTCGCGTTTCGAACCCTGCGGTCTGAGCCAGATGTACGCGCAGCGCTTTGGCTGCCTGCCCATTGCGCACGCCACCGGCGGGCTCATCGATACCATCGAGGATGGCGTCACTGGCCTGTTGTTCGACCAGGCCGAGGCCGATGCCTTGCGTCGCTGCGTGCAGCGCGCTTTCCGCATCCATCGCATCCCCGAGCTATTGGCGGCCATGCGTCGGGCGGCGATGCTCCGGCCCAGCAGCTGGGAGACGGCCGGTACGCATTATCTGCACCTGTATGACCGGGTGATGGAGCGCTGCGCATGAGCGAGGGCGCACCAGGCGTCTACGACGGCGGCCCGGCCCATCCACCGCTGGGTGCGGGCGCGGCCCTGGCCGGCAACGACGAGGCCTTGAACGCGGTGGCCCAAGGCGCACCCTGCGATGCGTTCGCCGTACTGGGGCCGCACCGCGTGGGTCCCGGCTGGCGGTTGCGGGTCCTCATGCCCGGGGCGGCCAGGGTGCAGGTCCGGCATCCCGGTGGCGGCTGGATGGCGTTGGCGCCCGGCCCGTTACCCGGTCTGTTCGAGATGGACGCGCCCTGTGCACCTGGCAGCTTGCTGCGGGTGCACTGGTCGGACGGCCGATGCCAGCAGTTCGAGGACGCCTATGCGTTCGGGCCGCAATTGGACGACGCTGCAACGCAGCGTTTGCGGGCCGGCGATCCGGACGTGGTACGGCAGTGGCTGGGCGCTCACGCGACCTGCTGCAACGGTGTATCAGGCATCCGTTTCGCGGTCTGGGCGCCCAATGCGCAGCGGGTGGCACTGGTCGGGGATTTCAATGGCTGGGATGCGCGCCGCCTGCCCATGCGGCTGCACCCTCACGCTGGCGTGTGGGAGCTTTTCGTGCCCGGCCTGACGGTTGGACAGCACTACAAGTACGTCCTCACAGCCGGCGACGGCAGCATGGCGCTCAAGGCCGACCCGGCGGGGCGTGCGTACGAACTGCCGCCAGCGACGGCCTCGGTGATCACGGGCGCGCAGCCTTACGCGTGGCATGACGCGGACTGGTTGGCGCAGCGGAAGCCGGCCGTGGGCCAGGCCATTGCGATCTATGAGGTCCACGCAGGTTCCTGGCGCCGCGACGCGCAAGGACAGCCGCTGGACTGGTGCGCACTGGGTGACCAGCTCATCCCCTACGTTAAGGCGCTGGGCTTTACCCACATCGAATTGCTGCCCATCAGTGAGCATCCTTTCGGAGGCTCCTGGGGCTACCAGCCGCTGGGGTTGTTCGCCCCGACTGCGCGGCACGGTCAGGCGCATGACTTCGCGCGGTTCGTCGACCGCTGCCATCAGGCAGGGCTTGGCGTGATCATCGACTGGGTCGGCGCGCATTTCCCTGCCGATGCCCATGGCATGCAACGCTTCGATGGCACCGCGCTGTATGAGCATGACGATCCCCGGCTGGGCGTCCACCCGGACTGGAACACGCTGATCTACAACTATGGGCGCGCGGAAGTAGGTGCATTCCTGATCGCCAGTGCGCTGGAATGGATCGAGCGCTTCCATGTCGACGGGCTGCGCGTGGATGCCGTGGCATCGATGCTCTACCGTGACTACAGTCGCCCGGAGGGCCAGTGGTTGCCCAACGCCCTGGGCGGCCGTGAGAACCTGGAAGCGGTGGCATTCCTGCGCCGCTTCAACGACGCCATCGCCGCACGCTTTCCCGACGTACTGGTGATGGCCGAGGAATCCACGGCATGGCCGGGTGTGACCGCGCCGACAGCCGACGGTGGCCTGGGCTTTACCCACAAATGGAACATGGGCTGGATGCACGACATGCTCTGCTACCTGGAGCGCGACCCGATCCATCGCAGCCACCACCATGGCGAGATCACCTTCAGTGCGCTGTATGCCTTCTCTGAACGCTTCGTCCTTCCGCTATCGCACGACGAAGTGGTACACGGCAAGGGTTCATTAGTGGGAAGGATGCCCGGTGACCGCGCTCAGCAGCTGGCCAACCTGCGTGCCTGTTACGGGTTCATGTGGGCTCACCCGGGCAGCAAACTGCTTTTCATGGGCGGTGAATTTGCCCAGCCGACCGAATGGAACCATGACGGGCAGCTGGACTGGGCCGTAGCCGCCGAACCCGGGCATGCAGGCGTGGCGCGACTGGTGGCCGACCTGAACCGGTTGTTGGCGACTGAGCCGGCCTTGGCGCAAGGCAATGACGATGAAGCCAGCTTTGAATGGAGCGTCGGCGATGATCGCTGCAACAGTGTGCTGGCGTTCCTCCGCCGGCCGTCGTGTTCAGGCGCCACGCCGCTGCTGGTGGTCTGCAACTTCACCCCGGTCGTGCGCCACGGCTACCTGGTGGGCGTGCCTGCCGCAGGCGGGTGGGACGAGGTGCTCAACACCGACAGTGCGTTCTACGGCGGCAGCAACATCGGGAACGGAGGCCGCCTGCATGCGGTCGAGCAGCCGATGCATGGCCAGCCCCAGGCGCTGTCGCTGACGTTGCCACCGCTGGCGACGGTGTACCTGAGGCCACGCCCATGAGCACCGCACAGCGATGGGGGGCCTGGCCACTGGGCGACGGCCAGTGGTCATTCGCCCTGTGGGCACCGGCAGCCCAGCGCGTCGAGCTGATCCTGGAAGGCGAAGCGCTGCCGATGCCGGCCATCGGCGACGGCTGGTTCGCCACGCAGCTTGCGGCCCACGCGGGCGCCCACTATCGCTTCCGCATTGACGGCAGTATCAGCATTGCCGACCCGGCTTCGCGCTGGCAACCGGAGGGGGTGTGCGGCCCAAGTGCCCTGCTGGCAACCGACTACGCTTGGCAGCACCCGTGGCGCGGCCGTCCTTGGCGCGAGGCGGTTATCTACGAGCTGCATGTCGGTGCGGCCGCGGGCACCTACGCGTCGGTTGGTGAGCAGTTGCCCGCGTTGGCGGCGTTGGGCATCACGGCGTTGGAGTTGATGCCCGTGGCCAGCTTTCCGGGCAACCGCAACTGGGGCTACGACGGCGTGCTGCACTACGCACCTGCGGCCGCTTACGGTGACCCGGCCGACCTGAAGGCACTGGTGGACCGCGCGCATGGTCTGGGCATGATGGTGCTGCTGGATGTGGTCTACAACCACTTTGGCCCGGAGGGCAATCCGCTTTCGGCAGTGGCGCCGGCGTTCTACCGCACCGATGTGACAACCCCCTGGGGGGATGCGATCGACTTCCGGCAGCCGGCGGTGCAGCGCTATTTCATCGATAACGCGTTGATGTGGCTGGACGAATACCAGTTTGACGGCCTGCGGCTGGACGCGGTGCATGCGATACAGCCGCGCAGCTTCCTGCATGCGCTGCAGGCGCAGGTGCGTGCCGCTCTGCCGGGGCGCCACGTGCATCTGGTGCTGGAAAACGAAGACAACCAAGCCTCACTGCTGGCCAATGGCTTTACCGCCCAGTGGAACGACGATTTCCACAATGCCCTGCATGTCCTGCTCACCGGCGAGGACGAAGGCTACTACCGTGATTACGCCGATGGCCCCGCCGAACACCTCCGGCGTGTGTTGGCCGAAGGCTTCGCCTGGCAGGGCGAGGTCAACCATGCCGGACGCCGCCGCGGTGAGTCGAGCGCCGGCCTGCCGCCGGAGCGGTTCGTGGTGTTCAGCCAGAACCACGATCAGGTAGGTAACCGGGCGCATGGCGAGCGGCTGGTAACGCTGGTGGGACAACGCCGTGCATCGCTTGCGGTCGCATTGACCGCGCTGACGCCCATGGTGCCGTTGTTCTTCATGGGCGAGCCCTGGGGGGCGTCGACGCCCTTCCTGTTCTTCACCGACTACCGTCCTCCGCTTGACGCGGTGGTCCGCGAAGGCCGCCGGGCCGAGTTCGCCCCGTTCAGCGCTTACCAGGACAGCGCCGAGCGTGCGGCAATTGCGGACCCCAACGCGGTTGCCACATTCGAGCATTCGCGCTGCGCCTGGCCCGCGGCCGATGACGCAGATGCGGCGGTGTGGCTGGACTGGTTCCGCGCCCTGTTGGCCATCCGCGCGCGGTGGCTTTCGACCGCCAGCCACGTTGCATCGCTTGATGCCCACCTGGTGGCGCCGCGCGCGCTATGCGCCGGCTGGCAGGTGGATGAGCAGCAGTGGTGGTTGGCGATCAACGTGGGCAGCGACGAGGTGCAACTGACGCCTACGCCGGGCGACGTGGTATTCCGCATTGGCGCGCCGCTGCCGGATGGACGACTGGCCCCTGACTCGCTCGTCGCATGGGTGGGCCCCCTGCCATGATCAATGTGCCTTCGCTCTCCGAACTGGCCGGCGCCGCTGGCCTCTGTTGCACCTGGACCGACGTGAATGGCCAGAGCCGACGCGTGGCCGACGCCACCTTGGCCGAGGTACTGCGGGCGCTTGGGCTCCCGGCCACAACCGCGGCTCAGCGTCGTGAGGCAATGCACCAGGCCGTCGGGAGCGTAGCGCCGCCGCTGCGGACGTGCCAGGTACAGGAATGGCTGGAGATCGGGGCGGCCGAGGCGGCCTGCGAATGGCAGCACGAGGACGGCAGCTTGGTGGCCGGGCGGACGGACGCAGCAGGCAGCGTGCAGGCACCTGGCCGCCCCGGCTACTGGCTGTTGCGGCAGGGCACTGCCGAACTGCGTGTAGCGGTGGCACCGCCGCGCTGTTTCGGCATGTGCGATGCGCTGGGACCGCAAGTACGGGGCTGGGGCCTTGTACTGCAGGCCTACGCTGCGCGTGGCGAGCATGACGCCGGGATGGGCGATACGGCTGCCTGCGGCGAATGGGCGTGGCGCGCCGCGGGCGCCGGGGCCGACGCACTGGCGCTGGGGCCGGTGCACGCCGCCGGTGGGATTGATGCCGGGTTCAGCCCCTATTCCCCGAGTGACCGGCGCTTTCTGGAACCGTTGTATGCCGCGCCGGTCGAGCTGCTGGGGGATGGCGCGCGCGCGGTGCTGATGGGCGACCCGGATCTGCGCGGCGAACTGGAGCGCCTTGAGCAGGGCGACTATATCGACTGGCCCGCAGCCGCGGCGGCCAAGTGGCGCTGGCTGGCCCGGGTCCACCGCGCCTGCGGGCAGGCTGCGCCCGACGTAATGACGGACCTGCAGCGCTATGAGCGCGACGGCGGACCGGCACTGGCCGCACACGTCGCCTTCATGCATACCCGGCATGGCCACAACCCGGCCGTGTACCTGTTCGCACAATGGCTTGCCACGCGGGGCTGGCAGCGCGTGCACGATGGCGCACGGCGTGCCGGCATGAAGATCGGGCTGATCGCCGACCTCGCCATTGGCTTCGATCCGCACGGTGCCGAGGCCCATGCCGCGGGCGACACGGCACTGCACGGGCTGTTGCTGGGCGCACCGCCAGACCCGTTCTGTGCGGCGGGCCAGGTATGGGGCATTACCAGCTATTCCCCGACAGGGTTGGCCAGCCGTGGCTTCCTGCCCTTCATCCAGTTGCTGCGTGCGGTCATGCATGATCGCGGCGGGGTCCGTATCGATCACATCCTCGGGTTGCAGCGGTTGTGGGTAGTGCCCGGCGGCGCGGACGCGGGGGAGGGCGCCTACCTGCGCTATCCGGTACGCGATCTGCTCAACCTGGTTGCGATCGAGTCCTGGCGGCAGCGCTGCATCGTCATCGGGGAGGACCTTGGCCTGGTGTCGCCGGACATCCGCACGCTGTTAGCCAAGCGCGGCGTGCTGGGAACCGACGTGCTTGCCTTCTGTCGTGACGCCGCCGGCGCGTTCCTGCCCCCGCAGGCGTGGCGCCGCGATGCGGTGGCCATGACAGGCACTCACGATCTGCCCACCCTGGTGGGTTGGCGGCGGGGCTGCGACCTGCGCTGGCGTGAGCGGCTCGGGCAGCTGGACGCGTCCACGCTGCGCCACGAACAAATGCAGCGACGGCATGACGTGGCACAGCTTGATCGTGTGCTGCCGATTGGATCCCACAAGGATGCCGCTGCCGTCCGGCTGGCTGCTCTGCGCCATGTGGCGTCCAGCGCGGCGCCGCTTGCGTTGGTGCCGGTGGAGGACGCGCTGGGCCTGGATGGGCAGGTGAACCTGCCAGGCACCGTCGACCAACATCCCAATTGGCGCAGACGCCTGCCACGGCGTCTGGGGGCAGCCCTGCAGGAGGCGATGGCGTGCATGGCCGAGGTGCGCGGGAGGAACAGTCCATGACGCCGGTACGTGCGACCGCGCGGCTGCAGTTGCATGCCGGGTTTACATTGGCCGACGCTGCTCACCAGGTGGACTATTACGCGCGCCTTGGCATCAGCCATCTGTACTTGTCGCCGGTGACGCGCGCCGTTCCCGGGTCCACCCACGGTTACGATGGCGTGGACCCGACCACGGTGAGCGATGCGCTGGGCGGGGAGCCGGCGTTGCGCGCGCTGTCCCGCCAGGCTCGTGCGCACGGCATGGGGCTGGTGCTGGATATCGTGCCGAATCATCTGGCCGCCCATCCGGACAACCGCTGGTGGTGGGATGTACTGGCGCACGGGCGCGGCAGCCGCTACGCCAGCTGGTTCGACATCGACTGGCGGGCGCCCGGTGCCAACGGCCGCGTCATCCTGCCCGTGCTGGACCGCCCGCTGGCGGCCGCCCTGGATGACGCCGTGCTGCGGCTGGCCACGCGCGATGGCGGGGTGGTGCTCATGCATCACGACGTCATGCTGCCGCTGACCCTGCCCATGTCGGCGGAGGGTGCCGGCGGCGACGCTATCGCGGCGCGTTGCGCGGCCCTCAATGCGCGGGTATCGAGCGCAGACCCGGACTGGCGCGCATTGCTTGAGGCGCAGGCTTACCTGCTTACTTGGTGGCGCCAGGGCGACGACCGGCTGAACTATCGGCGTTTCTTCACCATCGCCAGCCTGGTGGCACTGCAGGTGCAACACGAGGATGTGTACCAGGCGGTGCACCGTCTGCCGTTGTCGCTGCTGGAAGCCGGGATCATCGACGGTCTGCGTGTGGACCATGTCGACGGATTGGTGGACCCGCGTGGCTACCTGGCGCGGCTTCGCCGGGACATGGCGCAGGCCTGTGCGGGGCGGGGGACTTCGCCACTGTTGTGGGTGGAGAAGATCCTGGCGCCGGACGAATCGCTGCCTGACGACTGGTCCTGCGACGGCACCACCGGCTACGACTTCATGGACCAGGTATCTGCGTGGCTGCACGACGCACGCGGGCAGACACCGCTGGCCCGGCATTGGCACCGCGCTTCCGGACGACCGTCGTGCTTTGCCACGGTTGAACAGGCGTGCAGGCGCGAGGTGTTGCAGACCGGCCTGCGCAGCGAGCGGGATGCCACGCTGGCCGTGGTGCGTCGCCTCGGCCGCGCTGGCCACCTGGACACTGCAGCGCCGGGCGCGCCGGTGGTGGAGCGCGCCATGACCGAGCTGCTGGTGCATTTCCCGGTGTATCGCAGCTATGTGCATGGTCGGCGGCACGGCCCAGGTGATCGCGCGAGTTGGGCGCAGGCATTGGAGGCGGTCGAACGAAGCACGCCCGAAGACACGGCGCTGGTGGCCCGGCAGCTGACAGACTGGTTCTGGGGTGACGCGGAGGCGCCCGCACAGAAGCGCGCGCGCGACCGGTTGCGTCGGCGCATCCAGGCATTGAGCGCTCCGCTGAACGCCAAGGCGGTGGAGGACCGCGCGTTCTACCGCCATGGCGTACTACTGTCACGCAACGAAGTGGGCAGCGACCCGGACCGGTTCGCCCTCGACACGGCGCAGATGCACGCCTGCGCCCTCGCCAGGCGCGAACGCCACCCCTACGCACTGCTGGCCACCGCCACCCACGACCACAAGCGTGGCGAGGACGCGCGGGCCCGGTTGGCCGTGCTGTCGGAGCGACCGCCGTGGTGGGTGCGGCAGACCGGCGTGCTGCGGCGTCTGGCTACGCGCAGCGGCATGCCGTTGCCCCCGCCGGACGTAGAGCAGATGCTCTGGCAAACGCTCGTGGGCGCATGGCCGGTAACGCCGGTCGACATGTCGTGGTTCACCGCGCGCATCGTGCAATGGCAGGCCAAGGCACTGCGTGAGGCCGCGCTGCACTCCAGTTGGGCCGATCCTGTGGAAGCGGTGGAGCGGGATGTGAAAGCGTTCGTGGAGGGCGTGCTGCTTTCGCCGCGCGGCGAACCGATACGGCGGCGTCTGCACCTCTGCGTCAGCGCGGTGGCGGCGGCCGGCGCGCGCAATGCCCTGGCCCAGACCGCGCTGCGGCTGACCTTGCCGGGAGTGCCGGACCTGTACCAAGGCACCGAAGGCTGGGACCTGTCGCTGGTGGATCCGGACAACCGCCAGGACGTGGACTACCCGCTGCGCCGCGGCTGGCTGGACGACACACGCACGTGGTCGCACCTGCTCCAGCACTGGCAGGACGGCGCGGTGAAGGCGCGCCTGGTGCAACGGTTGTTGGATTGCCGGGCACAGCAGCCCGCGCTGTTCGCCCAGGGCGACTACCAGCCCCTTCAGATCCCCGCGCACGTGCCGCTGCTGGCATTTTCCCGCCAGCACGGCCAGGTGCGGCTTCTCGTGTTGGTGGCCAGGCACACTCATCGCAGCCCCGCAGTACTCGGTGCCGGGCTCGCCGACTCGCACTGCCGCGGGGCGGCGCTGCAGGTTCCACCGGGCCGGTATCGCAACGTGCTGACCGGCGCCACGATCGACGCCGGGCGACGGCCCGTGCGCCTGCGCACCTTGCTGGGCGGCAGCCCGGTGGCCATTTACCTACGTTGACAGGAGACCCATGGACGACGTGCAGAAGCAGTACCGGACCCAGGAGCTGGCCAGGCAGATCTGGGAAGCCGAAGGGCGACCAGACGGGCAGGCCGACCGGCATTGGCGCATGGCAGAGCAACTGGTCGCCGCCGAAATCGAAGCGGCCCAGCACGACCAGGCGCCGCAGGCATGACCCGCGCCGCCGTGGGAGCCCGTTCACGCGTGCGACAAGGTCAGCCGTTTCCGCTGGGTGCCACCTGGGACGGTATGGGCGTGAACTTCGCCCTGTACAGCCGGCACGCCACCAAGGTTGAGCTGTGTCTGTTCAACGCACGTGGCCGGGAGGTGGAGCGGATCGCACTGCCTGAATACACCGACGAGGTGTGGCACGGCTACCTGCCCGATGCCCGGCCCGGCATGCGCTACGGCTACCGGGTGCATGGGCCGTATGCGCCGGATGCCGGACACCGGTTCAATCCGCACAAGCTGGTGCTCGACCCTTACGCGAAACAACTCGTGGGCGACATCAAATGGGCGCCCCATCTGTTCGGTTACACGATCGGGCACAAGGACGCCGACCTGAGCATGGACCGACGCGACAGCGCGCCGTACATGCCACGATGCGTGGTGGTCGATCCGGCCTATACCTGGGGGCGTGACCGGCGACCCTGTACGCCCTGGGACCGGTCGGTTATCTACGAAGGCCACGTGCGCGGCCTGTCGATGCAGCTGCCTTCTGTGCCGGACGCCCTGCGGGGACGGTTCTCCGCCGTGCACGCCGATGAACTGGTCGACCACCTCCGGTACCTGGGCGTGACCGCGCTGGAGTTGTTGCCCGTGCACGCACACGTCGATGATCAGTATCTGGTCGAGCGTGGTCTGAGCAACTACTGGGGGTACAACACCCTGGGTTTCTTCGCCCCCCACCCGGGCTTCCTGTCCGGAACGGACATCGCCGAGTTCAAGCAGATGGTCGCCGGGCTGCACCACGCCGGGCTCGAGGTGATCCTGGACGTGGTCTACAACCACACCGCCGAAGGCAATGAACTGGGCCCGACCCTGTCGTTCAAAGGCATCGACAATGCCAGCTACTACCGGCTTGCCGACGACCGCCGTTACTACATCAATGACACCGGCACCGGGAACACCTTCGACCTGACCAACGCCGGTGCATTGCGCATGGTCATGGACTCGTTGCGATACTGGGTGCAGGACATGCACGTGGATGGCTTCCGCTTCGACCTGGCCACCATCCTGGGGCGCGAGCACGCCGGTTTCGACCCCTCCAGCAGCTTCCTCGACGCGGTACGTCAGGATCCCGTTCTGAGCCAGGTGAAGTTGATTGCCGAACCATGGGATATCGGGCCGGGCGGCTACCAGCTGGGCCGGTTCCCGCCGGGCTGGTCGGAATGGAACGACCGGTTTCGCGACACCATGCGCGCGTTCTGGCGGGGCGACGAAGGACAGTTGTCGGACTTCGCCACACGGCTGATGGGCTCGGCCGATCTGTTCTCGCACCTCGGGCGCCGCCCGTCGGCGTCGGTGAATTTCGTTACTGCACACGACGGATTTACCCTGCACGATCTGGTCAGCTACAACGACAAGCACAACAACGCCAATGGTGAAGATGGCCAGGATGGCAGCGACAACAACCTGTCGTGGAACCATGGCGCGGAGGGTCCCACCGACGACCCAGACGTGCGCGCGCTGCGCCAACGGCAAGTACGCAACCTGTTGGCCAGCCTCATATTCTCCCAAGGGACGCCGATGCTGCTGGCCGGCGATGAATTCGGACATGGACAAAACGGCAACAACAATGCCTATTGCCAGGACAACCCGTTAACATGGTTGGACTGGGAGCGCGCCCAGAACGCGGAAGGTCGCTCGCTCAGCGCGTTCGTCCGCCGACTGCTGGCGTTGCGACGCCGCTACCCCCAGTTGCGTCGCAGCCGCTTCCTGCAGGCACGCGACGCGCACTCTGAAGAAGGCGTGCACTGGTACCAAGCCGACGGGCAGCCAATGACCGTGGACGACTGGAATCATCCCCAGGCGCGCAGTCTGATGCTTGAGATGCCCGCAGCGTTGGACGCCGGGCAGACGCCCCGCCAGACAAGCCTGCTGTTGTTGATCAATGCGGGCGCCACAGATCAACGGTTCATGCTGCCAGCGCTGGATACCGGTCGTTGGAAGATCATGATCAGCAGTGCGGCTGCGGCGACGGAGATCGGCGACGACGGTTCGGTCGTGTTGGTCGACCGCGCGCTGATGCTGCTTGCACGACGTCATGCTGCGGAACGCTGAAGCGTCCGTGTCATGATGTCGTGGACTACTGCCGCGTCCGGTATCGCGTTTCGTCCTCATGCGCTCGACGGGGTTTTCAAGCATCGCGCTCTACGCTGGATACGTCGGCAGTCCCGCCGACTTCTACGCTAGGAGAACGAAATGGCAAACAGCAACAACCAGTCCAATCGTGGCTTCGCTGGCATGGACGAAGACAAGCAGCGTGAGATCGCCGCGCAGGGCGGTCGCGCCGCGCACGAGTCTGGCAACGCGCATGAATTCACTTCTGAGGAAGCACGCGAAGCAGGTCGCAAGGGCGGCGAGGCCGTGAGCCAGGACCGCGAACACATGTCCGAGATCGGCCAGAAGGGCGGTCAGCAGCGCCAGGACGATGGCGGCAACCAGGGCAACAATCAGGGTAACAACCAGGGTAACAACCAGGGTAACAACCAGGGTGGTCGTCAGCAGGGCGGTCGCCAGCAGAAGTAACCCCTGAGCATCACCCGTTGGCCCGGCACCGGGAGCGCAATGGCTCCGGTACCGGGCCTTTTCTTTATGGCGAACGCTAATTCAGTTGTGGAGGCCCTAACACCTTCTGCACCGGATGGACACGGTGTATCCACCGTCTTTTGGCAGTCGGTTGACAACGCGTCCTGCAAGCTGGACGTCCTTCTAGGGAGAATAGTCACCATGACCGAGATCAAGGAAAACCTGTTGGACTGGCTGCGCGATGCTCATGCCATGGAGCAGCAGGCAGAGCAGATGCTGAAGGCACAGGCGGGTCGCATCGAGCACTATCCCAAGCTGAAGGCGCGTATCGAGGAGCACATCCAAGAAACGGTGGGCCAGCGTGAGCGCCTGGAGCAGTGCATCAACCGCCTGGGTGGCTCGCCCTCCATTCTCAAGGACACGTTGGGGAAGATGGCCGCTGTGGGGCAGGCGATTGGCGGCATGACCGCTTCGGACGAGATCGTCAAAGGCGCCATGGCCGGCTATGTGTTCGAGTGTTTCGAAATCGCTAGCTACACGTCGCTGATCGCTGCGGCGCGGACCGCCGGCGAGCATGAGGTGGCACAGGTGTGCGGTGAAATCCTAGTCCAGGAAGAGGCGATGGCTGCTTGGCTGCTTGAGAACCTGCCCGACGTCACCGAGGAGTTCCTCGTGCGCGACGGTACCCCGGGCGTCACCGCCAAAAAATAGTCCATTGCTACACCGCGTATAGGCGCGTGTATGTACGCCTATCGCACTGAAAAGTTACAGGAAGAACCCCGGCATGACGCCGGGGTTTTTCGTTTCTTATCCCTGCAGCGTTGCGTGAACGATGCATCAGCATCCGCGCGCACGGCATCATCCAACCCCCACATTGCTTCGACGGGCCTGCACGCATCGCACGCGCATTGTCATGCGACCCGGGACGCCCCGGTGACACCCGAGAAGGAGACCGAGATGTTTCTTCACCACAAGAAGTTGATGTACACCGTTCGCGTGCGCCAGAGCGACCCGGCACTGGCGACCTTGATGCTGGAACAGTTTGGCGGTCCACAAGGCGAACTTGCCGCTGCCATGCGCTACTTCACCCAGGCGCTTGGCGAGTGCGACCCCGGGCGCAAGGATATGTTGTATGACATCGCTACGGAAGAGATCAGTCACCTGGAAATCATCGGCACGATCATCGCCATGTTGAACCAAGGCCCGAAGGCGGTGCAGTCCGAGGCCATGGCCGAGGTCGAGGAAATGCGCACGCTCGGCCAGAACAGCACCAGCCATACCGAGCAGATCCTCTACGGCGGTGGACCCGCGCTGGTCAATTCCAGTGGCGTGCCGTGGACGGCGGCCTACGTGGATTCCATTGGTGAGCCCACTGCGGACCTGCGTTCGAACATTGCCGCCGAGGCACGCGCGAAGATCGTCTACGAGCGGCTGATCAACGTTACGGACGATCCCGGCATCAAGGACGCCCTCCGCTTCCTGATGACGCGGGAGGTGGCCCACCAGAAGTCGTTCGAAAAGGCGCTCTACAGCATCAACCCCAACTTCCCGCCTGGCAAGCTGCCCGGCGATCCTGCGTTCACCGACCTGTACATGGACATGTCCCAGGGCGAAGGCGATCGTGAGGGCAGCTGGAACAGCGGCGACTTGTGGGAACGCGTGAGCGACCGCGACGCCCAGGCTGCCCTGGATGGCGGCGATGGATCTTTCTCCGTGGGCCTGACAGCCGCAGAAAAGGCAGCGGTCGAGGAGATGACAACGCGCACGCTGTCCAATCCGGCCGTACAACCGCCCACTGGCGCCGAACTGGGCGCAGGCGTGGGAGCGGGGGCCGTGCTGCGCAGGCCGCGGGAGCCCTGATCAATTCCTGGCGGACGCCGGGTGCGGTCACGCACCCGGCAGGGGACAGGGCACGCTGGAATGGCCGTCCGGTGGCGGGCTCCGACGCGTATGCGGCGCCGACCCGCAATCGCTGTTTCATCCACCCGGAACGAACACCGCCCGAACGCAGCCGTCCTTCTTGTGCTTGAACAGATCGTAGCCGCGAACGGCGTCTTCCAACGGCATCCGGTGGGTGGCCATGAAGCGGGGCAGCAAGCTGCCCTGCTGCGCCAACGCCAGCAACCTCGGCAGGTAGCGCTGGCCGTGCTGCTGAGCGGTGCGTACCGTAATGCCCATATTCATCAACGTGCCCAGCGGGAACTTGTCCATCAGCCCATACACGCCCAGCACCGAGAGCGTTCCGCCTTTGCGACAGGCCATCACAGCTTCGCGTAACGCCTGGCCGCGGTCGGTGTGCAGGTGCAGGGCCTGCTTGACGCGGTCATAGGCATGGCCAAGCCCCTTACCATGCGCTTCCATTCCCACCGCGTCGATGCAGGCGTCGGGGCCATGGCCGCCAGTAAGCTCGCGTAGTGCATCCGGCACGCTGTCCACGGCGCTGTAGTCGATGATCTCGCTGCCCACGATGTCACGCGCCATGACCAGCCGTTCGGGCAGCCGATCAATTCCGATCACCCGTTCGGCGCCCATCAGGCGTGCGCTCTGCTGGGCCATCAACCCGGCCGCCCCACATCCCCACACCGCCACGATGTCCCCGGGCCGGATATCGCAGAAGTCCGCACCCATGAAGCCGGTGGGTCCGGCATCGGACAGGAACAGCGCGTCTTCGTCGCTGACCCCGTCGGGCACCGGGAAGCACCCGACATCCGCGTGGGGAACGCGGATATAGTCGGCGTGCGACCCCGCGTAGCCCCCAAACGCATGTGTGTAGCCAAAGATACCGGCGGTGGGATACCCAAGCGCGGGTTCCTGCAGGTGCCCGTTGGGGTTGGTGTTGTCGCACAGGGAATACTCGAGGCGCCCACAATGCCAACAACTGCCGCAGGATATGAAGGAGGGGACCACGACGCGTTGGCCCGGACGCACGTCCGTCACGGCCGGCCCGGTGTCTACCACGGTACCCATGAACTCGTGGCCGATGATGTCGCCTTCGCGCATGCCGGGGATGTAGCCGTCGATGAAATGCAGGTCAGAGCCGCAGGTGGTGCTCAGCCCGACCTTGATGATGGCGTCGCCTGGCGCAACCAACACCGGGTCCGGGGTGGTTTCCACGCGTAGCTCGTTGACGCCGTTCCAGCACAGCGCTCGCGTCGGTAACTCCTGTTCGGCCTCAGCGTGCGGCCGGGTTGGACGTCAGGGAGGGGATCTCGCCACTTTCGAGCAGCGCGCGAAGCCGTCTCAGAATCTGACCGGCCAGCGCACCCGGCGGCGGATCAAGCAGCCGGGTCAACAGACCTTCGATCAGGCCGTCTGGCGCATAGCGGACGCGCAGCTCAACTTCGACCCCAGGGCGGTGCGCGCAGGGCCGCACCGCAAGTGAGATGGCAGCCTGAGCGCCATCATCTGTTTCAAGCACTTGTTGCACCAGCATGGTTGATGGTGCGTGCGTGCGCAGGCGAACAACCGGATGCCGGCCCAACGGCGCGGTCAGCCGCCACAGACTGGCCTCGCTGCCCAACTCGACGAGCTCGGCAGCGCCGGCAAACAACTGGCGCTGTACCTTTGGGTCGCACCATGCGGTCATGACCTGCGCCACGTCGGCCTGGATGGTCAGGGCGCGCATGATCAGAGCGGGGTCGGTCGCCTCGACGTTGCGCGGATCGGGAACATGCATGGCGTGCTCCGTAAGTGTCAGTCAGCCGCTGTCGCGTTGCCCGCCAGACGCTCGGCCCGCGCAAGGTGGTCGGCGACATGTGTGCGCGTTTCCTTGAGGAACGTGCGCAGATCGGCCTGCGTGGCGGCCGGGATGATCACGGTGTCCAGCGTGTCCAGTGCCTTGCGATGATCTGTCACCATGGCGCTGAGGTAGGCGGCATCGAAGGCAGCGCCTTGTTGCCTGGCCAGCGTCGCCGCCTCGGCCTGCGCTTCGGCGGCCTTTGCCTGTGCCGGGGCGCTACGCTTGTCAGGCTGCCAAGCCTCCAGCGCGCGCTGGTTCTGCGTGTGTTCCTGGATCATGGTCTGGGCGTACTGGCGGGTGGCTGCGTTCTGACCGCGGGCAAGCGCGAGCTGCCCGGCGTTGACCTCTGCCTGGTTGATGGCGGCCAAGACGCCCAATGCTTGGCGCTGGCGCAGCTCGCCCGATGGGTTGGCGCCGGTTGTGGCGTGGGTGGACGTGCGTTCTGCAGGGCGTGGACTCGGGGCGCTCTGTGCATTCAGCGCACCGGCGACCACCAAGCCGAGAACGACGGAGGTAACGCGCAGGCGGACGGTGTAGGACATGGCACATTCCCATCGATGAGGAGTGTGGATCCTGCCGCGACAGGCGCCAAGGCCATGAGACGCTCCCGTGTTCGTGCAGGTAGAAGCCGTCGACGTCATCGTCACGGGCGGTTCACCGCGCCGCCTGCGTCAAATTCAAGTGATGGACAGGGGCGGTGGGATTCGCATGAGCACGACGCCAAGCACAGCAGGTGATCGCAGGCCGATCGCTACAGTGCGCTTTTCCGGCAGGAGAAAAGGCGAATGACCCACCATGCCCCCCGCGTCCACACTGAAGCGGCCGCCATAGACCGACTGAAAGCACTGCAGCTGCAGCTGGGTGGCGAGATCGTCGCCGAACTTCACCTGCGCACCGGTGAGGTGATCGTGGCGACGGTACCGGAGCGACCGACCGTGCAGCAGTTTCTTGATGCAGACGGGAACGAGGGCACCAATGGGGTGGTGCGGCTGGACACCGGCGATGCGGGTGTTCACTTGATCTGGCTCGATGAGGTGGACCATGTGGTCCGCCTGGGTTCCTGTTAGGAGGATGAGGATGCGCAGACCACCCACCCCGGCGGAGACGCCCGGCGGCAAGCCGAAGGATCCGGATCGGATCAATATCAATGAGGAATGGGAGCTTCGGTTCTGGGCCCGGGAGCTTGGCCTGAGCGAAGATCAGCTCAAGCAAGCCGTGGAGGAGGTAGGCGTACTGACGACCGAGCTGCGCAGGTACCGGCCGCCGCATTGAGCCATGTACGACCGCGTCGACATCGACCATATGCTCGAAGAGCTGGAAGTGCTTCTTCCGGTGTGGTCTACACGGTACCCCGAAGCAGAGTTCGTCGCCATGCTCGCTACTGCCTCGGACTACATCTGCCGGGGTGCAGACGCGGAAGCGCGCACGTACGCGCTACAGCGGCTGGGCGTGCTTGTTCCGGGGAGCGGCTTCGACGCATGGGCGTCGCGTTACGGCAACGACACGGGTCGGAACCCAACATAACGCCCCGGCCAGCGGGGCAGAATTGCCTCAATTACGGCCTGAGAATGTTGACGCCGTCTTGGCGCGTGCTGAGTGTACTTTTCCGTCATTGTTCCAGAGGAGAACGGCAATGGCCGCAACAAAAGAAACTCCGTCGGTTCCCAAGGTGTTGAGGATCGAAGCGATGCTGCTGGACTTCGGCGAAGCCGCCGTTGTGATCGAGTTGGAGGCCGAGCCGCCCAGGCGATGGTTCAAGGCACTCAAACGCGAAATGGTTTACGCAGCGGGCCTGGAGACTGCATCGGCGAAGTTCGACGGCTGCTTCGTCTACATCGTGGGGTTGGATTCGTCCCTCGGGAGCGCTGTTCGCTGTGCCAGCCGATTGCTTGCAGCGGTGCAGGACGGCTGGGAGCACAGAGGCGTCACTTCACCGGAGACATCGCATTTGACTGCGGACGGCGCTCGCCCTTCAGCCTCTTGCACGCAGACACCGCTTCGCGCGATGGGCTCAAATGAGGCGGTGGACATGCGTGCGACGGACGGCCGCTCCGTGTCCACACCATCAATATTCGTTTGAAGAGGGCCGGCGTTTTGCCCATACGAAATTGAGCCAATCGCGGACCTTCATTGTACGCCCGAGCGTGCCCCAGCGCGGAGAACCCGTAGATGCTTCAGAGTGCAGGGGCATGCGCAACGCGTGCGGTCTGCATCTATCAGCTGTTCAGGCCCGGATTACTGTTGTGGTGCATCCGGGGAGGCGAGGCCCCCGACCGACCGCCGAGAAAACTCAACGAACCGAGCCGCCGAAATAGCCTGACGGCTCCCGCACGCAGGACACTCCAGCACCGCGCCTCCTCCCGGTATGTTCACAAGGCTGGGCGGGGCGTCGGCCTGAGTGACGTGGTGGCAGGAAAGACATTCGGCCTGAACACGGACCACTCTGGACTCCTTGTCCGAACCTGGCCGCGCTGGGTGCACGTTTACTTCAAACAGATAGAACCGCCCTGTGTTTGGCATGCTCGAACGTTCGCGTCAAGGGGCCCGTGGGTCAATAGGCGCGGGCCTGAGCCTGGGTTTCATCATAGGCGACCGCGACAGGAGGAGCCAAGGGGCTGGTGCTCCCGCCCGGCTTCTTTGCTCCGGGCTTGGGACGAGCGGAAAAAGCACATCCATGCCCAGCCCAAGCCCCACCAGGCTGCTACCTGGTTTCGATCACCAAGGCTTGGCGAGATACAGGAACCACGGGACGGACCCGTATCGGCCCTGCAGGAGCGGGCTGCGCAGTTGCCTTGAAAGGCGGGTGAGCAGCCGTGAGCCGGGCATTGCTGACCGCGTGATGGGACCCACATTGCACACAGCGAAAAAGCGCGCCACCTGGAAGCTCGATCAGGGAGGCTGTGGTCGAGGCAGTGGTCGTTCTGCACTGGCCACACTCAACCGTCAACGACAGTATGCGTGCCACATCGCCGGACGAAGCAAAACTCGCTTCAAAGGAGCGAACGACGAACGATGAGGTTGGCATCAGGCCTCCTGAACAAGGGAACGGTCAGAGCATGTCCGGCCACCCGTGACGGGGCTGTGGTGGCAGATTCTCGTGTCCGCTGCCCAAGCGGACGTCGTCCCGTTCGGAAGACCCGGGACCACCGACGGAGGACCCCACTGCAGGGGTCTCATCTCCGACGTTCTTTCGGTGTGGTGCCCCCGGCAGCCCATTTTGTGATGAGGGCAGCACTGCCGACGGCAATGGCGTCTTCCACGGCTCCTGTGCTGCTTTGGCCGTAGCGGGCGATTGCTCGCATGCGCAGGTTGAAGGTCACGTAGGCCATACCAACGGCGGCGCCGGCACCGAGAAGCGCGCCAAGCTTTCGCTGCCGATGGGGAGCGAGCGCCGCGCCTGCAATGAGCCCGGTAGCGACGCGCGCAACCATGCCTGCCGGAACGATGCGGTCGGGGGCCGATTTCATCTTGTCACCAACGAGCTCTCCGCCTGCCAATGCGAGCATGCCTGCGGAGGCGAGCTTGTCGGCCAGAAGACGAGGGGCACCATTATCGGCGGGCAAGTCACCGCTCCGCGCGGCGTTGGTCACTGCGGCCAAAGGGGTCATCGCGCGCATTCCCGCGACGGCTCCCATCAAAATCGAATGGATCAAGGCCATCTGGCTCTCCTGAATGGGGTGGAATCGCGGAGCCGGCTCTTAGGGCTTTGCCGGACGCTCGTAATCTTCCGTTTTGGCGGTGTGTTCCGCCTCAGGCATGTCCTTGTCTTTCCACGTGGCGTCATCGTTCCGGAGCTTGTCCGGGGTGTGCGCCTTGTCCTGGTCATCCACGCCGGCGCCGGGATTGAGGGGAAGTTTGCTCATGGGGCGCTCCGTGGTGGTGTCGCCCTCTATGCTGCTACCTCCGCCATGAGAACGGCGTTTGGGCGGGCTCCACATTTTCACCACGCTGCCGTCACCGCCTAGCCACGTCGACGCGCCCTCACCTCGGGAGTGCGCTGGTGCCAGTGCTGCGACTTTTCGGGAGGTCGGCGGCTTCATACCGCAGGTCACAGGCGGGGATGTGGCGCCGATTTGGGCACTTCAGCTCTCGCGAGCGAGCAGTGCTTAGCGAGCTCGCTTGGATGTTGGCATTGACACCGGCATGCCGGTTTACGAGGGCTATACGATCGAACGGGGCAGGTTCAACGGAACCATCTACTGGGCCGAGACCCAACTGGACCAGGACGATCACTCGCATCTAATTGATCCGGATGCCGAGCTTCAGGCTGTGATGCGCCACCAGTAGGGCCTCGCCGCCGAGCTACTGGAAGAGGCCTGTCGCACGTTCGGCTTGGGGCTGGTGATCAGTGTCCGCTTCTGGCCGGAAGCGGCTTGCCGGTGGCTATATGGAACAGCACGTACTGGTCCTAGCGCGGACCGCCACGGTAATGAGGCCGGAAGGAGGCTGGCCCCGCAGTCCTGCCTCACCCATAGTTAGGTAGTACGTAATCACTCCATGCCTGCATCATTGGTCGACGCTGTTCCAGCAGGTCGGTGCGGTGGTAAGCCGCTTCCACTTGACTCTTAACAGTATGGGCCAGCGCACGTTCTGCAAGATCTCTGGCGTAGCCATGCTCGCTGCACCAATCTCGGAAACTGGAGCGAAAACCGTGTGCGGTGGCCACTCGACCATTTGAGTCGCTGGGAGCCTCTAGTCGCCGCAACAGCGCCGTCAGGGTCATATCAGACATTACGGTTCTCGCGCGAACAGACGGGAAGGGCAGCTGATGGTGCTGGCCGAACTGCTGTTGGAGCAGAAGCAGCGCTTGCCTTGAGAGGGGTACTCGATGTGCTTGTTTCGCCTTCATCCGGCTAGCCGGAATTGTCCAGACTGCGCCCTGGAGATCCACCTCATCCCAAGTCATCCCGCGGACCTCCCCGGAACGGGCGGCAGTGAGAATAAGAAAGAGCATCGCTCGCCTTGTGACGTCCAGATCCGCAGCGCAGTCAAGCTCTGAGGCCGCAAACGCTGGCAGTGACTGCCATGGCATGGCTGGCTGGTGCTCCCGCCGGATGCTTATGCTCGCCTGTCCAGGAAGAAGGTGCCCCACTACGTCGACGGGGTTCGCGTTGTTGAAGCCATGGGCCCATCCCCATGCCATCACAGCATGAATCCGCTGCCTGACCCTCGAAGCTGTCTCCGCCTTCTCCAGCCAGATAGGTCTTAGTACGTCGGCCACATGACGCGGACTGAGCTGATCGATCCGGATTGCGCCGATCTTGGGAAAGGCATATTCAGTTAACGTGTTGATCCATTGCTGAGCGTGTTTGGCGTTCTTCCAGCCGGGCCTCAGCTCTTCGTGTACTTGGATAGCAGCCTCTTGGAAGGTTGGGACTACTCGTCTCTGTTCCTGAGCCTCCTTCTCAGTCAGCGGGTCTTGCCCGTTTGCGATCTGCTCACGCATCTCGCGGCCGATCTTTGCAGCCGTGGCGATTCCCACAGCGGGGTAGGCGCCCAGCCCGGCATTGCGTCGCTTGCCGCTAACGGGGCTTACGTAGCGGAGTACCCACTTGCCGCTGCCTTTTTGCTTCTTCGAGGGGAGCAGGGTCAGACCGGTTACGCCTCCGTGGGGAACCGGTCGGCTACCGGGGGGAATGCCTCTGGCCTTGAGATCTGTCAGGAGTGCCATGAGGCCCTTGGGTGGTTTCAGTATGCCATTGAGTATGCCATTTGTAGGCCGCTGTGAACGCACGTGCGTGGATGGTGCTGGATGCCATGCGAGCGCAAGGTGTTGACGCGGAGGGATAAATGACCGGTTCGAAGTCCTTCCTGGACTGCTGTGGACCAATACATGGACGTCACTCTCTCCGCCAATGTTCATCTAAGTTATTGATTGTATTTAACTTATTTCGAATACACAGGTCTGCCAGCGGGACACAGATCGGGGCACATCTCCCGAATGCGCATCCCCCATCACCTTATCCGTAACCCTTCTGGCACTTACGCGTTTCGCCAGCGCGTGCCCAGCGACTTGCAGTCTGTCCTTGGGCTCAGGCTCATCAAGCAAACGCTTCGAACGTCGAACTTGGCGTCAGCCAGGTTGCGCGCGATTGTCTTGGCATCAGGCTATGCTCATGCCTACGATCTGCTGAGGGACCAGCGAGTGGACCGCTTTAGTAAAAAGGATTTGGATGCGCTCGTCGACCGCGTGAGCGGCGGTGCAGATCGACGCGATTTGACGCTTCATCGAACGCAAGCGTCGGACGGCACGATCACGGAACGCTGGCAGATCGACAGCGAAAACGATGTCCGTCTGTTCCGGCAAGCGCACAACTTCGCGACGGCGGCAGAGGTGGCGGTCATTGGCATGCTCGACCCCGAGCCGACGCCCGTTCGCGAGCCGCGTCCTCAGGTGAGCGAGACGATTTCGTTGGAGAAGGCGCGCGATGCGTGGCTGGCAAGCATCAAGCCGCGCACGTTGCCCAAGACATACACGATCAAGACAGCCGCAGTAGGGTCGCTCGTTGCGTTCCTGGGGCCCAAGTCAAGGATCCACACCGTCACTAGGCCCGACCTGGCGCGCTGGTATCAACACCTTCGTGATGGCGGGGCGTCGACGCCAACACTGACGAACAAACAGAGTTATGTGGGTGGGAAAGGGGGCTTTTTTGACTGGGCGATTGCGTCTGGCTACTACGCCAAGGGCGACAACCCAGCGACTGGGCATGTGAGCTACTCGCTGCGGGAGAAGCGTGCTAGGCGTAAGCTCGGTTTCAAAGCTTACGACCGTGATCAGATCCAAACGATCTTCTCGCCGAGCAACTTTGAGAAGCTCTCTGAGAATGCTCGATGGGCGTCGCTCCTTGGCCTCTACACAGGCGCACGAGCGTCGGAAGTGGGGCAGCTCTTGATTGCAGACATCTTGTTGGAAGGAAAGCTCCCTTGCATTCGAATTTCCGACGAAGGCGAGAACCAAAAGGTCAAAACGGAGGTCAGCCTTCGAACGGTTCCTCTTCATCCGGAACTCTTGGCACTGGGCTTCATGGATTGGGTTGCAACCCGCAAAGCAGTAGGTCACAAGCGTCTGTTTCCCCAGGCGAAGGGCGACGCGCTCAATGGTCAAGGCAATTGGATCACGAAGGCGTTTAGCCGACACTTGGCTACAATTGGCAAGGACTGGCCGAAGGCAAAGCGGGGCTTTCATTCGTTGCGAAAGACCTTCATTCAAGAGCTCCAAACACTCGGTGTAGCATCCGAACTGCGCGCTCAGATCGTCGGGCACGAGCTCGATGATGAGCATCACGCCACTTACAGCCGCGCCTTCACTGCCAAGGAAAAGCTAAGCGGTATGGGCAAGCACTCCCCCGGGCTCTCTTCGCTGAACTACGGGTTGTTTTTGCGCTCTGCCTAACAAAGTGATGCATCTATGCGGCGATTTCTCCGCCCGTTCGAAGAGGGCTGCAAAGCCGTTTGTATCAAAGTTTCCGATGCCATTGCGACAGGGTGACACCGTGCGAGCGCGCCACTTCGCGCCACTCCTTCTTTTCTGGATACATGATATATGGCCACACTCACAGATACCTTTGATGATCTTTCACACGCGTTGCGGCTTCTCCAAGAGGCAGATTTCCGAGCGAACAATGGTTTGCTACTCCTGGATCGAGCCGAAGCTGTCGGGAACATCGAAATGGCCTGGACTGGGGTGCTGAATTCATTCCACAGCCTATATGATGCGACGGAAAAGGACTCGCGATGTGAGCTGGACTGGTATGCCCACCCCGAACTGGCAACCATCTTGGTGCTCAGAAATGCTCGCCATCATAATCACGCGAAAAAGGTCCGCACGCTCTATACGCACTATATTCAAGAGGCGCAGAAGATTGGTCGGATGGAGATGTATGTCCTGCTTGACTTTGTCGCTGCTGAGGAAGGAGGAGATACGTTCGACCTCCATCTGGCATGGCAAGATCTGAGGGATCTCTTGGAACTGCCCCAAGCCACAACTCGGATTAGACCGTCGTTGGCGTTACAAATTAAGGCCTACCTTGGATCAGGTGAGTTTTGTAGATATGCATCCAGATTCAATTTGCCCGAGGAGCGTGTGGTTTTTAACGTAATTCCTCTAATCTGCAATGCAGCGGCCAGGGTCACCGCCGCAATCCAGGGCTGGATTGAGCCGACTTCAACAGAAGCGAAGACGTTCCTTTCCCTCTTCAAAGATATGCCTCAATCGGACACGCGTTTTCCCGAGGTGAATGCTGGACCCATCGCGTTCGTGTCTTGAGCACATAGCGCTGCCGCTATGAAAGGTGAGCTGGGAGAGATGCCCGGCGATTTGACCAACCTCGATCTTTCATTGCGCTGCTTCTTTTTGCGAATTTTCGCGCTCTGCAAAGACTTGGCTTACAACTTCAGTCGTTGAGGCCAGTCGGAGATGAAACGATGGTTTGTCCTCGTCCTTCGGATGCATCTTCACCCCCCTTGCAGAGGTTTTCTTAACCTCCGCCTGGATGCGATGGGAGCGCGGCGGGTGGCTGTTAGCCGCACGTGCTGGTGTGTGAGGCTGACTCGTAGCTTGCGGCGAGCGATGGAGTTGCCGCGCTCTGGAGAAATCATGCGTCCCTCACAATCGCGTTGCTAGCTGTCATCTTAGTATCGTAATTTCCTTAAACGCTTCCCCGCAAAGTTACGTCCGTGGTCCAATGTGCCGTGTAGAATCGCGGCATAAGGGTGGGGGCCTGCTATCGTCTGGGGGCGCTTGTGTGAGCTGGCCGCTGGCCGATAACTCGAAGGCTGTATTGTGGATCGTCAGGTCAAGCAAGTAGAGCCGAAGTTGGAAGATGGCGGGGCGGCAGCTTTTAGCGCCTTCCGGCACGTCAAGAATATCGTCGTTCTCGGAGATCCAGGGGCTGGCAAGAGCGAGCTCTTCCGCTCGCAAGCCCAGGCGACTAACGGGGCCTTCTTCACGGTCCGTGAGTTGCTCAACACGCCACTCAATGACATCCCATCTGACCAGGTGCTTTGGATTGACGCACTGGATGAGACCCAGGGTGGGCGTGGAGGCCGATCACCCGTTGACGAACTTACGCACAAATTGGCAGAGATATCGCCCTGTGGAATGCGTTTGTCCTGCCGCGCGGCGGATTGGTTGCATACCACTGACTTCGAAGCGTTGAAGCCATACGTTCGTAAGGGCGGCCAGACCCTTGTGGTGCAATTGCTCGCGCTCAGCAGGTCCGAGCAAGCGCAGATTCTCCAAAGCAATGGGTTTGAAGATGCTGAGGACTTTCTTGAGCAAGCTGAGCGCCGAGAACTTGGCGAGCTACTTGGCAATGCCCAGACGCTCCTCATGCTCGCGGCCGTCTCAGGTAGAGGGGACTGGCCTGCAAGTCGCACGGAGCTGTTTCAACGCGCAGCGTTAGGTTTGCTGGACGAGGTCAACGACCAACATGCTGATCGCGATCAAGGCGCCGCTCATATCCCTGGCAGCCAATTGCTCAATGCGGCGGGAGCCCTTTGCGCGCTTCGCCTGACTTCCAGCTGTTTAGGATTCACTTGGAAAGCGCGGTCCGTAGGGAAGGATGTTCCGAGCTACAAGGAGGTAACGCTGGCGTCCCAGGATCATCTTCTGGCGTGTCTGAAAAGGCGCGTTTTCGTCGCGAGCGGGATGGACAGGGTGGACTATGTCCATCGCACCGTTGCCGAATACTTGGCAGCGCGCTGGATTGCTGATCGTGTCCGTGCAGGACTGCCGATGGGGCGTGTATTGGCTTTGATGGGGGTTCGGGAGCGTCCACCGACAGCGCTTAGAGGGCTGGTGGCGTGGCTTACGTCTCAACTTCCCGATCCGTCATCGTTACTCCATCTGGATCTGGTCGGGCTGCTGATGTATGGGGACTTGTCTACATGGTCTACTTCGATGAAGCTGCGCCTGCTAGAGGCGCTGCTTTCGGAGAGCAAGACCAACCCTCTCTTCTTTCGAGAGACGCACCTCCCTTCCGGCGCTTATGCGCTTGCCGACCCGGCACTGCTGGTCAGCTACCAAGAGCTGTTGGGCAGTCCAAGTGCCGAAGTCTCCACCAAGCTCTTGGCGATTGTCGTCCAGAAGTCGGGGAGGATGACGCCTGGGATTGAGGGGGCGCTGGAGCGCCTCATCTTAGATGGGTCGCAAGTGATCGTTCTCCGCATGGAAGCGATCCACGCATTGCTAGAGGGCAGCCTGGCGCACCGACAATTGCTCGTCGCTGCCTACGAGCGGTTGGGGACAAGCGCTGATGACACGCAGCTTCGCTTTCTTTTGCTGCGGGCTCTCTACGACGGCGGGTTGGGTAAGGAGGAAATTGTTGTCCTCCTCCTACATTTTCTCCGCATGAACGAGCGCATCCCCATCGGAGCAAGTTGGGGGTTGACCGATGTTGTGACGCCAGTTAATGCTGCCGAAATCCTTCGCTCAGTCGATCTGCCAGTGCCAAGTGGGCCGCTGCTGGTTAGACGCAATACGAGGGAGTTTGCGCGTATCTATGGCGAGCTCTTTGCCAAGGCGCTGGCTGTTGAAAGCGCGGGGCGCCTGATTTTCGATTGGTATCTGATCTACTGCCATCATCTGAGCGGTGAAAATCCGGGCAAGTCGTTGCTTCTTTCACTCTCAGGAGGTGAGGGCCAAGATTTAAAGCTGCTTCGGAGCGTGTTGCGGCACATCGATTTCGGTGTTGGTGTCAATCTGCCGTGGGATCGTTTTATGCGTCTGTTCGGTTCCGTCTTGGATCCGCAAGTAGTGCTTGATGAGATGGAGTCTGCTCTGCGGGAAACTTGCGATCCGCGTCGTGGTCAGATCTACGCAGCGTGCCTTCGGCAGGCCATACGGGATGATGTGTCACCTTATCCTGTTTTTTGGCGTCTCTACGCGCTGGCAGACAATGACGTAGGGCTAAGCGAAATCAGGTCGTTCCACTCAGCTGCCTACCTGGAAGTGGCGCCCGTCCTGGACATTGAAGAGCTGCACAGGCAAGACAGCGAAGCCGAGGCTGAGCGGTGGTTGCGCGCGCTCGGTGCTGAGTTCTCAACTAAGCGTGAGGAAGTTGTCGCGGGCAAGGCCTCCGCTTTCCTGGATAGCTTGGCAAGAGTCTATTTCGGCCAATGGCTGCCCATTCGATTCGCCGCATCGCTTACGCCGCCCGCCCGGCTGGAACAAGTTTTGGGTGCGGACGATGCTCTGACAACCTTGCGTGGCTTCGCGGTATTTCTCTCCAGCGGCGAGCTACCAAGCATTGGCGCGCTGCTTTCAAAGCGACGACGTCAAGCGGAATTTCGCTGGACAGCGCTGTTGGCAGCACTTGATGATCATTGGCGCAGGAGCGCTCGGATCGCTGATCTTCCGGAGGCCGTTTGGTCTGCGGGGTTGGCGGTTGCTTTGCTTTGTCCGGTGTATGGCGAAGTAGATTCGCATCCCCGCGTGTTGGAGCACGTCTGGTTTGGCCCGCTCTTAGAAGCCAAGCCCGAGCTCGCCATCCAGACATATGAGACTGTTCTTGCTGCTGAGCTCGCGCTTGGTGGTCACGAGCTTCGAGCGCTCAGCGCTCTGGAAAACGTTGAGCTTGCGGGTCAAGATCGGGGTGAGGCCATTGTCCGAGTGCTCCAAGCGCACCCAAGAATGGCTGAGTATGACCTGCTTCGGATGCTTCGCTTGTGCAAGGCCGAGGGCTGCTGGAGCGACCTCCCGGCCTTAGCAAGAACCCAGGTGGATCAGCTTTTGACTGAGCAGGACAACGACACCGAGCATCTGAGGGGCGGCTTGAGGGGCGGTTTGGCTGCGTGGCTTTGGTGTGGCTTCTCGCTCAGTCCAGAAGCTTACTTTGATGTGCTGCAAGGACTGAGTGGTGATCGAGAAGAGTCGGCGATGTGGGCTCTCCTTGAAGACGGCGGTGAAGCATCATGGGGATCTCAGAAGACGTGGACGTATAGCCTCACTCAAATTGAGTTCATCGTGACCTGGGTGGCATCGCGCTATCCCTATATGTCGCATCCAACTGGATCATCGGTGGGAACACGAAATCCTTGGGACGCCGCTTCTATGGTTAACACGATGCTTGCGCAGCTTGGCAGCGATCCGGGCCGGGCGGCGGGAAATGCTCTGACGCGGCTGGCGGATCTGTCGGGTTTGATGAGCTATAGAAAATACATTTTGCACCAGCTTGCAAACCACAAGACGGTTGTTGCGGATACGGAATACGAAATACCGACCTGGGAAAAGGCGATGGGAACCTTGGAGAACGGAGCCCCCAGTAGTGCGAAGGATCTTCATGAACTTGTGTGCTGCCACTTGGAGCAAATTGCCAAGTCACTTTCGACACGCAACGATGACCCGTTTAAGCAATTTTGGAATACCGGGTCGTATGGTGAGATCATTGAGCCGAAAGTGGAGGAAGTTGCCCGGGATTGCCTGCTCGGTATGCTGAAGCCATTGCTAGTCCCGCACGGCGTTCGCGCTGAGCCTGAGGGGCATATGAGCGCAGATAAGCGCGTCGACATCGTTGTTTATGGCAATCAGATCAAGAGCGTCATCGAGATCAAGCGGGACTTTCATAGCGATGTGTGGACGGCGGCAGCTGGGCAACTTCATCGACTGTATTCCATAGATCCGGAGGCCAGTGACTTCGGCATATATCTGGTCTTTTGGTATGGCGAGAAGCGAAAAGCCACTCAACCTCTGCCGCCCAATAGAGGAGTTCGACCAGCCACCGCTAAAGAGATGCAAGCGATGCTTCAAGACGATCTTCCTGCACATCTGCGAGCATCGACGCGAATAGTGGTGATGGATGTGACTGGCGCGCGGGACGATGCTTAGTTGCCCCACGTCAACTGCCCGCAAAAGGCTTGGCCGCGCGGGTTCTGTTGGTAAGTGAGCCACGGTTCTAGCTGGCTCCCTGGCCCGTTATTCCGATAGGCGTTGGCGGCAAGAGATCAGCCTCGGTCGTGACTCACTTGACGAACAATGAGCCTGCCCTAATCTAAGATTCTTTGGGAGATGGCGTGTGACTCTTGGCCGCAGCTTGATCGGAGACATCCAAAGCGCGGATGTCAGCGCCATCATGAAGGTCTTCTCTGAGTCAACTGATAGTGGGCGCTTGGCATGGGAAGTGGTTCACGACGCCATCAATGCCAATCGTGAGGCGGTGATTGAAGCATTGATTCCCATGTTGTCCTCCAACGACAGAGTCTTTGCCTTGGCGTTGGCGGCCGAGGAGGGGCTTGCCAATGTTGTTCGTAAGCTTGTTCCGCTGACTGAGCCAAGGGCAAGAAACTCGCTAGCGCTGGTGTGTGCAGCTCGGGCAGGGCACAAAGAGGTCGTGGAGCTACTGTTGCCCGTTAGTGACGCGCTAGCGGAACACTCCGCTGCACTATACGAAGCAAGCGCCTGCGGGCACGCGGACGTGGTGAAGCTACTAATTCCGCACAGCGACCCTCACGACAAGGACAGTCGAGCTCTTGCTCAGGCTGCTCACGAGGGCCATCTTCGTGTGGTCAAACTGCTGCTTCCGGTGTCGTCATCCATCACATGCGCGACTCAGATCTTTCCAACGGTAGCTGGCTACGGGGCAACAGAGGTCGTCAAACTCATGCTTAAAGCTAAGCTCCCAGACGCTGCGCACACGTATGCAGCTGCTTTTGACGTTGCGGCGAGCAAAGGTCAACTTGAGGTCGTTCAGCTTATCTTGGGTGCAATTGATCAGCTAGGACGCCCGCGACGTTTCGGCGAGAAGGCGATCTACGATGCAGCCAGCAACGGCCACCGAGAGATCGCGGAGTTGCTGGCACCGACCGTAGGTCAAAGCGCGTGTAATGCGGCGTTGGTCGGAGCAGTCGGTCACGCGCAGCGAGAGACAGCCCGAGTTCTCATTCGCCATGCAAGCTTGGATGAAGTCAGGGCGAGGCTGTTCGGTCCTGAGCACCACACGCTACTGGACGAGCTTGTGGCTGAGGTAACTGCACAGCGGGACCGTGAGGCCTTGAACAAGCAGACCCGGCTGCCAATGGGGTCGCGATCAAAAGCGGTGCGGCTCTAATAGGTTCGTCGCGCTCTCCGAAGATCCAGCTTGCGATTGCAGCTTGGCGCTGAGGCAGGCTGGAGCGCAGCTTTCGTTTCGCAGTTACGGATACATCTTCGCCCCTTTCCCTAGCTTTTCTTTGAACTGCCCGCGTTGATACACCGGGAGCACTACGGACGGGTTGTATTTCGCCAATGCCGCGATTTGACGCTCGCGCACCAGCTTCGGCGAGCGGTGGATGTAGTTGCTATGCAGCACGGGAACCTTCTTAGAGATGGAGTGCCCCGTGATGAGAGCAATGTCCTCTTCATTGACGCCAGCAGCTTCCAACTCTGTGGCAAGCGTGTGGCGGAAGCCATGGAAGCCAACACCCTTCGGGAAGCCCAAGTCTTTGAAATAGTTGCTGAGCTGGATGACAAGGGCCTGGCTGTATCTCGCATTGGAGCTGCCCGTTGCCTTGTTCACACCCGCTGAAAGCTGCGGAAACAGGCGAGGGTGACCGCATGCTCGGATGTCAGCAACGAAGTCCAAGAGTCCTGCGTGGAGAAGGGCGGGGTGCACCGGGATCATTCGAATGGCGCTCTTGCCTTTGAGGCGTTGGCGGCTTTGTTGTCCCGTGCTGCCGCCAAGATCGGCATCTTTGGTCATCCGAATTGCGATGCACCAGGTGCCCTGATCCTGAACGATGTCGGTGACCTTCAGTTGCGCGACCTCATTGACGCGCGCGCCCGTATACAACCCGATCATGGGTGCCCACCATCGGTGCGGGAACTTGGATGCCCATGCGGCGAAGGTGTCTCGATTGAAAATCTTCTGCACGTCTGCGGTGCTCAGTAGCCGCTCTACACTCTTGCTGCTTTCCAGCAGGCTGGCCTTGACGGGCCGGAACGCGGACATGGGCGAGTGGGGGATGGCTTTGGTGTTGACGAGTGCTTGGAAGAACGTCGTGAGCATTCGACGATGGAGCTCTAACGTCGCCACGGCGGGGGCAGGCACGTTGAGCTTTTTGCCTAGCGCGATTAACTGCTCAGCGGTCATTCGTTGTAGCACCGGGTCAGTGGTCAGGCTCGGCGGCGATGAGCGCAGCAAGTCCCACATTTGGTGAATATGACGGTGGTCGATCATTGAGGCAGGAATGTCGCCACAGGTCATTTGTAAGATCTTCAACGAGCGCGCAGCTGCTTTGATCGTTGTGTTTTGCAACGCGCGGCGCGACATGTCAGCCAGGTAGTCCGCAACTTCCTCTGAGAGACGACGCGCAGGGCTCGCGATTGGAAGTGTGTCCGGAAAGCGCGTGCTGTTGCGACGGCGTCGAGAGTTTTCGAGCTGCTGGATCGTAAGCTGCAATATCTCGTAGAGCTGGATGCCAGCCTGGCGACTGTTGACGACGACGTCTTTGAGTTCTAGCTTCCCAAGTTTGATGCTGCTGATTTGAAGCGAGTCGGTGGTGCTGAGAGGGATTTTGCGGTTGAAATTGGATAAATCAGAGGTCATCTACGATCCGTATTTGCGAAGGTAGATTGTTGATAAGAGATAAACATTTTCTGTCAATTGGCAATTCTGAACTATTTTCTCGTGGCTGGTTGATGTCCGGGCGTTGAGAAATCTTCCTGCCAGAGGAGACAGTTTCTAATAAATATTGTTGCTAAGAATTTCCGTAGTTCTATTGAGGCGCAAGGCCTCTAGAGGTTATCTGTGCCGTGTTATAAAAGAACTTGCCATAGTGTTTAGTTATCCATGTACGCCAAAAGTAACGGGTGATTAATATGAATTCCAGATAAACGTGGCGGGTTGGGCGCGATGCCATTAATATCTAAAGAGGACCTTTAGGCATTCTAAGGCCAGCCGGATGGATCCATTCGGTGCGCGCTGACCAAAAAGTGGAAATTAAGAATAACTGGCGTTGACGGCGTCTTGTCTGTCTGATTTGCGTATCCAAATAGAAGGTGCTGCTGTCATATCTGGACGCTATGATGCTGTTGCCGGAAATGACTCCGGCTAACAAGGAGGTGTCATGAGTGACATTACGGCCGATGAGGCACGTGCATTGCAGCAGAATGCAGTGGGGAGCTCTGAGGAGCTTTGGGATGAGTATGTGGGCGTCATTCGCGCAAGCGCAACGATCGGCAAATCAGACGCAACCCTTGGCTTGAAGCCGAAGTTCACTGCTGTCCAGATGGCGGCGGCTGCCGAAATGCTCCGTCAGCGCGGTTTCAGTGTTCAGGAGAAGGGGGAACACCTCGAAGTCTCCTGGGCAGATGTGCAGAGCGTCCACGCCCTCTGAGTTTGCTCTCACCGAGCAATCGCGCTCCTTAGGCCCTTCGGCCTGAGGAGCACTAGGCAAGATAGAACAGGTGAGCTCAGTTGATGCTCACCTCATGGACCCCGTTCGCCGGTAAGCGTCCGCCCACCTCACCTACCCAGCAACCTAAACCGTGCGCAGTGGCGACAAAAGAAAAGCCGACAGGCGCCGGTATGCCCTCATTTGCCTGGAAGATGAGTGACCGGCAGATCGCTGAGACGCTGGACTAGATCCGAAATTCCTGGGGCAACGCGGCCAAGCCTGTGGACGAGGCAGGGTTCGCGCGCCTAAGGGCGTTGCTATCGGCAAGAGATCAGTTGCCTGCAAACTAGCAATGGAGTCGTTCGCATTACTAAGCGCTAATCGTGGTGGCCAGAAGCCGGGTCAGTCTGTTTCCCGTTGGGCCCTGGTGATTGCTGGGCAGCGGGCTCTAGGCAATGCTATTCGTCGTGCACGGACGAGCCAAGGGCTGACACGAATTGAGCTCGCCGAGGCGTTGGGGATGCATCGCACGCAGCTTGGCCATGTTGAGCAGGGCTAGAGGGACTTCCAGCTCTCGACCCTAATGCGCTTGGCAGATGCTTTGGGATTGCCGTTGTCGATGTTGGTCAGAAGTGCTCAGCTTTGAGCTCCACGAGGGCGCATAGGCTGAGATCCTCAGGGCTGATGCTCGGTTCAACGGGACGGAGGACCTCGGAGACTCCACTGAGCTGAACCCGTTCATGCTGCGGCGGCTCCATCACCATTAGACGGCGTCAGGGTCAGTCTGTTATTGCTGTTAGGCTATCCTCATCTCGACGGCCCATATGCCTGATAGGCTCGAAAGGCATGGTCCTTCATATGTATGAACGGACCCGAAAGCGCTCCCTCCTGCAAATGGCTAAAAGATCGAGGGACTTGCGCATCGCCTGATAAGCAGCTAGGATGTTGACCAAGGTGACTCGCCACCGTTAAGTGCGAACTTGAAACAGGTGACTCGCCACCATAAGTGCGAACTTGAAACAGGTGACTCGCCACCATAAGTGCGAACTTGAAACGGGTGACTCGTCACCATAAGTGCGAACTTGAAACGGGTGACTCGCCACCATAAGTGCGAACTTGAAACAGGTGAGTCGCCACCATAAGTGCGAATTTTAAACTTGATCGAACAATTCTCTTGTGTTTTGCTTACAAGAGGGGAAGCGGCCCTAGTGGCCGCTTTTTTTGTTGCTCACCAGGGATGTGATGGAATGAAATTCTATGTAATTCAGGATGAATACGTGGCGCATCTTTTAGCTGTTGACCATCGCGTTTCGTACAACAAGAACATGACGCGAGTTTTCATTGGAATTGTCTTTGAGGTGGGTGACTTCGATTATTTCGCACCACTTACTTCCCACAAGCCTTTTCATGAAAGTATCACTGCATCCGATGTGCGCTTCTTCAAATTGCATGAGCCTAATAATTCCGATAACCCATTAGGCATGATTCGTCTTTGCAACATGATTCCTCTCGTTTCAGGAACCTACTCGCTGCTTGATATGAGCAACATTGATGAGCGCTACAAACGCCTCATCCAAAAGCAAATTCGATTCATTGCAAGCCAACAAGACGAAATTAGAAGGCGCGCCGCTCTGCTTTACCAGCGCGTAGGCGAGGGCCGGCCTGCCGACTTGATTGCAGATTGCTGCTCATTCAAGAATCTTGAAGGAGCAGCCCGTTCATACGCGACGAAGAACGGTCTGGCCCTTCGAACTCAACAGGCACCGGTCCGAACCACCGTAAAGAAAGTGGTTTCCCGAGATAAGAGGCCAACACTCACCCTGGCTGGTCGTATCTCAGATCCTGGCCTCATCGCCGGGCCCGCTGCTTCTAAAGACCAAGGTAACGAGAGCCATATCTAGCTTATAGATAGCTCCGCTTCAATCGCAGTTAGTCGCTTTTTCTCTGTGCTGCACTGGCTACGTTTGGCGACGTGCAAGACAGGACACACATCCGGTTTGCGATCTGTTGCAGCGCTTAGGCAGTCCGGCAAGTGCGAGAGGAGTTTACGCTTCGTGATCCGATTGACATCCTATTTCTAGGTGAAATGTTTTTCGCCTGATGCTCTTGGTAACGACGGCGGCAGCGCTCCGTGGGTTTGCCTGGATACGACCGATAGGCTCGAGAGAGGCTAGGTTGATGCAGCCGAAATGCGTCGTAAGCTCTATCCAGCCTTCGTCATTCCCGACGAAAATAGGGCTTGTGAAGCGTGCTTAGTCGTGCCAAGGCGCCCAAACCCTTGAACGTCTGGGGAGCACTAGAAGCGTCAGGGTGTAGTCGAACTGGTCAGCGCTGATCTTCATTTCCTTAAGGCTGAGCCCGTCTTCTGCATGCTTGAACCACACGTGTGCGGGAAGTTCCACACCCAATCGTTCGTTCGCGATCTGACTGTTAGCAGCCAAGGTGTCCTCACCGATGGCAATTGCGCTTTGCCGCGCACGGAAGAACGCGCCACCTTCTCGTGCTGATCGGCTCGAGATTGACCAGTTTATGAAACCATCGGTGTGAGAAATGAGCACGGCGCAATGGTCGGTGTGGTCGATCCAGCGCAATGCAGCAGCAGTGAGCGATACGCCATATCGATCGGCGCAGTCGGCGAGCAGCTCAAAGTCGGCGCCGTCCTGGGTGCTTTGGCGGAAGTCATCCAAGGGCATCAGAAGCGTTGCTGCAAAGGCGTTGGCCTGGGCTTCCATTGATGCCTCTTGCTCGGTCAGACTCACCATGTCTTGCGTGGCGCACTTAAAATCGATGCGATCTTGTCGATGCAGCAAGTAGTGGCCAAGCTCGTGAGCTTGCGTGAAGCGGATGCGGCCTGCGGATTTCAGCGTCTGATTGTAAAGCAGCATCCACTTGCTGCGCGTGTCATTTGCGAAAAGCGCGCCTTCAAAGGTCTCTATATCGGCCGATTCGACATTAGTGATGGGGTCATCCCAGCGGAAGATCTCCGCCGCCCCCTTGGCCAGCGCCACGACATCAACTGGAAATCGTGGATCCCCGTGCGCCGCCGACATTGCGTTGAGCAAATGCGTCAGACGGTAGGCAGCCTTGGAGGGAGTGAGCACATCAGCGTTCATCGGCCAATCCTTTGGCAAAGTTAGGACTTCTTGAAGGTTTCCATGATCCTGCGCATCTGCTCTTTGGCGGTTGAGTCTAGTTCGCCGTAGTTCCTAAAGAACGCTTGGTCGAGATGCCGCTCCTCAGGACTTGTTGCTTCCTCATCCAGGAAATAGGACACATCCATAGACAGGGCCTTAGCTAACGCGGCGAGCTTTTCAACCGATGGGCGAGGGGACTCTCGGTTCTCCAACTCCCATAAATAGCTCTTACTCATGCCAGCAGCATCAGCAAGCGAGTCAAGTGTGAACCCCTTCTCGCGCCTTAGGTTCTTGATTTTATTGCCAAAAATGGTGGACATCGACGGTTCCTTGAAGGCCGGCACAGCGCCAAGTGCCACTATACCGAACAAAAGCTTTGACAGGAGCGAACGACGCGGGCAAGATCGTACTGAAAGTTCGCTGCACCGAACAAAAAATATTGCTATAAAAACGTGACTCAGTTCACATTCTGCCTAGGAGCTGTGCTAGAGTCCAACGCAAAAGGGCCCGACCGGATGGTCGAGCCCAATATATAGGGGGTCTTAATTTTTTCACCACAACATGCAGTGGTTCAGAAGGTCACTGCGTAAAGCAAAAAAACCTCACCTGTACGGCGTTCAGCCGGTGGGGTCTTGAAGACTGGCTGCCTCGTAAACAGCCGTAAAAGTATAGCGCTCCGCAAAAGAGTGTCAATACACCAGTCTTGAAGTTGTCGGATGAGCGCCCTCAACCAAGAAGACTACCGGCCGTGTCTACAACGACCGCTACCCCTCGTCCTGGCTACAAGCTCATCTTCCGGGCAGTCATTACCTTGAAGAACGGCAAGAAGCTCCACGCTTCTGCTGCGGGCTTGAAAGCTTGGCCGATCTGGGTTCCTGACGTGTAGTCAGGTGATGTGCGGGGCAGCGATGCTGCCCCGCCTTCAACGGTCAGGACCAGTCGCCTCTTGTGCTTTTCTTCCTCAACTACCGAGAACTTCAATGGCAACTAATCCACCGAAAGGCGACGGTCACCGCAATGGCGCGGTGCGCAACCGGTCGCAAACCCAGACCCCGGCCGGCAATTTCGTCAAGCGAGATACGGGCACCGGTCGCTTCATGGACGTCAAAGCAGACAAGACGCCCTTCAAGGGCGTGCGCAAGGAAAAGTAAGTAACGGTCGGTGGTGCTAGGGCGCCACCAACCTCTTAGCTGCTGACAATTTCAGGAGAAGCGCTTTGCCGAACTTCATCATCAACAAAAACGCCCAGACCAACGGCGATCACGAGGTGCATAACACCACCACGGGATGCACCTTCATGCCGCTGTCGGCTAATCAGATCAGTCTGGGCTCCCACTTGACTTGCAAGCAGGCCGTGGCCGACGCGAAAGCCCGTTGGCCGCAGAATCGCATCAACGGGTGCTATTACTGCGCCAACGCGTGCCATACCAGCTGATGCGTCATCCAGGGTGCCGGCCTATGCCGGCGCCCTTTCTATTGCATGCCGAAAGCGCGACAGCCGAAGCCAAGGCTGATGCTCTTCAACCGAGTCGATTTCGCTGAGGCATGTGCGTGGTGTTTGGCCCCGGCTGGCCGCCATGCTGAACGTAAGAAAACGATGAAACGGCGCGCCAAATCCCATGGCCTTTAGGCGTCACGCTTGTGCTGATTTGTTATCGCCCAGACTCCTTGTTTGTTAAGCCCCGCCGCCTATACATGGATGCTCAATCAACGGAGCATTTATGGCCATTTATCACACTCGCGTCAAAACCTTCAGTCGTGCCAAACAACACTCAGCCGTCGCGGCTGCCGCCTATCGCGGCGCACTCTGTCTCACCGATACACGCACCGGCATCGTGCACAACTATCACACTCGTTCGGGCGTCCAGCGTGTCATCTGCATCAGTCCCATCGGTGCGCCTGAGTGGACCGAAGATCCGGAGCAACTGTGGAATGCTGTCGAAGCTGCTGAGAAGCGCAAAGACAGCACTGTGGCTCGCGAGTTTGAAATGGCACTGCCTCATGAGCTTGATGATGATCAGCGCTGGGAACTCGCGTTGGATGTCGCTCGCAAACTTGTGCTGCGCTTCCAGTTCGCCATCCAAGTCAGCATGCACGAGCCGCCTAAGAATGCAGATGCGCGCCACTACTACGCCCACCTCCTCGCAACGACACGCAGGGTGGATGCGCAGGGACTCGCTCAGAAGACGCGTGAGCTCGATGGCGTCATCAATGGCAAGCCACAAGTCGAATGGATTCGTGCAACCATCGCCCAATCGATCAACGACCACCTTCGACAAGCCTCAGATGCAGGGCGAGCGGCGCTGGGTGCGGGGCAATCGAAGGTTCAACCCACATCCCCGGGGCATCTGTTGTCGAAACTCGTCAAAGAGTTCGAGAGCGCAATGCTGGCTCACCAGAGAAAGGACGTAACTCAGCCGTGGTCTGCTTCTGACGATTCGGTTGTCTTGAACAACAACGATGCAGTGTTCGCGGCGCGGCAGAAAGCAAACAACGCTCCATCGCAGCGCCCGTCGTAGCGCGTTGGCACCGCTGTGCAAGAGTCCCAACAACGAGTCCTCTGCTGGTGGCTCGCGCGCCAAGCATGTCGTCAACGAGCGATCTTGCTAAGCGCCGCAGACACGGTTCCGCGTTAAAGCGCCTAGTTGTTAGCGGTCAGCCAACAGTCAATGCAGGTAAGGCTTGATCACTGCTTGGCTGAGGGCATGGAGATCATAGCTGCCATCCACATAGCGATCTAAAGCCGCATGTATGCGGGCGTCGGGTTGCTCCCCTTGATCAGCTAAGCATCGAAGCCAGAAACGCACATGTATTCGGCGCGATTCCGGGGTGTTCGGCTCGTCGAAGTCGGGAAAATCTGAGGTGTTGAGGTTATAGGAGACTGTATTCATGCCTGATTCCTAACGGGAATCACCCGCTTGTCAAGTCGCGCTTCCTTGGTCAGCGACCTCAGGCGGGCTTGCGTCAACTGACGTAGCCTTGGATCGAGTTCTTTAGCTTCCCATCGCCTCCCTTTTCGTGAGTGACCAGATCTAGCGTCTGGGGAAGACGTTTCATGAGTCTGTGCGTTTCCAATTTCCGCGTTGTATACGCCTTATCGTCATACCCCATCGTCTCGACGATTAATGCACCCCTCTTCAGTATATCGCTAGCATGGAGGATGAAGTCCGGCCTGACCTTGGCCGCCGTCTCCCCGTCCATTACTGTCAAGTCAGTCAGCGGCTTGGTGATGGTGTAGGGCTTGGATGCCTGCTTCATCTTGGATAGTTCGCGCCGGAGTATGCCCAAGGTCTGGCGCTCCAAGTCGGAATCGACGAGGAAGTATTCCCTGTCCGAATCCATTGGGTGCAGGTAGACCTGGTCAAACTCTGCGCTTACCCCTGGTCGCTTGGATGCCAGCGCGATGGCCAGCCAAGGCCCCGGTGTGTTGGCGCCTGGAACGATGAGCCGTCCGGAAAAAAAGAACTGCTCTCCATGCACATTCGTCAACGCATGTGATGTTGCGTTGCTCTGGTAGTCGATCACTTGCTCAATGATGAATCCTTGGGGAACGGTCCTGCCCCAATCCTTCTGGTCTTGCTTATCGAGTTTCTTAATGAGCGGTTGAGCAGCGTAGAAGCTAAGTTTGCACCAGTCGAACAGCGATTTTCCCGGAGCGATGACATGCTTGCGCAGCTCCACCACAATTAGTGATTTCGCGTCAGTTGTGCTTAGCTTTCCTTGTTGAAGAACATTGAGCCCGGCGCCCTCAAGAATTGTGAAAAGAACAGCGGCGAGCTTGGGCGTTCTCTTGGCCGCGCGCGCTTCCGATGTGCCGTGGGGTCTGGGAGCCGCGGCAACCAAAGGTGCCGTCGCACAGGGACCACCCATCGCTGGAAGCACACTCATCATTCCAGTGATTGATGAGCGAGGCTGATGAGTCGGAGTGTCCGTGAGGTCAGGCCTCTCGCGTTCAAAGTCGCAGCCCTCTTTATGGGGGTTGCGACCATACAAAGGAACGAGAACGGCCGGCCTACTTGCGCTTCGGGGAACGGACCGTGGAAAGAGCAGCGGGGTTTCCGCACTCAATGCTCCGGTGCAGCCGCAAGCTGCCCACAAGCGCTTTGCGATGAGTGACTGAATGCGCGCAACAGCAGCGTGCTGCGCGGTCCCTGCAACGTTCCCGCCCTTAAAATACTCGGAAAGGTGATCGACTTCGACAGGTGTGAGCTGCTCAACCAAAGCAGGTGTGTCACCGCTTTCGGCGGGCTTAACGATGTAAAAGGCGTATTGGGCTGGCATCGGCCAACTGTGCTGGACCGAGCACCGTTGGGTCAATAGGAAAAAACGTCTTAAAGGCGAGTAGCCGCTTTTGTCAGGCTTACGGCCCGCGTCTGTCTAGCGAGTCTCTCGCGATTCGCGCGAGATGTGAGCGTGCCGAGCCAATCGAAGTAGCCTCGAACATCATGAGGTAAGCGCTGAGAAGAATTGCAGGCATTCTTAAGGCCAAGTAGCTCACCGGAAGACAGCCAATGATAGGGCGTCGTTGCCCATGGCCATCCGGTGCGAAGCAATGTGCCGCTCGCATGGTCCCATCGCGCATTGCGCCATGGCCAAGGTGGACTTGTCTTTCGCCTCAAGTCGATGCTATCACCTTCGGCTTCAAGCCAGGCACGAAACAGGTGTTGATCATGTGGGCTGGCGTGGATATAGCGTGCGATGATCTGTTTGGCGCATCGACGCTCAAAAAGGCGGTCCGACTGATCCCTCCACCAGTCTGCCCAAAGCTGGTCAAACGTCCGGCCGCCGCAGCGGCCATCAATTGCATAGAGCGTTCTGCTGTCGTTGACTTCTATCCACAGATACGCGTTTTGATTGACCATTGTCTGCGTCAGGGCGGCCCCCTGCGTGGCAAAGTAGGTGTCGAAACAGCGGGGTTGCATTGGCAGCGAGGGGAACGCTTTTGCAAATGTCGGTGGAAGAAGTGGCATGGAAGATACATAACCGGAATCTTGTTTCGGTCAAGTCTCACGAACGTATATTGACGTCGTGCAACAGCGTCGTTAGCCGGTGTGAAGCAATGAGCTTCGGCAATTTTCTAGCGAAGCACAATGCGGACGCTCGTTGTTGAGTGATGCTGGTTGCTAATAGTTCGCGATACGTTTGGAGTGTCCGCAGCCTACCTGTCGTTAATCGCTTGGTTCAACAGCTCATACCAGCGATTCATCTCCGCTTCGTTGCCGAACTTGATCGTCCAGACAGGCTGGTCGACGTCGCGCACGCTCACCGTCAGCGTGCCTTCGCGCTTAGTGTTGTGCCAATGCTTTTCCCAGGCGCGCACGTCAGCAAGAGCGTATATCTTGGTCTGGTTGCGGGCGCGAAACTTGATCCTGGAGCGCTCAGGAGACAGCGCGACGGCGGTCGAGCGAGAAAAGTAGCTTCGTGCGTAGTCTTGCTCAAAGTTGCTGCGCTCGCTGCGCAGTTTGAAACTGCGGCCCAAACCAACAAGCACAAGCGCGGTGGCGCCGAGGACGAGCAGGAGGAAGAACGTGCCGACGGTCATGGGAATTCCTGATTGGCTCTGGGGTGATAAGCGCTGGCTGCCGTGCGAAGCGCGTCGCGGTCAATTAAAGGGTGCGACTGACCACGCCGATCACCTTCCACGCGCCGCCGACCTCAGCGAAGGTGAAGACACCATTGAAGTCTTCATCAAAGCGGCCATTCATAGCCAAGACGCGGGCCTGGACGGGGCAGTTGTAGCCACCGTTGCCTTTCTCGCACTTGCCGATAGCAAACTTGGTCAAGCGAGCGTCGTCAGACCCGTTTGCCTTCACAAAGACAAGCATCGCGTCCTCCGCCTTGTTTGCAGACGGTCTAGCAGAGCACGCAGTCAGCAGAAAGGCGGTGGCAAGTGAAGCCAGGAGGGTCTTGGGCATGGTCATTCCTTTGAGGTCGGAAAGCGGATGGGTGAGGGCAGGGAGTGCGGACAAAGGTTTAGGCAGGTCCCGGGACTCGGCCGGAGACCGCAAGGGCCGGTATGGACGAGCAGGCTTGAGCGAGCGTCAGGCGATGGAGGAGTGCCGATCCCGAGCAGGCTTGCCAAAAAGGTTACGTCAAACGTATGATGCGTTCAACGTAACTTTGCGTTGGGCGTAACTGACGTTCATCATTCCCTGATGAACGCGCTCGCCCTCTCGATCCAGACCCTTATCGCGACCCGCATGAAGGAGGTCCGCAAAGCGTCTGGCGTCTCTCAGCGGGCCCTGGGGAAGAGCGTGGGGTTAGATGACAAGCGGGCAGGGCCCTACATCAGCCGCTATGAGAGCGGCGTCCATGCGACCGACTGGGAAACGACCTTGAAGATCGCCCAGTCCTTGGGCGTGTCCGTGGCGTATTTAGTTGCCGAAACAGCCGAACTTGCTGAACTCATCAAAGCGGTCCAGGACTATGATCCTGAGGAGCTGCGTGAGCTTGCCGAAGACATTCGATCTTGGCGGAAGTTAAAAGAGGGCAAGGAGTCGGGGCAGCCGACGTAGCGCTAGATGAGATCCGCATCGAATTTGCGCTTCTCGATCCGCGTCGGGGCGCGTTGAGAGGGTAGGCACCCATGTCAGAAGAATCAGCTCCACCGCTCCAAGACGGCGATAATGATCATTCAGCGCACTCCCAGAGCGCAAAGCTTGAGGGAGTAGCCGGCGTGGCTGTTTCCACAGCCGCGCTGGACGGGTTCGAGTGGGAAGCGGCGCTGCCTGATGAATTTGGGTCCGTTCATCGACACAAGGCAATGCAGCGTGCTCGGGAACTTGCCGAAACCCATCAAGCCGATGGGAACGCCGAGAAGGCAGGAGTGTTTCGCCTGCTTGCTGCGGTGATCTCAATGCATCAAACCGGAACCAGCACGCAGCCCTTCACCGCTATGTTCCAAGACGGCACCAAGTGTTCAGCAATGCCGGCGCATTTGGACAAACAGGATGTGCAACTGCTTGGGCTGTTGGCCGAGCGCGCATCGGGCACCTGGCTTCGAGCGAGAATTGCGGATGTGGGCGCGGTAGCGGCTCGGCAGCATGGCCTCCCTAGTTGGGAGATGGGGCGCGTTGCGGCCCATGCTTATCTCGAAGAAGCGCGGAAGTGGATCTCGGGGCATGAACCTATCCGTGCGGTGGACGCAGTCAAATATATGCAGCGTGCGCTGCAACTGAGCTGGACGTATGCCAGGAAAGATCAGGAGTTTCATGACAGGCTTTGGCTTGCCATTGAAGAAGCCTTCGACTGCGCAGCAGAAAAGCGTTCGCTTGGCGTTCTCTTTCCGCTCGGCGAAGAGGTCATCGCGCGTCGCTCTGATCTTGCGGCACGCTATGCGGAGAAGCTTGAAGCCTTAGCGGAACAGTTCAAATGTGAGTCCGACGCCAGCTCCTTGGACTTCGCGTCCCGGTCGTTCTCACATGCAGCCCGCCTATGGCACGCAGCCAAAGATGAACGACGTTCAAGGGCGTGCTACCACAAGGCCGGCGATGCTCTTATTGAGTTGGCGCGTAAGCCCGGTCAGGCAATGGTGCGCGCGGAGTGGATGAGCGAGGGTATTGCGTTGCTGCGCCGACACCGTGGAGATCGTGAGCGGATACGCCAATTGCAAATCGAATTGACCGATGTCCGCCAGTCGATCCAGGAAGAGATGCATGTGCTCAGCCATCCTTTTGATGTAAAGGATCTGGTGGAGCATGTGGAGCGGAAGCTTGATGCCGATACTCTTGAACGCGCGCTTTTGCAGCTCGCTTTCGCCTTCTCCCAATTTAGTTCGGCCGAGGAAGTTCGGTCCGGCGTTTTGGAGTCGAGCCGGAAGTTTGCCTTTCAGCACCTGTTTTCGCGTGTCACCTACAACGCCGACGGAGTGCCAATCGCTCGATCCGCCCCCTTAGACGTCAACGACGCACAAAGCGTTGAGCATCAGATGGTTCACAACGTGTGTGAGTTTCACCACCCCATCCTAGGGAACGTCGCAGTGCTGAGGGCAGTCAATCTGCTCAGGCATCGCTTCGCGCCCTCTCTGAACGAAGTCATGCAAATCGTCGGTGGCTCGCCGTGTGTGCCGGAGGGTCACCGCTGGTCGATCTCGCGCGGAATACTTGCTGGCCTAGAACACGATTGGCATGAGGCAGCAATATTTCTTATTCCCCAGGTCGAGCCATTCATCCGGGCGGCTTTCAAACGCGCGAACGTGAACACGCTTTCCGTGAAGGACCATGGGGAGGAAGAAAAATCACTGAACGAGCTCCTCGATCACCCGGAGGTGTCAAAGGTTCTTTTCCCTGACCTCGTGCTCGAGCTCAAAGCCATCCTTTGCCATAGAGCCGGGCATAATCTCCGAAATCGCTTCGGGCACGGGTTGATCAACGACGAGGATCTTGCGTCGACGGCAACCATCGTGCTGTGGTGGACGATGCTTCGTCTTATTCTGTGGCCCTATCGTCATTTGCTCCTCGAGCGAGATGCCTTTGAGCTGGCTTCGACAGATGCCGGGCCTTCCGAACCGGACTAATCGTTCCACTTTCGGATTGTGGCCACCAATTCTTGCATGCGTTTGGCCCAGTCAAAGCGTGGGGCCATGATGGCTGGTGTGGTGTGCTCGCGAGAGGCGAGGGCAAGCTCAACCTTGTCGATAGTGGACCGATTGAGCTTGGCTTCAACGTAAGAGTCGCCCTTCTTCGTCCTGGATGCGCTTGGAAAGAAGAGCTCGAACTGTGCAGGATCAACGGGATCAGCTTTCATGCCGAGCGCTTTGCCAATCACTAAGCCAGGCAGGTAAGTCTCAATTTCTTTGCCCGCAGTCACCCACATGTATCCATCCGGCAGCTTTGCGATCTCCTCCTGCGCTTTGACCACGCGCGGTTTGAGCGTCGCGCCCTTAGAAGATCGATCGCTATCGCACACCAGAGCGGCGTTGCGATTGAGTCGGATGAGCTGGATAAGCGCCTCGGGGTTGGGCGCGGTCGGATCGACAAAACTTGTGCGAGCCAACAGCGAGCCACCGTAGAAGGCGCAGGCGTAGTCACGGCCTTCCAAGAGGCTGCCTTCGGAGAAGGTCTCAATCCAATGGTTTAGGTAGATAGCATCTGAGGGACCTTCAACCCAGATGATGCCATTGGCCTGCAAGATGTCTGACGCGCGTGCGCCTAGGTCACCGACCACTTGGGAATGATCGAAGTGTGCCGAAATCGTCTGGGTCGATGCAGCGGTCCCATCATGCGAAACCCGCACGAATTGGGCGTGATCCGAACGACTGAACTGGTCCAGGGTTGCACTGGAATGAGTGGTGAGGAAGATGGTGCAGCCGTTCTCGACGGCAAACTCGTCAATGAATTTCAGCAGACGCCGGAGCAGTGATGGATGAAGGTTGTTCTCAAGCTCCTCAAACGCAAATACGTAGTCACTCGCGCTTTTGCTTTCGAGCAAGGGGACGATCAGAAGATTGAGAAGCACCAAGATGACGGTCTTTAAGCCACTGCCGGAACTGCTGAGCGGGATGAGCCCCTTGAGAGCCTCTTCCAAGAAGATCTCCCATTCGCCACTTGCCTGTTCATGCACCGAAATTGCTGAGAAGGAGCCGTCCGGACCGAAGATATGGTTGAGCGCTGCTCGCAGTTCGCTTTGAATGAGGCGCCGCGTCACCATGATGTTGTCCGCCCGGATGAGGTGGTCACGGATGATGTTCGTCGCGCCTTGCCCGTCTGGTCCAAGAGCAAGCTTGGCGGCGGCAGGCTCATTTCGTATGTCGCGATCAGCCAGCATGTGGCGGAAAAATTTGTCGGCAAATGGGCCCCGGAGTCGGCTTACTGCCTTGCTAAGCTCCACCTCTGTCGCGTCGTTAACTTCATGAGGGAGAATTCTGCCCCAGGCATCAGGCCTTTCCTTCGCCCGATGTGACACCTCACTCACGAGCTCGTGGGCGTTCTCGATCCAACTCACTGGTGTGTCGACGAACCGCAGTCCGTGATGCGTCCAGTTGCTTTGGGTGTTTGGAACGCCGAGGGCACCAGAGCGCTGAGAATTGGAAAAAATTCCTTGCAGCGTCCCTTCGTCGAAGGTGCCCGTGAATCGATACGAGGCAGGAAGGCGCGACTTGGTGCGATCCGGCGAGCAAAGACTCTGGACCACTTTCAGCAGCTGCGATTTGCCGGTGTTGTTGCGCCCGATGATGACATTGATCAGCTTGAACTCGTCAAAGCCGCAGAACTCTGTGGTGAAACAGCTCAGACCCTTGATCTTGACCCCGGTGATGGGCATAGCATTCCTTGCAAATTTGGACTGGGACGAAGCGCCGCATGACGGGGCCCTCTCTGTGACCCGCATCTCAGTCTAGCGCGAGAGCAAACGGCGCCAGTGGTAACCACTGTTTAGCCCTATTCATATTTCGTTCACCAAAAGATACGCACAGCGTAAGTTGTTTCGCGATTTGGCGGCGGCAACGAAGACACAATTTAGAGCGTGGAAGACCCCTAAAAATCAAAGTCAAAACCGCACTTATGGTTTCCGCTCCGCGTAAACCGTGCGGCCTGCCTGGGTTTTGGCCGAGCGCTGACGCGCCCGCATTTGACGGGGTCAAATGGCCAGGCAGGCAGACCAATTCGGTCGCCGAGGAAAGTGTGAGCTAGCGCTCGCTTACGTAGTTGCCCGACAGCACTAGACGAAGACAAGTCGCGCCTTTAATTGGGTGCTCCATTCACAGGAGCCCTACTTAAATGGCCATTTATCACGCAACACTGAAATCGTTCTCTCGCGGAAAAGGCGAGTCCTCCGTCGCCGCTGCTGCTTATCGTGCCGGGTTTGATCTTGTTGATACCGCAACAGGTCTTTATCACCGCTACTCGCACCGGCATGGTGTTGCCCATCATCAAATGCTCGCCCCCATTGGAGCGCCAAATTGGTGCTATGACGCTCAGAAGTTTTGGGATGCCAACGAGGCAGCCGAAACACGTGCTAACGCCCGCGTTTGCCGTGAGGTCGAGGTCGCTTTGCCTCACAGCCTCTCAGACGCCCAGCGCAAAGCCCTAGCCCTGGATCTGGGGCAGCTCATGGTCGACCGCTATCAAGTTGCGGTCTTGGTTGCCATTCACGCGCCCTCGAAAGAAGGCGATCAGCGTAATCACCATGTGCACTTGTTGATGTCGGCGCGAAAGGTCGACTCTAGAGGACTCGGCGAGCGCGCCGGTATGGCGTTTGACTCGCGACAGGGCGGCGGTGCCAAGGCCATTCGGGAACTTCGCAAAGCCATTGAAGGCGTCATCAATGCGCACTTGGAGCGCGCTGGCGGCACGGATCGAGTGGACCACCGGACCCTGAGGGCTCAAGCCCGGGAAGCTGCATTAAAGCAAGATTTTGTCCGTGCCAATGAGCTCAGCCGCCCACCAACGAAGCATATGGGCAAGACCCGGACCGCGATGATGCGCCAAGCCAAGAAGATGGGTGTGGATCACGCGCTTACAACAGGGAGCTTTGTGGAGCGGGTCATTAGTCGACGCTTGCAAACCGCCGCGCTAACGCATGGCGTGCCCAAAGGGCACTCCCACCAATCTGCGCTGGCGGATCGTGCGCGCGAGCAGGCGGCGCTACCCCAAGTCACGGCAGGCAAAGGAATTACGGAGGGGAGAACGGGCCCGGTCGGTGGACGCATCATGCCAACAGCCGTGCCGGTAGGGATAACGCGGAGGATTAGTCGTGTCATGCGCTTAGCGCGGGCGACTGGGCAAGACGCTGACGTTCTCAACGCCGAAGCAGAGCTCGTCGAACAATGGTTGGAGAGCCAGCGCCAAGCTGCGCAGGACTCGCTCGACATGCTCCGAAGCGTAGGCGGCATCCAGATCGAGCCACAGTTTCAAAAAGCCTATACCACGCTCATGTGTCGGCGAGTCGATGCGTATGCGACCAGTCAGTTCTTATATGAAGACACTGAGCGCTTGGCGCAAGCGGTGATGAGCTATGCGCACGCTGTCGCCCGACCTCAACATGCGCGCATGGCTTATCTGTCGGCTCGTGCCAAGCTCTCCGAGTATGAGGCCACGCCAAAGTCACGTGAGGCCGCTCGAGCCAAGCAACGCTACTTCCGAGCCAAAGCGCACATTTCCAAGCGGGCATCGGCGCTGCAAGCGGACGCGATCAATCAGGCGCGAGAGCATATGGTGGAAGCGGGCAACCACCTTGAGCAAAGATTTGGCATAAAGGAACCCCGTGCAAGCAGCTCAAGCATAAGCATAGGCGAGGGCGACGCCAGGAATGGCGTTCATTCAAATGGTCAGCTTGATCTTCGCCCACGCCCTGCTAGACCCAAGGCTTAAATGGGGGACGCAGGGCGACGGTCTGCACTCACCATACTGAACACGCTGACTTGTGCTGATTGACTAGCGGCGCTCTACGTTGGGAACCAAGAGCGATCATCGCGCTGCCCATGGGCAGAAGACTCGGTGGGACTAACGTTGCTTGGAGGGTGCCCAGATCGTAGACTTGCTGGACACTCACCAGGACACATTCCTGTCTGGGTTCTGCTGGAAACTCAATGGCTTAGGCGCGGGAACGTTTAGTCCCACTCTCTCCGCCAATCGCGCATAAGTCGCTGACTGCAACAGCTTTTGATCCGGGCCCGACCGCAGGTTACGACGCGAGCGCAGGGCTCACTGGGTTCTGTTTCGGTGGGCCGAATTCACATGATCGCGAGACTTGGCCGCCGGCCAAAGCTCGATACACAATTTGACAACTATCCGCTTGTAGGCGAGAGTTGATAGCGCCACTGCAGGTCAACCTGCCATGGGCAAATCAGCTTGCATTGCCGCTAGGGATGCAGGCGGGAAACTTAATCCTAGCGGTGCCGTTACACGGCAAGGATTACACGTGCGTATTGAAGTTGTAGCAGAGACGCCCGTGACCGGAGTCTGTTCGAGCGTGGCCTACCCCTATGTGTTTTTCTCGCCCTCCGTGTCAGGCGGCGAAGACGAGGGTGATTTTGACGACGAAGATGAAGACTACGAGGACGGAGACGACGAGGACGGAGACGAGCCGCTCGATGAGGTTGACCCCGAAGACCTGGAGGGTTGGGAGCACAATATCCTCCGTTGGAACGAAGGCTAGTTAAGTCGTTCTCAATAAGTTGTTTCTAAGCCCCGCCAGTGTGCGGGGCTTTTTCGTTTAAGCCCGCTATCTCGATCCGGATCGACCCTGGCTCCAAGTCGGCAGCGTGCGGGCACCTATCATCGTCACAATTGTCGAGGCCGTCATGCAGCTCACTGCCATCTTCAGCCTGGCCGAGCTGACGGTCACCGGCTGGAAAATGCCGAACGTCCCCAACGAAGCGGAGGTTGCCAGTCTCTCGTTGCTGGCGAAGATGATTTTACAGCTTCTCCGTAATTTGCTCGGACGCCACGTGCTAATGAACTCCGCATTCTGATCGTGCTGCCCGCTGCACGGTCCACTGTCTAGCGCGGAAGATCGTGGCGCTTGGGCCTCCCTTTGATCAGGCGATAGAGCAGTTCAGTAGCTGGGTACATGTGTCCTACGGGTCACGCCATCGCCGGCAGCAGCTGACACCAGTGAAGCGTTTCGGGAAGACTGTCTACGTGCAGTGGATCCACTGAACGATCCCCCGAGCGCCCCAAGGCAATCATCGCCATGTTCACAGCGGCAGTGGTGGACCCTGCTATCTGCGTAAGCGAGGGAGCCTAACATCCATCACCGGAACAGCTTGGCACCCTTACAGTGAGCAGCTTGAAGCTGTCTGCATCTCGTGGCACCTCCTCAGGCGAAACCATGGTGCGCGACTGACCTCTGTGTGCGTGAAGCATGATCAGCCGCAGCCGCAGCCGCAGCCGCAGCCGCAGTGGCCGCCCTCGGTCTCCGGGTGCCCCACGCTCAAGTCGGCCCAAGCGCCGATGGCGCAGCGGCGATGAGCCGCGAACCGCGAGGCGATTGTTCGAAAGAGGTGCTGGCGGCGCTCCTACAAAGAGGCCAACCCACGCCCCCGCCGAGTCGCGCCAGGCGAGTACCCCATAACACGCTTGTAAGCCCGACTGAAAGCCGCCTGCGACGCGTACCCAAGACGCTCTGCCACCACCTCGATGGAGAGGTTCTGCTGGCTCAGCCATTGACTGGCCAATTGCATACGCAGCTCAGTCACATATCGCAGCGGCGCGGTTCCGATGACCGTCTGGAACCGTTCCGCGAAGACAGACCGTGAGATGTTGGATTCCGCAGCCAGTGCTTCGACCGTCCAGTCACGCCCAGGGTCTTTGTGCAGGGCAAGCAACGACAGCGATAGACGAGGGTCGCGCATCGCCATGACCAGGCCGGAGGCGCCGTTGCAACCACGCTCGACCCAGTCACGGACAATCATGGCGGCCACTGCATCCGCCAGCCGCGCGAGTATGCCTGCATAGCCAATGCGTCCGGAACACACCTCGCGCTTCATCGCGTCGACCATCGGCAACAGCCCAGGGAACTGCGTGGCGTTGCCATCGCACAACATCACCGCCGGCATTACCTTGCTCAACCCTTGCATGCCGCCCAGATCGAACACCATGCAGCCGTGGAAGAGCACGGCGCTGGGCACGGCATGTGTGCTCGGGCACGTGTCTATCCCGCTCACTGCGTCGCCCAACGGGGCTGCGTCGATCGTTTCCAGGCACTGGACAGGATGGTCCTCGCCCGACAGCAACGCGTGTTCGTCTCCGCGGGGAAGAAGCACGACATCTCCGGCGGATAGACGGTGTTGGCTGCCGTCTGCGCCACGAAGAATCGCCGTGCCCACTGCCAGGTAATGGAAGTAGGCATGGCCTGGCTTCGGGGGAAATCCGAGCCCGAAGGTCGGCCCGGTCTGAATGCGCCGGTATTGAACGCCATGCAGCCGCATGCCGGTCAGCAGTTCGCTGATCAGGTCGGTGGGCTGGAGTGGCGTGTGGCTCATGGAGACGGTCCGGGGTTTCGATCAAAAATACAGGTCGGACAATCATAGATCATCCTGATCGGGCTCCCTAGACTCTCGGCTGCACGAATGCACTGGGATCTGTGATGAGCAATAACGTAGTTGATGTCGCGAACACGCCTGATTCTGTGGACAGGGGAAGCGGGGAGCCTTCTTCATCGGCATGGGTGGCGGTGTTTTCGCTGGCCATGGGGGTCTTCGGGCTGCTCACGGCGGAATATCTGCCTGCCAGCCTGTTGACCCCGATGGCGGCGGATCTGGGGGTGTCGGAGGCGCTGGCCGGGCAAGCGGTGACGGTCACTGCGGTTGTGGCCTTGTTCGCTGGGCTGCTGGTGCCGCGGCTGACCCGCTCGATAGATAGGCGCCTGGTGCTGTTGAGTTTCACGGCCCTGATGATTCTCTCCAACGCCTTGGTGGCGTTGTCGTCCAGCATGGGCGTGCTGCTGGTGATGCGCGTCCTTCTGGGCATCGCGCTGGGCGGTTTCTGGAGCATGGCAGCGGCCGTGGCCATGCGGTTGGTGCCGCCCCAGCGCGTGCCTCGCGCGCTCTCGATCATCTTCAGCGGGATTGCGGTCGGCACGGTGGTGTCGGTTCCGTTGGGGAGCTACCTCGGCGGGCTGCTGGGTTGGCGCAGCGCCTTCTGGGCGGCGACGGCGGTGGGTGGACTCACGTTTGCGTTCCAGTGGTTCACGCTGCCCCGGATGGCCCCGCGCCAGGCGGCAGTCCCGCAGTCGGTGGTGGCGCTCCTGCGCCGCCCAGGCGTTGCGGTCGGCATGCTGGGCTGCGTCCTGGCGCACACCGGTCAGTACTCGCTCTTTACTTACATCCGCCCAACGTTGGAGAGCCTGGGGCAGATGAGCGCCGATGGCCTGGCGCTGATCCTGCTCGGGTTCGGTGTGGCGAATTTCGTTGGCACTCTCTTGGCCGGTTGGCTCATGGAGCGCAGTCTGAAAGTCACGCTGGTGCTCATGCCTGCCTTGGTTGGCGTAGCCGCGCTGGGCATGCTCCTGTTGCCGGTGGGCGTCGGTGGGCTGTCGATCCTGGTAGCACTGTGGGGTCTGGCCTTCGGCGGCGTGCCGGTTGCCTGGTCGAGCTGGGTCGCCCGTGCGGTACCCGATCAGGCTGAGAGTGCCGGCGGGATGGTGGTCGCTGCAGTGCAGTCCTCCATCGCCGCGGGCGCCGCCTTGGGCGGCCTGGTGTTCGGACTGGGAGGCATCGTCGCAGTCCTTACTGTTGCCGCGACGGTGATGCTCCTCGCCAGCCTGCTCATTGCGTTCCGGGTCAGGGTGAGCTCGTCGGCGTTGTCGGCAGGTCCGGCGTTTCATATCTAGGCGACCACACCAGGAATGCACGTCGGGAGTGAAGGACTGTCGATGTAGTCGGCGTCCTGTCTCCGCTTCCGCTAAAGTGCTCGGCCTTGTTTTAACTGGCGCTCGCTCCCGAGCGTGCACTTGAAGGACGTTGTTGTTGATGGTGGTGAAAGGTCTGGTGGTGGTGTTTTTGGTTTCTGCGTCGTTTTCTGGTGTGGCAGCAGAGCTGGTTGGCCGCGCGACGGTCACGGACGGGGACACCCTCACCGTGGCCAAGCAGCGCATCCGCCTGTGGGGCATCGATGCGCCGGAAAGCGCCCAGCAATGCACCACCAACGACGGACGTGCTTGGCCCTGTGGCCGACGGTCCGCTGCTGCGCTGGACGGCTATGTGCTGGACAAGACGGTTCGTTGCCAGCCCAAGGACACGGACCGCTACGGTCGGGTGGTGGCGGAGTGCTTTGTACAGGGGCAGTCGGTCAATCAGCGGATGGTGCGCGCCGGTTGGGCGGTCGCGTATCGCCAATACGCGACGGCATTCATCGCAGACGAAGCCGACGCGCGCCAGCACCAGCGGAACCTCTGGCAGGGGACGTTCCAGATGCCAGCTGACTATCGTCGCAGCAAACGTGAGCAGACGGCACGACAAGCCCCGGTGGCCGCGCAGCCGGCGCCGGGCGGATGCCGCATCAAGGGCAACATCTCCCGCGAAGGCAGGAAGATCTACCACGTGCCCGGCCAGCGGGACTACGCGCGCACGAGCATCGACCTGAGCCACGGCGAGCGCATGTTCTGCAGCGCGTCGGATGCACTGCGAGCGGGGTGGCAGCCGGCGAAGCGCTGAGCGTCTCAAACCCTCCCATACAGGCGGCGACGCAGCGCGCCCGCCGCTGCCGCGATAGCCATCGCCGGCAAGGCCAGGACCAGGGCATATACCAGCCCGGCCAGCAGCAACGGTCCAACGCCGGACATCACGGCCACCACCGGCACCTGCAGCGCCATGAGCAACAGTCCCCATAGCCACGCCTTCCGGGGGAAACAGGCGCCTAGCACTGCAGCGATGCCCAGTGCGATGGGATAGATGACGGTCCAGAACGCAGGCGCGTCCCAAGGCTCACCGCCGGGCGTCCGCCAGGCTACCAGCACCCAGAACACCACGCCGACCTTCAGCGTGACAGCACTGGCTGCAAGAAGATTTCCCGTCATCCGCATCGTTGCTCTCCTGCACGAACATCCAGCATGCCATTGTTCGACGGGCGAGCGCGTCTACTTCATTGCCTCAAGCGGCACCAGCGACGCCCACACCAGCAGCAGGGCCAGCCACAGCCAGCGCCAGCGACCCATGCCGTGCCACGCCGCGCGCCAGGGGCCGGGCAGCTTTTCATGACTCATGTCTGCCGCCTTTTGGCTGCTGATCGCAGCGAATCCACTGTGCGAAGTCCGTAGAGATACACGCCGGTGAAGCACAGGCCGGTCAACAGCGTGCCGGCCAGCAACCACAGCAGTCGGATGGACCAACCGCCGAAGCTGCCGAAGTGCAGGGGGTCAGCCATTTCGGCGATGCGCTGGTGGATCCCCAGCGCACGGCCGTCATGCATGCCGATCACGTGCCCGGTGCGCAGGTCCACGGCGATATTGTTCGCCCGTTCCCGCACCAGCCAGGCGTCGGCCTCCCCCATGAACAGGATGCTCCCGCCATCGCGTGCGGGGATGGCGCCGAGGATGTCGAGGCGGGGCCATTGCTGGCGGACGGTCTGCACAGCGGCGTCGACGGCGGCCGGGTCGACCGCGGCAGCGCGGTCATCGCCCTTGGCCAGCCGCATGGTCGGCGCGGCCGGTGCATCGCCGCCGAGGGATTCGATCAGATACCACGCCCCGGTCAGCCCGATCAGCAGCAGAAACCAGAGCGACCACACCCCGGCCAAGCGATGGACATCGCCCCACAGGCGGCGCGGTCGTGAGGGATCGGGTCGCTTGAAGAAACCGCGCCACCATTTCTTGTAGATGTAGAGGCTGCTCAACAGCGACAGCAGCAACGGGATGGACAGCGCCGCCACCAGTGGCACGCCCCAGGCCACCGGCAGCATCAGGTGGCGGTGGGTGTTGCGCAGCAGCCGTTGGGTATTGAACCAACCGGTGTCGCCGGTCACCTGCGCCGTGTAGGGGTTGATCCAGACAAAGCGCCGTTTGCCATCGGGCAGGCGCATCTGCGCGCGCGCCGCGAACAGGCGCGTGTGGCCGGCGGAGATGCCTTCCAGCTCCCAGTCCGGATGTGCCGCCTGCGCGGCATGGATGACCGGCCCCCAGCCGGCGTGCTCACCACCATCGGCCACGCGCATGGGGGCGTGCAGCAGCCAGTCGATCTCCTGCGAGAACACCGCCAGCGTGCCGGTGAGGCAGACAAAGCCCATGAACAGGCAGAGCTTGAGGCCCAGCCAGCTGTGCAGGTCGAACCACAGTCGGCGCCCACTCCCGCTGCGCGCAGGGCGGTTGGGGTGCGCTGGCGTAGGCTGGCGCATGGGCAGGCTCAGAAGACGTACGCCGATTGCACGTATACGCGGCGTGGCTCACCCGGGAAGTGGCCGGTGCGCTCGGTGAAGCCACTGGCGGCATAGACCTTGTCGAACAGGTTTTTGACGTTGGCCTGGAACTGCCACTGCTGCCACTGCGTCTTCCAGCTCATGTCGAACACGGTGTACGGCTTTACCCGTTGGCCATCCAGGCTGACGCGCTCATCCACGTAATCCGCGCCGAAGCCGATGGCGGAGTTGATCGCCGGCAGATCGTAGCGCGTCCACAGGCCGAGCTTGTTCTGCGGCGCATTGGCGAAGCGATCACCCGAAGCATTGGTGATGCCGTTGCTGCCGGCATCCTTCACCCGCGCATCGTTGTAGGCGTAGGTCAGGTTGAGCACCCAGCGGTCGGTGACATCGGCCAGCAGATCCAGCTCCATGCCCGTACTGCGCACCAGGCCCAGGGCGGCCAGCTGGTTGACGCCGTCCACGATCTCGCCGGTGGCCTGCACGATATTGCTGCGGTCGATCCGGTACGCGGCCAGGTTCAGGGTGACGCGCTCGGCCAGCAGGGATTTCAACCCGACTTCCCATTGTTTGCTGCGCTCTGCATCGAACGGGCCGCCCGCTTCGGCGCTCTGGTTGGCCGCGCTCTGGGGCATGAAGCCGCTGGCGATGTTGGCGTAGACATTGACGCCTTCCCGCACGGTGTACGTGCTGCCCAGCCGCCAGCTGATGTCGTTGCCATCCACGGCGGTGCCGGCAATGCGGTCATCGTCCTTGAAGCCATCCCAACGCAGTCCGGCCAGCACATGCCAGCGCGGGGTCAGCGTCAGTTCGTCCTGCAGGTAGCCGCCATAGCGCTTGCTGCGCGTGCCCGTGCTGCGCCAGGGCAGGGCGGCCAGGGTGTAGTCGCGCCACGAACTTGCGCCATACACCGGGTTGAACAGGTCGATGCCCGGCACTGGGCCGGCACCCCGCGCCAGGTCCGCGCTGTTGGCCGTCTGCGCGGTGAAGTCGGCATCCTGCTGGTACACATCGGCGCCAAACAGCACCTTGTGCTCGATGCGGCCGGTGCTGACACGCCACACTGCGTTGGCGTTGGCGGTGAAGGCATCGTTGTCGCGGATCTGGTTGCGCAGCTGGCGGGTCATCCATTCAGGCACGCCGTCGCGGTTGCGGTCGATCAGCCCCATCGGCTCGTGGTAGATCTGGTGCTCGTTGTTCTCGAACCAGCGCGCACCCACATCCACGTCCAGGTTGGTGCTGGGCGAGAAGCGGTACTGCGCCAGCGCCACCTTGGCGCGCATGTCGAGGAAGTCGGTGGCTTCGTTGTGGTTCCAGCGCCGGTCGGTGAGAAAGCTGCCGTTGTCGTCCACCGGCACGCCGCGCAGGCGGTTGCCGCCCAGGTTCTGGGTGATGTCGGTGAACTGCAGGGTCAACTCGCCGGTGTCGCCCACGTCGAAGGCCAGCGACGCATCACCGATCACGCTTTCGCTGTCCGCGTTCCAGCGCACACCCTGTTCGGTGTCGCCATACAGCCCGGCGCGGTAACGCACGCTGCCCGCGGTGTTCAGCGGCCCGGTGGCCTCGATCGATGCCGCCCGGAAATCCTTGTTGCCGGCCTGCAGTTCGATACGGCGCTCGGGTGTGGCTTTGGGCTTGCGCGTCACGTAGTTGATGACGCCGCCAGCGTCACCGCCGCCGTAGAGGGCGCCGGCCGGTCCCTTCAGGACCTCCACGCGCTCGATGTTGAACAGCTGCGGGACCGAAAAACCGGCATAGGGGTCGCCGCGCAGGCCGTCATACAGCACGTTTTCCTGGCGGAAGCCGCGCAGGGTCACGCCGGCGTAGCTGAAGAAGCTGATGCCGCTGATGCTGCGATACAGGTCGGTGATCTGGCGGGCCGCCTGGTCTTCGATCAGCTCACGCGGCACCACCTGGATGGACTGCGGCACCAGCGCCAGCGGCGTATCCGTCCGCGTGCCCACCGCGGCGTCGTCGACCCGGTAGAGGGTCTGGGCGCGACCGAGCACCTGCACGGCGTCCAGCTGGCGCACATCGGGCGAGGAGGGGGAGGAGGGCGGGGCCGCATGGGCCGACGCGCAGGCCAAGGTCAGGGCCAGGCCCAGGGCAGAGAGACGAAGCGATGGGCGGGTCATCGGGCGCGGGGAGGGGGTAGGTGCGAATGAGAAATATTAACATGTAGGGAGGTGTAGGGACGGTTGCTCGTCACCGCCGCTGATCCTGCGGCAGCCTACCTGACCTGCTTGCCGTACATCTCCGACAGCATCGCCTTGTACGCGTCCAACGGCTGCAACCCAACCGCCCTCCGCCGTGCATCCAAGGTTGTCAGATCCTCAGTAGGCCGAAGCTCCATGACCCCATGCCCGGCGTCCGCGAACTGGGTCCCGTAGCGCTGCGGCTTCCCCTGCGCCAGCAACACCCGATCGGTCAGCAGTGCCATGTCCGCAGGGTCGGCATCACCCGCCTCGCTGGCCTTCTGCATCAACGCCAACGCGTGCGCCTGGAACGCAGGGTCATGGTCGGCATGCTGCACGATCAGCCACGCCGCCTTGGCGCCATCGCGGCCGACGCGCGCCATGCCGGGCCAGCCCTTCTCGGCGATCACGGCTTTCAGCCAAGTTGCATTGGCTTCGCTCACCGGAGTTGTTTGCCGCCATGCATCGCCGCCGCCTGCCGCGATGGCGGCATGTTGCGCCGCCTGATCCTTCGCCTCGCGTGCGAGCAACGCCTGCCGCAGTGGCGCATCGCGCAGCGCATCGTGTTTTTTCTCTTCGGCCATCACCCGCTTCAGCACCGCCGGCCACGCGGGATCGGCACGCAGCGCATCCAGGCCGGGGCGTTCTTTCATGCGCAGATCGTCCAGCGGCAGGCGACCGCTGGCGAGCAGCGCATCGATGTACGCGAAAGCCGCTGCATGATCGCCCGCGGCCGCCGTGCACTCGACCAGCAACAGTTCGCCGCCCTCGGGGAACGGGATACCTTGCCGGTGCAGGTCACTCAAGGTGCTGCTGCACGCGGCATAGTCGTTGTTTCCATACTGGTCCAGCGCCGTGAAGAAGCTGGGCGGCTCAGCTGCGACGGTGGTCGCTGCAAGGATGGCGAAGGTGAGCGTCGCCGCGCGGGTCGCAGGGTAAGAGCGTATCGACCTTGAACGCATCGCAGTTCTTCCATGAAGGGCGTACAGGAAACGTAGCCGCTACCTGACAGAGAATTCAAGCCCTCGTCCCGCCGCTTGGGTCATGCGTCCGGTTGCATGAGGTCTGGTTCACGCGAGCCAAAGCGGTTCGATCCCGGCGTAGGGGGAAGCAGCATCAACGGGAAGAACACGAACACGCCCAACGGCACGAGGACGAGGAGCGCCAGCCAACCAGACTCGTCGATATCGTGAAGCCGCCGGATCGTGACGGCGATCAGGGGAATCACGAGCACAGGGGCCAGCAGCGCCGCCAGCACCATGCCCGTGATGACCCATCCGGCACTGTAGGTCCACATCATCATGGCGTAGCAACCGCCAAGCACGCCGAAGGCAAGCAGCGCGAACGCCCAGAATTCCCTGCGGCTGGCGCGGCCGGAGAACGTGCTGTAGCGCCTCATCGGGAGAAGTGCCAGTGCGATGCCGCGGGTTACGCCCGGCCAGCGGAGAGGTGTCGTGGAAAAGATCGATGTCATGCGGGCTTCATCCAAATGGCCTGTTGGCGACACGGCATTGCGCAGATACGTGCTGTCGCTTGCCTTCGGCACGGGTTGTGCGACGCCCGAGGCGGTGCTTGTTCGGTTGTATAGCATGGCGAATTCCAGTGCCTGCTGAACTGCCCTGCGGCGATAGAGGCACCTCGGTGTCCGGCTCGATAGCGCGCTGTGATGCAGGGGCTCACACGCTGTACGCGCGGCGTTGATCCCGCCTCACGCACTCTGGCGCATTCGTCACTCTGCGAGCTCGCAGGACAGCGCCATGGCCGATCTGCGTCCTGATCGTTTTGATGTGATCATCATCGGCGGCAGCTACGCCGGCATGTCCGCAGCGCTGCAGCTGGTCCGCGCCAGGCGCAAGGTGTTGATCATCGACGGGGGAAAGCCGCGCAACCGGAATGCGCGCGTCGCCCATGGGTTCCTCGGCAGGGAAGGCCTGCCGCCGGCAGACATCGCCTCCCAGGCCCGCGACGAGCTGCTGCGCTATCCCACCCTGAGGTGGCTCACCGGTACTGCGGTGTCGGCGCAGGCGATCGATGACGGCGGAAGGTTCCAGGTCACGGTCGAAGACCGCCAGACACTCGTGGCGGATCGAGTGATCCTGGCCCACGGGGTGACCGACGACCTGCCCGACATCGACGGCATCGGCGAACGCTGGGGCCGGAGCGTTTTTCATTGCCCGTACTGCCACGGCTACGAGGTGTTCGAAGGGCGCATCGGGGTGATTGGCTGTGCGAAGGATGGCGGCGCGGCCCAGGCCCTGTTGCTCTGCGACTGGGGTCGGATCACGCTGTTTTGCAGCCAGGCATCCGCCAGGATCGATGCGGAGCAGCATGCACGGCTGGAGGCGTGCGGCGTCGTGATCGAGTCGGCCCAGGTGCAGCGCGTGGAGGACACCGCCACCGTGGTGCTCGCCGATGGGCGGCGGGTGGAGGTGGATGCGCTGTTCATCTCGCCGCACTCGCGGCTGTCTACGGATCTCGCCGAGCAGTTGGGCTGCGAATTGAAGGATGGCGGCTGCATCACCACCGATTCGGCCAAACAGACCACGGTGCCGGGCGTGTTTGCCTGCGGCGATGCGGCCCGGATGGCGGGCAGCATCGCGTTGGCAGTGGGCGAGGGCGCGCTGGCAGGTGTGGCGGTGCACCACTCGCTGATGGGGCTGCTGGAGTGACGCAGTCTTAATGTAACTAAGTGTGTTACATTAAGGTTCGCTGCAACCAAGGTGGTCCGGATGTCCTTCTCTGATCCTGATGCCGTCGCCCAGTACGCCGACAACCTGGTCCGTCAGGTGCCCGGCGTCCACGCGCTGCACCAGATGACCCACGTCCTGCTGGCCGAACACGTGCCACCGCAGGGGCGCGTATTGGTCCTGGGGGCGGGCGGTGGCATGGAGCTGAAGGCATTCGCGGAAGCGAGTCCCAGCTGGCGCTTCACCGGCGTGGATCCGTCCGCCGAGATGCTTGGATTGGCGAAGCGCGTCTTGGGAGTCGAACTGTCTGCCCGCGTGGAGATGATCGAAGGCTATATCGACAGCACGCCGGATACCGCGTTCGATGGTGCCACCTGCTTGCTGACGCTGCATTTCCTGTCAGCGGAAGACCGTCTCGAGACGCTGTGCGCACTAAGGCGTCGCCTCAAGCCAGGTGCACCGTTGATCATCGCGCACCACAGCGTGCCGAGCGGACCGTTGGAGAAACACAGGTGCTTCCAGCGCTGGGCTGCGTTCGTAGCGGCGCGCGGTCTGGCGGGAGAGACGGCAGCTGCACGTGCCGATAGCATCGCCAACCGGCTGCCCACGTTGTCGCCGGAGCAAGAGGTCGCGATGCTGGAGGAGGCGGGATTCGAGCGGCCGGATCTGTTCTATGCCGCGCTGTCATTCAGAGGTTGGGTGGCGTACGCCGGCGATGCACACGGCTAACCTCCCACTGCTCTCTGCCCGAGGTGGGTCAGAGAGCGGTGGGGTCAAGACTCAGCGGCGAGCGTCGTCGCGCGCCTTGCCCACGTCGCTTTGGACTTCGCCAACACCCTTCTGGATCTTGCCTTCCACTTCTTTCGTCTTGTCGCCGGTGACCTTGCCCACGACTTCCTTTACGGTGCCCTTGACCTGGTTCTTGGCGCCTTCAGTGCGATTCTTGTCCATGGTTGACTCCACGATTGGTTAGAGAGAGGGCCCGTGTTGCTGGGCATCTCCACCCTGACGGCAGAGCGGTGGCGCGAAGGTGAAATTCGCCGCGGGGGCGGAATCCATTCAAGCGCCGGAAAGGTTGATGCTCACGTGCGCTGCACGTCACTCCTCCGCATCGCGTTCATCCCATCCATCGCCATCCCATGGCTGCGGTTCGGTGCTGGCTACGGTGGTATCCGGATCGACAGGCTCCAACAGGGTGTAATCGTCACGCGAAGGATCACGAAACGCGCGGCTGACCGGATAGGCTTCCAACGCCGGGGTGGAGGCGTGGGTACGCAATGCCGCAGGCGTCTGGAAGGCGCCAATCAACCAGTCCAGGGCGGTGGCCGGCGCGATGAAGATCGGCCCGTCCGGTGTGAGTGGGGAGGGGATCGCGCTGTTGGGGCCGGTCAATACGGTGAAGCTGTCCAGCTGCTGGCCGTCGTCGCTTTCCCAGTGCTCCCACAAGCCCGCTGCGAGCAGGGCGCGGCCATCCTTGCGCTGCACGAACAGAGGCCAGGGGGGGCGGCGCTCGCGATCCCATTTGTAGTAGCCGGTCATGGGCAGCACGCACGGGCGCTGCGCCCAGGCCTGCGCGTAGATGCGGCTGCGTGGCGCGCGGTCAAGCCGTGCGGTCACCGTGGTATACGGCGTGGCCGGCTCCTTGGACCAACGCGGCACCAAGCCCCACACCATGTCGGCCACGGCGATGGAGCCGTCATGGTCGCGCGCGAGCACCGTGGCCACGCCCCCCTTGGCGATGTTGTAGTGGTCCGGCGCGGCCGCCAGCGTCCGCGCCAGCGCAGCAGGAAGGCCAGCGGGAAGTGACTCGCTATCAGCGATGGCTTGTGCGAAACGGCGCATGGCAGGTGAGCATCCAACGGCATCCGTGACGGTGTCGTGCGCACCGCCTGCGATGTTCCACCCGTTGCACAGGCGTCACGGGTCGGGATGGGGTTCCCCCAACGCTGCCCGCCGCGCCTGGAACACTTCCGGCGTCTGCGGCTTCACGAACAGCGCGACCAGCTCGGGGTACTCGGCTTTCACCGTCTTTTCAATCCGCGTGATGCAGGCCTCGATCTGCGGGGTGGTGCGATCGTCCTCGAACTCCGCACTCAGCATCGCGACCACCTGGTCCGGGCCCATCTGCATCGTGGTCACGCCATTGGCGCGGCGCAGGTCCGCATCGTGGGTGGCGACGGCAAGAATGCGTTTGGCGACGCTCGGGTGCGCGGGCTCACCGACCAGCAGGCCCTTGGTCTCGCGGGCAAGCAGGAAGGCGGTGACCGCCAGCACGCCGGCGATGCACAGCGACGCCACGCCATCCAGGATCGGCATGTCCAGCAACTGCGCGGCAAGCAGGCCGACCAGCGCAAAAGCCAGGCCGAGCAGGGCGGCGCTGTCTTCCAGCAGCACGGTGAAGGTGGAGGGATCCTTGCTGCGGCGGAACGCCTCGAAGTAACCCATCGCCCCCTTGGTGGCGCGGAACTCGCGCAGCGCGATCCACCATGAGGTGCCTTCGAAGACAAAGGAGATGCCCAGCACCACGTAACTGATCAGGTGGTTGGTGGCCGGCTCGGGGTGGCGGATGTGCTGGATGCCTTCATAGGCCGATACACCGGCACCGGCTGCGAACACCAGCAGCGCCACGATGAAACTCCAGAAGTACAGCTCGCGCCCGTAGCCGAAGGGATGGAGCGTATCCGGCTTCTGCTCGGCACGGCGCAGGCCGTACAACAGCAGCAGCTCGTTGATGGTGTCCACCAGCGAGTGGACGCCCTCGCTGAGCATCGCCGAGCTGCCGGAGATGCCGGCGGCGACAAACTTGGCGATGGCGATGGCCAGGTTGCCGGCAAGGGCGGCATAGATGACGAGACGGGAGCCGGTTGGCTTGGCCATGGCAGTCGTGGGGTGGGGAGGGTGCGCGCATCATCGCCAACGGTGCGTCCCGGGCGCGTGCACATCCCGCCAAACGCTGGCACCGGCTCCCGGCCTTGACATGGATTTGCCCCGCTTGGCTTACATTGCTTTCCGCCTTCCGGCTGGCCCCCGCTGCCTGCCGTTCCCCCAGCTCCTGCAATGCCTTCAGTTCAAGGTTCGGTGCCCCGATGATGTCCATCCTTCCCTGGTCTGCCGCGCAGCTGCGCGGCACGCGCGCCCCGGTGGTGCTGGAGCGGTGCGCATGAGCGCAGTGGCGGGGCGCTTTCCCGGCAGCACCGGGCCGATGGCCGAGCAGGTCCGTGCACTGGCGTGGCAGGCGACACCGGTGGGGCCGATCGAGACCTGGCCGGGCGCGTTGCGCAATGCGGTCAATCTGATCCTGGCCTCGCCCGAAAGCATGTACGTGGTCTGGGGCGATGACCTGACATTCTTCTTCAACGATGCCTACAGCCCGATTCTGGGGCCCCGCCTGGAGGGCGCGCTGGGCGCACCGTTGAGGGAGCTGTGGGCCGATGCCTGGGACGCTGTACGCGCGCCGATCGAGAACGCCTTCGCCGGTGAATCCTCCCGTTACGAGAACCTGCCGGTGTCAATGAGCCGCCAGGGCGTGCCTGAAGAGACCTGGTGGACGTTCTCGTTTTCGCCGATCTTCCTCGACGATGGCAGGGTCGGCGGCGCGTTCTGCGTGACCAACGAGGTGACCAGCATCATCGTGGCCCAGCAGCGCCTGGCCCAGGAGAACGAGCGGCTCATCGCGCTGTTCGACAAGTCGCCGATGTTCATGGCCTTCCTCAGTGGGCCCGAGCATCGGGTCGAGTTGGCCAATCCGGGTTACCAACGGCTGGTTGGCAATCGCCATGTGCTCGGCAAGTCGATCCGGGACGCGCTGCCGGAAATCGTCGAGCAGGGCTTCCTGCCGCTGCTGGACGAGGTGTACCGCACCGGCAAGCCGTATATCGGCAGCGAGGTGGTGTACGAGGCGCCGTTCCCGAGCGATCCGTCCTCGGCCCGGCGCATGCTGGATATCGTCTTCCAGCCGGTGGCGGGTGAGGATGGCAATACGGCAGGCGTCTTCGTGCAGGGCCTGGACGTCACCTCCCACATCGAGCTGCAGCGCACGATGCGGCAGGTGGAGGCGCGCAATCGCCAGATCATCGACAGTGCCAGCGATTACGCGATCGTCGCCTCGGACCTGCAGGGCAGGGTGACCCTGTGGAATGCCGGGGCCGAGCACATCTTCGGCTGGACCGAGGCGGAGATGCTGGGTCAGAACGTGGAGGTGATCTACACCGCTGACGATATCCAGGCCCAGCGCTTGCGGCACAACCAGGGCGTCTCGATCGCATCGGGTGGGGTCAGTGGTGAGCGCTGGCTGGCGCGCAGGTCCGGCGAGCGCTTCTGGGCCAGCGGGGCGATGACCGTGCTGCGCGATGAAGATGGCGCCGTGCTGGGCTTCGTCAAGGTACTGGGCGACCGCACCCAGGAGCGCCGCGCCAGCGATGCACTGGCCCACAGCGAGCGCCGCCTCGGCGCGCTGGTGAGCGCCTCCTCGCAGTCACTGTATGCGGTCACCGCGGACTGGCGCGAGATGCGTCAGATTCTGGCGACCGGGCCGGTGGCACAGGACGAGAGCCTGCCTGCGGTCACCGACTGGCGAGAACGCTACGTACACCCCGATGATCTCGCCCTGCTCGAGCAGGCCATTGCGCGTGCGATGGCGCAGCGGCTGCCGCTGGAACTGGAGCACCGCACCCTGCTCGCCGATGGCAGTGTGCGTTGGGTGCAGATGCGTGCGGTGCCCTTGCTGGACAGCGCCGGCGAGATCACCGAGTGGTTCGGTACCGCCTCGGATGTGACCGAGCGGCGCCAGGCCGAAGAGCAGCTGCGCGAATTGACCTTGACCCTGGAAGAGCGCGTGCAGACCCGCAGCGCCGCGTTGCAGGTGGCCGAGGAGCGGCTGCGGCAAAGTCAGAAGATGGAGGCCGTGGGTCAGTTGACCGGTGGCCTGGCGCATGACTTCAACAACCTGCTGACCGCCATCTCGGTGGGGCTGGAGCTGCTGGAGCTGCGCATCGATCAGCGGCGCTATGACGACATCGGCCGCTACCTGGAGATGGCGCAGTCCAGCGCGTCGCGTGCCACGGCGCTCACCCAGCGCCTGCTGGCGTTCTCCCGCCGGCAGACGCTCGCACCCACGCCGGTAGTGGCCGATGCAATGGTGCGCGGCATGCTGGATATCATCTCGCGCACGCTGGGGCCTTCGATCGCGATCTCCACGCAGTTGGCGTCCGATCCCTGGGCGGTACTGGTGGATGTGCCGCAGATGGAAAATGCGCTGCTGAATCTGTGCATCAATGCCCGCGACGCAATGCCCGAGGGGGGCCCGCTATGGATCAGCGCGGCCAACGTGAGCCTGCGTGGCGAGAGTGCGGCGGCGCTGGATACGCCGCCCGGCGATTACGTCCGGCTGGCCGTCAAGGACGCAGGAACCGGCATGGACGCGGCGGTGATCGAAAAGGTGTTCGAGCCGTTCTTCACCACCAAGCCGATCGGGCAGGGCACAGGTCTCGGGCTGTCGATGATCTATGGGTTCACCCGCCAATCCGGCGGACAGGTGCGGATTGATTCCCAGGTTGGCCACGGCACCACGGTGGAACTCTATCTGCCGCGCTTCATCGGCGAGAGCCCCGCGGACGCCGCCGAAGAAACCTTACAGGACCTGCCGGCGTGTTCAGCGCCCAGCGTCGGCACGATTCTGGTGGTGGAAGACGAGGAAGCGATCCGCGCGCTGTTGACCGAGGTGCTTGGCGGCGCGGGTTACAGGGTGTTGCAGGCACCGGAAGGCGGCCAGGCCATCGACCTGCTGCGCTCTGACGAAACGATCGACCTGTTGATCACCGATGTGGGGCTGACCGGTGGGCTCAATGGTCGTCAGGTCGCTGATGCCGGCCGCCAGGTGCGCCCTGCGTTGCCGGTGTTGTTCATCACCGGCTACGCGGCGTCGGCAGCGGTGGGCGCGGGCCAGCTGGAGGACGGCATGGAAGTGCTGACCAAGCCCTTTACGGCTGCGGAACTGGAGCGACGCGCCCGCGCGCTGCTGGCGATCAGGAACCCGTCGTGACCAGGTCAGCAGCTGTCAGAGCAGCGACCTGACCGAGGTCACCAGCTGCTTGAGCGTGAAGGGCTTGCGCAGCAGCTTGATGTCCTCGCCGCGGAAGTCGGGCCGGGCTCCGGCGGGGCCCGCGTAGCCGGTGACCAGCAGGATCGGCATGGCCGGATGCAGGGTCGTGGCGATCGTGGCCAGATCGCGGCCGTCCATGCCGGGCAGGCCGACATCGGAGACCAGCAGGTCGAACGGGCCGTCGTGCCTAAGGCATCCCAGCGCGGCCTCGGCATCGCCGACGTCGAGGACATCGAAGCCATCGTCGCTGAGGATGTCCTTGGTCATCTCCCGGATGGGCGCATCGTCTTCGACGAGAAGCACGCGGCATCGTGGGTGGGTTCGTGCAGCAGTCATTGCGGGCGGAGATCCTCGTGGCGTGCAGCCACCTGTGCGGATCTCCACCTTAGCGCCCGTGCGTGTTAGCCGGCCGTGCATCGCGCGCCAGCCCCATGTCATGACCGGGGGCGGGTGCCCGTCACGGCACCGCTGGCGATGGCCTCAATTCAAGGCGGTGCCGCTCTGGGTGGGGCTTTCATCCAACAGGGCGGTGCGGATGGACCGCGCCAGATCGCTGCGGGTGAAGGGCTTGGCCAACAGGGCGATGGTGCGGCCAACGGTGCCGCTTGCGTCGATATCGCGCGGATAGCCCGAGGTGAACAGCACTCGCAGGCCGGGCTTGTGGGCCAGTGCCTGCTTGGCCAGGGCCCAGCCGGACATGCCCGGCATCACGATGTCGGAGAACAGCAGATCCACGCTGACGTCGGTGCGATCCAGCAACCGCAGCGCCGAGGGGCCGTCATGCGCTTCGAGCACGCGATAGCCCAGCTGGCGCAGGGTATCCACGGTGTAGGCGCGCACATCGTCGTTGTCCTCGGCGACCAGTACGGTCGTTTCCGCCTCGACCTCGAAGGCGTCCAGCGTCTGTGCATCGGCCGGGCGCACGCTCGGCAGGGCGGCGGCCGAGCGCGGGAACAACAGCGTGATCGTGGTGCCGCTGCCCTCGGTGGAATCGAGCAGAACGTGCCCGCCGGACTGCTTGGCGAAGCCATACACCATCGACAGGCCCAGCCCGGTGCCACGGCCAACCTCCTTGGTGGTGAAGAACGGCTCGAACACCCGCGCCATGACCTCCGGCGGCATGCCCTGGCCGCTGTCACGGACGCGCACCATGGCGTACTGGCCGGGCGGGACATCCGGGTGCTGCGCCGCGTAATCCTTGTCCAGGTGGATGTTGTCCATCTCGATGGTCAGGCGGCCGCCGTCGGGCATGGCATCGCGTGCATTCACCGCCAGGTTGAGGATCGAGGCTTCCAGCTGGCTCGGATCGATCTCCACGCACCAGATATCCGGGCTGTGCACCATGTCGATCTGCACCAGCTCGCCCAGCGAACGTTTGAGCATGTCCTGCATGCCGCGCATCTCTTCGTTCAGATCCACCGGCATGTTCTTCAGCGGCTGCCGGCGCGAGAAGGCGAGCAGGCGCTGGGTGACGTTGGCCGCACGCATGACGCCTTTCATCGCGTTGTCGAGCGCGCGTGAGGAATTGCCTGCCGTGTCGCCGAGCCGGTCGGTCAGCATCTTGGCGTACTCGATATTGCCGGCGATGACGGTCAGGATGTTGTTGAAATCATGCGCGATGCCACCGGTCAGCTGGCCCACCGCCTCGATTTTCTGGCTGTGCCGCAGCGCTTCTTCGGCCTGCCGCCGCGCGGTGGTTTCCACGGCCTCGGAGACGACGGCGGTGATCCGTGCCTGATGATCGAACAGGGGGCGGAAGGAGAAATCGAACGTGCGCTTGCCGGTCGGCAGGCGCAGTTCCAGTTCGTGGCGCGACGCCGTGCCCGCCGCAGCCTCCAGGATGGCGGTGCAGACCACGCCGGGAACGCCGGGCGTGTCGGCGAACCACGCCGATTCGCAGTACAGGTTGCCGCGCACGTCCTGCTTGTCCGCCAGGATGGCGGCCAGCGAGGCCGAATTGGTGTCGATGATGTGGCCATCCAGGGTCAGCAGGTTCTGGTGCTGGAAACTGGATTCGAACAGGGCCTGCAGCCGGCTTTCGCTCCGGTGCAGTGCCGAGGTCCGCTCATCCACCTGGCGCTCCAGGGACTCGTTGCTGGCCTTCAGCAACGACTGCGCTTGCTTGAGGTCGCTGATATCGCGCGCCATGGCGTAGTAGCCCAGCACCGACCCATCCGGTGCCAGTTCGGGTACGCAGTCCACCTGGGCATGGCGGGCGGCACCGTTGCTGCGCAGGGAGAGCATGTCGAAGCTGACTTTCTCTCCCAGCAGCACCCGGTCGAGATGCTGCTGGATGCTGTTGAAGGTGTCCTCGCCGACGACCTCGCGGGTGTGCCGGCCGATCAGGCTGTCGGGCGTGCGGCCGTGCCACTCGACATAGGCATTGTTGGCGAAGCGGTAGCGATGGTCGTGACCGAAGTAGGCGATCAGCGCGGGCAGCGAATCGGTGATCAGCTTCAGCCGCTGGTGGCTGTCGTGCAGTTCGGCCTCGATACGCAGCAGCCGGCGGCGCTCCTGGGCTTCATGGATGGCCCGGACAACGGCATCGGGCAGGCGCTGCAGGCGCGACTTGACCACATAGTCGCGCGCGCCGCGCTTGAGCGCCTGCACGGCGAGCTCTTCGGTGAGCGTGCCGGAAACGAAGAGGAAGGGAATCTGGGGGGCGATCTCGCTGGCCAGGGCAAGGGCAGCGTCGCCATCGAAGCCTGGCAGCACGTGGTCGGCCAGGATCACATCGAACGAGGCGGTGGTCAGGGCATCGAGCATGCCCTGGTGCGACCAGGTGCGTTGGGCCGTGAACGGGATCCCGGCGCGGCGCAGCTGCGCGGTGATCAGCTCTGCATCCAGTGCACTGTCTTCGACCATCAGGATCCTGATGGTCTTGGTTGTGGCGGCCTCAGCCATCGTTTCTACTCTTCCCGCCGAACAATGTGCCGTGGGGTGGCGGCTGGTTGGTGATGCCCCAGAACATGCCCAGGCCCTGGATCGCCTCGAGGAATTCCTTGAAGTCCACCGGCTTGACCACGAAGGCGTTGACGCCCAGCTCGTAGCTGCGGATCAGGTCCTGCTCCTCGCGCGAGGAGGTCAGCATCACCACCGGGGTGCTGCTCAGGGCGCGGTCGCTGCGGATTTCCTTGAGCACTTCCAGGCCATTGAGCTTGGGCAGTTTCAAATCCAGCAGCACCACCACCGGGCCACCGTGCATGGCGCCTTCATAGGGACCCTGGCAGCGGAGATACTCCAGCGCTTCCACGCCGTCGCGCACATGGGTCACGTCGTTGAGCAGCTGGCAGCGCGCAAGCGCCGCCATGGTCAGCTCAGCGTCTTTCGGGTTGTCTTCTACGAGCAGGATCGGTCGCAGATCTCTCATAGGTGGTCTCCAGTAACAAAGGGGATGGTGAAATAGAAGGTGGCGCCGGCGCCTACCTGGCCTTCGGCCCAGGTGCGGCCGCCATGGCGGGTGATGATGCGGTGCACGTTGGCCAGGCCGATGCCGGTGCCTTCGTACTCATCGACGTGATGCAGCCGCTGGAACACGCCGAACAGCTTGTCCACATAGCGCATGTCGAAACCGCAGCCATTGTCTTTCACGAAGAAGATGTCTTCCGTGTCATTGCGCTCGTGTCCGATCTCGATGCGTGGCTCGGGCGTGTCGCGGGTGAACTTGATCGCATTGGACAGCAGGTTCTGCCAGACCAGCCGCAGCATGCCGGGGTCGGCCAGCACCTTGGGCAGGGCGGCGATCCTCCAGTCGATGGCGCGCCCGGTGTACTCCATATCGAGCTTGCGGCGCACGTCGTCGGCCAGGGCGGTCATGTCCATCGCGATCTGGCCCATGGTCGAGCGGCCCATCTGCGAGAAGCTGAGCAGGTCATCCACCAGCGTCCCTGCCGATTTTGCCGACTCCACGATGGTCTCGAGGAATCTCTTTTCTGAATCGTTCAATCGCTCGCCGGCCGAGGACCACAGCAGTTCCGAGTAACCGACGATGTGGCGGAACGGCGCCCGCAGGTCATGGCTGACCGAATAGGAGAACGCTTCGAGCTCCTTGTTGCTGCGGAGCAGTTGTTCATTCAACGCCGCCATCTCCTCGGCCTTGCGCAGCACGATGTCCACGATCGCGGTGCGCAGCTCCAGCGCGGCATCACGGTCCACCTCGTTCCAGGGCAGCGACTGCTCGCGCACCGTCTGCTTCCAGCCTTCGAAGGAGGTGCGTGGCGACAGTGGCTGATCGGTCTCTACCTTGCGTGGGTCACCGCCCCAGCGAACGGTGCGGACGACCTCCGGCCGGAACCAGATCACGAAGCTGTCGTGGATCTGCGAGATGGAGATGGCCAGCACGCCACTGGCGACGCCGGCGAAGGCTTCGGCGTGCTGCCATTGCTGCGCGAGCGTGTCGGTGCAGAAAATGTCGCCATCGATCGGCTGGGCGGTCAACCACTGGACCAGCTGCATCACCTGGGGCTGGCTCGGGCAGTCGCCGTGCAGGATGCATTCGCCACGGTGCACGATCGCCGCACCGGCCGATTGGGTCAGTGCGAGCAGGCTGCGTTGATCGCGGCCGAGCGCGGCCATGAAGTCGGTATCGCCGGCCATCCGGCCGAGCAGCCGCACCTGGATGGCGCGGCGTGCAATGCGTTCTTCGACCAGCACCGCGCGCTGTTTCAGCGAAATCTGCAGCGACAGGATCTGGCCGATGAACTCGCAGGCCGTGCGCACGTGGTACGGCACGCGGCGCGCGAGCTGGTTGTGGCAGGAGATCAGGCCCCACAGTTCGCCCTCGCACAGCACCGAGACCGACATCGATGCACCGGTGCCCATGTTGCGCATGTACTGCAGGTGCACCGGGGAGACGCTGCGCAGCATGGCCGGGCCGAGGTCGGTGGGCGGCGCCTCGGCGATCGCGGGCACGCGCACCAGCGGCACCGGGGTGTAGTGGCTGTCAGCGATCAGCCGGATCCGGTTCTGCCGATACAGCTCACGCGCCTGTGCGGGAATGTCCGATTCCGGGAAGCGCAGATCGAGGTAGGAGGGCAACACGCTGTTGCGGTCCTCGGCCACGACCGCACCGTTCCAGTCCGGGTCGAACTGGTAGATCATCGTGCGGTCGAAGCCGGTCAGCTCGCGGATATGCACGGCGGCGATCTCACACAGGGCCTGCGTGGTGGGCGCCCGCTCGATCGCAGCCATGAAGCGGCGGATCGAGGGATAGAGGTCTTCCAGCGAGCCTGGCTCGCCCGGCACCGGGGCCTCCAGCTCGATGATGACGTCATCCCCGATGCGGTGCGCCACCGTAGGGTGGTGGCCGGCCGTGCCGACCGGATGCGCGCCAAGGAATTGCGAGGCACCTTGCTCCAGCGCTACCAGCAGCGGCCTGCAGTGGGCCAGCGTACCGCCGAGCACTGCCTCCAGGGGCTGGCCCAGCGGATCGCCCAGCACCTCGATGAGCTCCGGTCGCGCGACGGCGCGGGCCTTGACGGTCAAGGTGAAGTGATCGAGGACCAGGATCAATCCGTAGGGCTGGATCGCGCCAGGGGTGCGGATCGGCTCACGCGCGCAGCTGGACAGATCCAAGGCGCTTGCGCCGGAATTCCTCGAGGACATTCATTGACTCCTGCTCGTTGCCAGTGGTGACCACCGCGCGAATGGCACGGCGTCGCCTGGTCGTCAGGAGCTCACACCGTCCACTGCGACGCGGTGTGCCACAGTTCCCTCATTTTTGCATAGGCGATCATCCTGGTCCGTGAGGATGAGACGGGGTTCCTTGCGTTGCTGGAATGCTAGTCCCAACGGTAACGCACCGTCGCCGACCACAGCCCGCCCGAGCCATCGACCGGGCCGCCATTGGCGTACCGGTAGTATTCGTTCGCGGCGAGCAGCGGCTCAGGCAGTTTCGTGACCTTGCGGTCGAAGACGTTGTTGGCGTTCAAGGCCACGTCCCAGCCACCGGGCAGGGTGGCGCCCAGCTGCAGATCGGTGATCCACAGGCCGCCGATGTCATACGCGATCTCGGCCTGGCCGGCATACGGCCCGCTGGTGGCCACCGTGGTGGGGGAGCCATAGCGCTGGATATCGCCATAACGGCTCTGGCGCAGGCCGACCCGGTAGCGGCCGAGCGACCAGTCCAGGCCAAGCACCTGGCGGGACTTCGGCGCCTTGTACAGCAGTTCGTTCTGCGAGCCGGTGCTGAAGACCGGCACATTGAAGGCCGCCAACACCGCGGGCGTGGGGGCCAGGCCGGTGATCTTCGCGCGGGTATGGCTGCTGGCCAGGGTCCAGCGCAGGGCACCGGCGCGGCCAAGATCCCAGCGCCCTTCCAGCGTCGCCTCCACGCCTTCGGTGCGGGTGTCGGCGGCATTGATGAAGTAGCGCACACCGTCCTGGGCACCGAGCCCGACCGAGGTCACCAGCGCACCGGAGCCGGGATACAGGCCCTCGCGGAAGGTGGTGGACAGGGCAATGCGATCGTCCACATCGATGCGGTAGGCATCCACGGTCAGTGATGCGCCCTGCCACGGCTCGGCCACGATCCCCAGGCTGAGGCTGCGCGAGGTTTCCGGGCGCAGTGGCTGCGCGCCCAGGGCGATGGCCTGCGGCGAGCCGGCCTGCAGGATGTGGTCGGTGTAGAAATTGCCATTGGAGGTGTTGCGGTAGGCCTGCGCGGCCAAGGAGGGAGCCTGGAAGCCGTTGCTGATCGTGCCGCGCAGGGCAAGCCGGGGGTGCAGGGCAAAGCGGGTCGAAAGGCGGCCGGTGCTCTCGCTGCCGAAATCGGAGTAGCGCTCGTGCCGGCCGGCAAGGTCCACGCGCCAGCGTGTGCCCAGATCGGCAGCGACGCCCACGTACACCGCGCCGCTGTCGCGGCTGACATCCACCGCATCTTCCGGCCGATAGCCGGGCAGGGCCTGCGAGCCGCCCAGGCCGATGCCCAGTACGGTGCCGGCATACGGACCATCCAGCACCCGCTGCCCGCCATGGGTATAGGACTGTACGTCGCCGGCGCCGATCCGGTAGCGCTCGTCGCGGTACTCCGCACCCGCGCTGAGCTCCAGTGGCGCGGCCAGCCACGCGGTCTGCAGCTGGCGGCGCACATCCAGATTGTGGGTCCAGGCGCTGTAGCGCAGGTCGCCGATATAGAAGTCGGTCTGGCTGTCCAGCCCATAAGTGGGGTTGATGCTGTTGTGCAGGTTGATGTCCATCGCATCGCGCCCGTAGCCGCTGCTGAGGTCCCAATCCCACTCGCCGAACTGGCCGCGCACGCCCAGCGTCAGCGCGCCATCGTTCTCGTCGATGTGCTCGGTGGGGGCGAAGCCATCCGGATCGATGGCCCGGACCACTTCGTTGCGCAGTGGCTGGCGGAAGTTCTGCGGTGCCCATGCATCGCGCTGGGCGAGCGTCAGCAGCCCGTAGGCCTCTACCGTCGCCGCCAGAGGCAGGCTGGCATTGGCGGTGGCGGTCTTGGTGCGGAACGCGCGGATGCCACGATTGCGCCAGGCATTGTTGTCGCGGGTCGCTTCGCGCGGATCGGGCGTGGCACCGGCGGGCAGCGTCGGGTTGCTGGCCTGGTTGCCCCCCGGGCGGATCGCATTGCCGGCGGCGTCCCTGGGGAAGTAGTACAGGAAGGTGTCGCGGGCGGGGCTGGTGTAGTTGGTGGCGTGCTGGTCGTCCAGCTGGGCGGCCAGGTGCAGATAGCCGCCGTCGCCGATGCCGAAACCGGCATCGGCCTGCACCACGCGGGAGCGACCCTCGCCGGCGAAGTAGGTGCCATCGCGGTAGGAGACGTTGCCGCCACGCGCCGCCTTGTTGGTGACGATATTGATCACCCCGGCGATGGCGTCCGAGCCATAGATCGCCGAGGCGCCATCGCGCAGCACTTCGATGCGTTCGATCGCCCCGGTGGGGATCAGGGCGAGATCGGCCGGTGCGGCGCCGCCGAAACCACCGGCGCCCAGCAGTGCGGTGGCGTGGCGGCGTTTGCCATCCACCAGCACCAGCACGTGGCTGGCGTTGAGGCCGCGCAGCTGTCCGGCGCGCACCATGCTGTTCAGATCGCCGGTTTCCAGCGGCAGGTTGAAGCTGGGCACGGTGGTGTTGAGCACATCCAGCAGGCTCGTCGCGTTGGCCGCGCGGATGTCGTCGGCCGACAGCACGTCGATCGGTGACGCGCTTTCGCGCACGGTGCGGCCTTGCGCGCGGGTGCCGGTCACGGTGACGGTATCGAGCGTGGCGGTGCTGGTAGCGGTGATGGCACTGGCATTCGTCTCCGGCGCTGCGTGGGCGGCAAGCGGCAGGGAGAGCGCGGAAACGATGGCGAGGGCCAACGGCAGGCGATGGTGCGTGGACAGCATGGAAGATCCCCAGGGAGAAGAAAGGCCGATGCGCAGGGACATGCGGCGGGCAGGCTACGGCGGTAGTGCCGGATCAGCAGGTGCGGTGACGCAGCGCACCCGGACAACAGCGTTCGGCCGCGGCGGCGATGCGCCGGGCGTGGATCACGGCGCGCCCCTCGCGGCAGCGGCCCAGCGCTCGAGATCGGCCGGATGCAGCGGTCCGTTGTGGACCTGCAGCACCGTGCCCTGCGCATCGATCAACACCGAGAAGGGCAGCGTGCCGATGCGGTTGCCGAACGAGGCGGCGGTACCGGGGGGGCCGTCGCTCTCCACCAGTTGCGGATAGGTGAGCTGAAGCTGGTCGCGCAGGGCGTTGGCAGCCTCGATGTCGTCCAGTGCGATGCCGACCACCTGCACGCCGTTCGGCAGCGGTGCCTGCGCCTGCGAGAAATGCTGCAGGTCCGGCAGCTCCTTCAGGCAGGGCCCGCACCAGCTGGCCCAGTAATTGAGCAGCACCGGGCGGCCGCGCCATTGCGCCAGCGCCGCCGGGGCGCCGTCCAGATCGGTCCAGTGCAGGGCAGGTGCCGCCTGGCCGGCAGGGGCGGGGGGTGTTGGCGGGGCGGCGTGCGATGCCAGGGGCAGCGCGAGCATCAGTGCGGTGGCCAGCAGCGCCGGCAGATGCGAAGCAGGAGAAGTCATGGAGGGGAGGCCGTCGAAGACGTCGCACGCGACGCGAAGCGGTCATCGGTCAGGGTGTGCAGGAACTGCTCGATATCGTCGATCTCCGCTTCGGTCAGGTGCAGCGGATCGCGCAGCTGTGCATCACGGCCGATCGAATCGGGGATCACCTTGCCGGGGTCGTCGTAGTACACGATCACCTCGCGCAGGGTCTTGAACATGCCGTTGTGCATGTACGGCGCGGTCAGTGCGACGTTGCGCAGGCCGGGTACCTTGAACTCGCCCTTCTGCGTGGGATCGCCGGTGATGCCGCCGCGGCCTTCGTCATTGAACTCGCGGCCGTTGTAGATGCCGATGTTCTTGAAACGGTCCGAGGTGAAATCCTCGCCGGCGTGGCAGCTCACGCACTGGGCCTTGGTGATGAACAGCAGGCGGCCGCGCTTGGCCGCGTCGCTGATCGCGTCTTCCTGGCCGAGCGCATAGCGGTCGTAGGGACTGTCCACGGTATTGAGGGTCTTCTGGTAGGCGCCCAGCGCCCGGCCCAGCGTCCGCGGGCTGGGTGCGGCGTTGTAGGTCGCCTGGAAGCGCGCGACCCACGCCGGGTCTGCAAGCAGCCGGGCCACTGCCTGATCCACAGGCAGATCCATTTCCAGCGGATTGGCGATCGGCGCCAGGGCCTGCTCTTCCAGGGTTTCGCTGCGGCCATCCCAGAAGAAGCGGGTCCGCCCGGCACTGTTCATCACGCTGGGGGTATTGCGGGTGCCCACACGGCCTTCCACGCCCAGGCTGAGCGCACGGTCATCGGCGAATGCGCGGGCGGGCTGGTGGCAGCTGGCACACGACACCGTGCGGTCGCGCGACAGGATGGGATCGAAGAACAACTGGCGGCCCAGCTGGGCGCGTGGGTTGTCGGAGAGATCGCCGTCGTAGGTCGGGGCATCGGCGGAGAACACCGGCGCCAGTACCGCAACGCCGATCAGCGCGGCCAGCAGGGCAAGGGAGCGGACAGGGCGGGGCATGGTGGCGCCGCGCTCAACGCGCGGCGATCTCCTGCTGGACCAGCTCGCACAGCCCACTCTCTTCGAAGCACACCTGGGCACGCAGGGTGCCGTTTACCGGTCCGGTGCCGGCGGCGACCGGCAGGCGCAGCTGACCGCGTTCGCTGAAGTAGGTATAGCGATACTCGCCGGCGAAACTGCGGCCGTGCCCTTCGCGCGGCGCGACCGAGTGCAGCGGTCCCTGCGCCTGTTCGCCACCGGCCAGGGTCACCCGCGCCGCCCGCGGGCCGATCTGCGGTTGCTCGAAATCGGAGGCATACAGAATCCAACCCGGTTCGATGCGGGCGTCGATCACCAGCTCACGGGTGCCGTCGGGGCGCGCTTCCACGCGCGGATCGAGTGCGACTTTCGGGGTGTCGGCGGCGGCCGCGCCGAACGGGATGAGCAGCAACGCGGCAACCCACGGGGAAAGGCTGCGACTCACTCCTTCGCCCCCTGGCCCTCGGTGGTGATGCGCAGCTGCACCTCGTCGGCGATATTGGGCAGGAACCCGGTCAGGCCGAACTCGCTGCGGCGGATGACGGCGGTGGCGTTGAAGCCGATCGTGGGCACCTTGCGGCTGGGATGCTCACCCACCTTGTTGAGGGTGGCGTCGAGTACGACCGGACGGGTCACCCCATGCAGCGTCAGATCACCGGTGATTTTCAGGCGGCCGGTGCCTTGCGGCACGACCGAGGTACTGCGGAAGCTGGCCTGCGGGTGCTTGGCGACATCGAACAGCTTGTCGCCCTTGACGATCTCGTCCAGTTTCGGAACGTGGGTGGCCAGCTCGGCCAGCGGCAGCTCCACCTGCACCTGCGACGCAGCGGGCTTGGCCGCATCGTAGATGAGCGTGCCGCTGCTGATCGCCGCGCGGCCGGTCGGGAAGGAGAAGCCGTTGTGGTTCCAGGTGAACAGCACATCGGTGTGGGTGGGGTCGAGCTGATAGGTCACCGGTGCGGCGGTCGCCACGGCGGGCACGGCGGCCGCGGTGAACAGGGCCAACAGGAGGGCAGTACGCATGTGAGGTTCTCTGGGCAGTGGCGCGCGGCCGCCCGCGGCATCACGAAGAGACCGTGCCGGGCAGGCAGCGCAGGAGCGGGTGAGCAACGGCCAGACGCGCTGGCCGCTGCAGCGGGTTACGGGGCGATCGCCAGTGATGTGGTCGTCGCCGGGGCGGCGGGAGCAGCGGCGCTGGCCGCGTACGGATCCGGTTCGGCGATCAGCCCATCAAGCAGGCTGTTGAAGCGGGTCACGTAGTCCTGGTGATACTCACCGGTGACCGTGCCGGTGTAGCCGGTATAGATCTCGCGGACCTTGCCGTCGCGGCCGATGATGATCGTGGTCGGGAAGGCGGCCATGTAATTGAGCCCCTTGAGTTTCTCGGTGGCGACTTTCTTGTCGGCGATACCGCCGAACACGATGTCGTAACGGATGTCGAAATAATCCTTGAAGGTGGTCAGGGTCTTCTGGAAATAATCGAAGTTGTCTTCCTGCTCGAAGGCGACGGCCACCGCTTCCACCCCACGGTGCTGGTTCTGCTTGAACCACGGCGCCAGGAAGTAGGTCTGGTCGGTGCAGTTGGGGCACCAGGTGCCGATCACTTCAACGATCACCACCTTGCCGCGGTACTTGTCGTCCTGAAGCGTGACCGGCTTGCCCTGCAGATCGGGGAAGCTGAAATCAATGCGATCCTGGCCATCCTTGAGGAAGGTGAGCTTGTACGGATCGGGCAGCTCCACCTTGTCGCTCTTCTCGGCCTCGAACTTGACCACGTTGTAAATGCCGCTGCCGAACGCGCCCTGGATGTTGCCGTCCTCATCGATCGTGCCGCGGATCAGCAACGGGCTCGGCCCGCTGAAGCCGGACAGATAGAAGCGGTTGCCCTGTACGGTGCCTTCCAGCTCGCGGGTGTCGCCAACGACGGTCATGAACACGCCGGAGAGGCGGTTTCCTTCCTGCTTGAGCAGGGCCACCTGGTTGCGCTTGTCCTGGCGGGCCGCCTTGTCGATGGTCTGCACGGCCCACTTGCCGCTGAGGTCCGCCGCGGGCGCCTCGTCCTGGCCTGGCTTGACGAAGCGCCATGCCGCGCCCTGTTCGGCGGTGAAGGCAAGGTTGCGCGCCCCGTTGCGGCTGGGCACCAGGTCCTTGTACTGGCCAACGAGGTGCCTGCCATCCTCGGAGACCTTGCCTTCCAGGACGGCATCGTAGGTGTTCATCCGCACCGAAAATGTCCCGTCATCGCGCGGGGTGACCTTGAATTTGTCCGTGCGCGTGCCGTTGAGCAGGGTGAAGGTCGCGTCCTGCGCGCGCTTGCCCTTTACTTCGAAGTTGAAGGGGATGGGGTCGCCATCGATGGTGAATTCGCCACGCCACACGCCTTCGGCAGGAAACGGTGCTTTGGCGGCGGCCGCGGCAGGCAGGGCGAAGGCCAGGCTTGTAGCGAACAACAGGGTCGCGACGACGCGACCGGATAATGCCAGTGTCATGAGAGTGCTTCCAGATAATCCCCTTGGTCGCGCCAAGTCGCCGGCGATGCAGCCCCCGTTCCACTGCATCCGCTGAAAGGCCATCCCTGGCCGGTCACGTGCCATCCCTGGCGTGACTGGATTATTGCCACGTGAATGTCGTAAAAGTTCATCGCCGCTTGGTACGCATGTTCATCAGCATATTCAGCGGCGCGACGATGGCAGGCTGATAACCGTTTTGATATCAGCACGCGCCGGTGCTGCCGGGTTGCGTATTTGCCGCCGCCCGCCACATCGAAGACCATGGCGGCCTGAAGCGCCCACTGGCCGGGCGCAATGCCGCAGGCAGGCCGAGTAGCACCGCCGCCGCGTGCCGATAGAGGAGCAAGTCATCGTGAAGCCCAGGGAAGGTATCCAGGTGTCGGTCTACACCCGTTGGCACCAGTTGGCGGTGCCGCTGGCATTCGTACTTGCTGCCAGCAGTTTCATGTTCATCGTGCTCAATCGTGGGCCGGTAGGCGTCGCGATCGTGGTCGCCATGGCGTGCCTGGTGATTCCGCCGTTGCTGGCCTTCCAGGGATTCCCTACCCGCAACGAGGTCATGATCATGCCCGACGGCCTGATGTTCTCGCGCCGCGACGCGGTGCCATTCGATGCGCTCTCCAGCTGGGGCACCGATGATTATCTGAAGCTGGTGCGTCCCCGCCGGGCGACGCTGATGGTCAGCGCTGCCGATCTGCAGAGCCGGGAGCGCTTGCTGCGCGAGTTCCAGCAGGCGTTGGATGCCTGGCAGCGGAAACAGCCGGCACTGAGTAAGCCGATCCGCCGCACACACTTCTACGGCTCCGCGCGTGCCGCTGCCATCGGTGCGGTGATCATGGCGCTGGGAGCGGTGTGCATTGTCATGGCGCTGCGCTTGCGTGAGCCATCCATCGAGCTGGCGATCGTTGGCGCGCTCGGTGGGCTGTTCGGGATGTTCATGCTGCTCGGCCGACGGGTCTGAGCCGGGCAACGCGTCCACACGGTCTTGTTTTCAGCGTCTCGCGTATTTCACGAGCTCAAGCGCAGCCTGCCGATGCGAGCTGCATCCGCAGCGCATGAAAAGGAGTGCCATACGCTATGAATACCCGAGGCGATTACGCCCACCCCGAACCCGTCGCTGCGGCGACCGTCGCCGTGGTCACCCCACCGCCCGTGGTGGACCTGCCGCGCGATAGCGCGGTGTCATGGGGCGCGATTCTGGCCGGTGCCATTGCCGCCGCTGCGCTGTCACTGATTCTGGTGATTCTCGGCGTGGGCCTGGGCCTGTCGTCGGTGTCGCCGTGGTCGTTTGAAGGCGTGACGGCAGAAACGTTTGGCTGGTCCAGCATCGCGTGGCTGACCTTTACCGCCATCGCCGCGTCCGGTCTGGGTGGCTATCTGGCTGGCCGCCTGCGCACGAAGTGGAGCAACATCCACGGGGATGAGACCTACTTCCGCGACACCGCGCATGGGTTCGTCTCCTGGGCGGTGGCCACGTTGCTCACTGCCGCACTGCTGACCTCGGCCATCGGCGGCATCCTGGGCGCCGGTGCCAAGGTTGCCGGCGCCACTGCCGGTGCCGCCGCCTCGACGGCAGGCGGTATCGCTGCCGCCGGTGCAGGCTCGGCTGCGATGGGCAGCGACCAGGGTGACGTGCAGTACTGGGTGGATTCACTCTTCCGTGCCAACCCGACCGCTGCGCAGCCCGCGCCGCCGGCCGGCCCGGCCGACGCGTCGGCACCGGCACCGGTCGCCAACGGTGCACCGCCGCCGCCGCGCCCGATGCCGGGTGCCGACCGTCGTCCGGACAGCGGTGAAGTGCGTACCGAGGTCAACCGCATCATCCTCAACAGCCTGAAGTCCGACACCATGGACCCGGCCGACACCCAGTATCTGGGGCAGCTGGTGGCGGCGCAGACTGGCATGAGCCAGGCCGAAGCACAGGCCCGCGTCACCGATGTGCAGACCCGCCTGCGTGCGGCGCTGGACAACGCCAAGGTGCAGGCCAAGCAGGCGGCTGACGATGCCCGCAAGGCAACCGCCTACGCCGCGTTGTGGCTGTTCATCACGCTGCTCATCGGTGCGTTCATCGCCAGCCTGAGCGCCACCTGGGGCGGCCGTCGCCGCGACCTGTGATCCTGACCACCTCAAGGGAGGAAACACCATGAAGTACATTCTGCTGTGGATGCTCGGGATTCCGATTCCGCTGCTGCTGTTGTTCGCGCTGCTGCGCTGACCGCTCACCCATCAGGCCGCCTTCGGGCGGCCTGATGGGTTGTAGGGACCCGATGGTGTAGAGGCGCTGGGCGCTCGCTGCGGCGTGGCTGTCTGAACGAGTCAGGGAGGTGGAGAAAACCTTCACGTTGCGGGCATCGGCCTTCGTGCCCAATCTTCCTGAATTCATTTAAGCTTTCACCATTGCGGCCCCCATTCATATCGGAGATGGGTCGCGCGTCACCCCCGTATCTCCCCTTTTTCCAGGACCCTCTCCATGGCGGCTTTGCAGCAGCGCACGATCGATCTCATCCGCAGCCACCAGGAGCCTGTGCTCGCCGCATGGGCCGGCAATCTGGCCGGTACCAGCCAGGCGCAGGACGGCCGCCTTTCCTCCCGCGAGCTGGATGTCCAGGTCCGCGAGTTCTGGCGCCTGTTCCTGGATGCGCTGTCGGCCACCGACGTGAGTGCCGTCGCGCGGGCAGAGTGGCAGGATATCCGGCGTTTCCTGGAGGAACTGTCGCGCGAGCGCGTCCTGAAGGGATTCAATTCCGCGGAGACCGCCAGCTTCATCTTCTCGCTGAAGCGACCGCTGTTCGACGTGATCCAGCAGGGGTATGCCAATGACCCGGCGCACCTGGGCGACCAGCTGTGGGCGATCTCCGAGCTGATCGATCAGCTGGGGCTGCACACGGTCAGCGTGTTCCAGAAAACCCGCGAAGACGTGATCCAGCGCCAGCAGGAAGAAATGCTTGAGCTGTCCACGCCCGTGGTGAAGCTGTGGGACGGTGTGCTGGCGCTGCCGATGATCGGCACGTTGGATTCGCAGCGCACCCAGGTGGTGATGGAGTCGCTGCTGCAGCGCATCGTGGATACCGGTTCTGAAATCGCCATCATCGATATCACCGGCGTGCCGACCGTGGATACGCTGGTGGCCCAGCATCTGCTGAAGACTGTCACCGCCATCCGCCTGATGGGCGCCGATGCGATCATCAGCGGCGTGCGGCCGCAGATCGCCCAGACCATCGTGCACCTCGGGCTGGACCTGCAGGGCATCGTGACCAAGGCCAATCTGGCCGACGCACTGGCGCTGGCGCTCAAGCGCACCGGCCAGACCGTCACCCGGACCGCCCGCTGAGATGGAGCGCATCCCGATCCTGCAGATGGGCGATCTGCTGCTGGTGACGATCCAGGTGGACATGCATGACCAGCTCGCGCTGACGCTGCAGGACGACCTCACCGAGAAGATCCGCAGCACCTCCGCGCGCGGTGTGCTGATCGACATTTCCGCACTGGATATCGTCGATTCGTTCATCGGCCGCATGATCGCCACCATTTCGTCGCTGGCCCGGATCATGGATGCCACCACCGTGGTGGTGGGCATGCAGCCGGCCGTGGCAATCACGCTGGTGGAGCTGGGGCTTACGCTCAGTGGCGTGCGCACCGCGCTCAATGTGGAGCGTGGCATGAAGCTGCTGCAGCGTACCGACGAAGACGAAGCTGCCTCATGAGTGCGTCCAGTGGTTCGCTGCCGATCCGCATCGAGCAGGACGTCGTGCTGGCCCGCCAGGCCGCACGCCAGATCTGCGTGGCATGCAAGCTGCGTCTGATCGACCAGACCAAGCTGGTCACGGCCGCCAGCGAGTTGGCCCGCAACGCCGTGATCTACGGCGGCGGCGGGACCATGGACTGGGAGGTCGTGGAGAAAGGGCTGCGCAAAGGCGTCCGGCTGGTCTTCGCCGATAACGGGCCCGGCATCCCCGATGTCGCGCAGGCCCTGACCGATGGCTGGTCATCCGGCTCGGGCATGGGCCTGGGGCTGTCCGGTTCGCGTCGCCTGGTGGATGAATTCGAACTGGAGAGTGCGCCGGGGCAGGGCACCCGCATCACGATCACCAAATGGAGCTGAACTTCGCCGGCCAGGTAACGCGGGTCGTGCTGGTCGAAGAAACCTCCCAGGTCGGACAGGCCCGGCGCGAAGCGCTGGCGCTGGCCGATCATGTCGGCCTGGATGAAATGGACGCCGGCCGCGCGGCGTTGGTGGCCACGGAGATGGCGACCAACGTGCTCAAGCATGGGCGCGGCGGACGCATGTACCTGTCCGTGGTCTGTGGCCGCGGCGGTAACGGCGTGGAGCTGTGCACCGTGGACACCGGTCCGGGCTTTTCCCTGGCGGAGTGTCTTCCAGACGGCTACTCGACCGGGGGCACCCAGGGGTTGGGGCTGGGTGCGATCCAGCGCCAGGCCACCGTGCTGGATGCCTGGTCCGATGCCAAGGGAGCGGTGGTGGTGGCGCGGATCTACGCCAGTCGTGCGCCACGCGATATCGATGTGGCCTACGGTGCGCTGCGCATTCCGATGCGGCACGAGCTGGCCTGCGGCGATGCCTGGCATATCCGCGCCGACGGACAGACCGTGGCGGTGACCGTGATCGATGGACTCGGCCATGGACTTCCCGCCGCCGATGCCTCGCGGGCCGGCGTGGAGGCGGTCGCGCACACGGCCGCGGGCGGCGCACCGGCGTTGATCGGCGTCCTGCACGCGGGCATGTCCGGCACCCGGGGCGGTGCAGCGGCCGTTGCCTGCGTGGACGTGGCCACCCTGCAGGTGGAGTTTGCCGGTATCGGCAATATCGCCGCGAGCCTGTGCGAGCCCACCGGTTCGCGTGGGTTGGCGTCACACCCGGGTATCGTGGGCGTGCAGTACCGCAAGGCACAACCATTCCATTTTCACGCGGCCGCAGGCACGCTGCTGGTCATGCATAGTGATGGCCTGCAGGCACGCTGGAGCCTGCGTGACTACCCCGGTCTGCTGCACCGCCACCCGGCATTGATCGTGGCGGTGCTGCAGCGTGATTTCGATCGTGGCCGGGATGACGCCGGCATTGTTGCCCTGCGTCTTGGAGATCTGCATTGAGCGCTTCACCCGATGATCAGGAGCTGCAACGGCTGCGCCTGGAAGCCGATGCGCTGCGCGCTGAGTTGGATGAAACCAATCAGGGGGTGCTCGCCTTGTATGCCGAGCTGGACGAGCAGGCCGAGCAGCTGCGCGAGGTGTCCGAGCTGAAGAGTCGGTTCCTGTCCTACATGAGCCATGAGTTCCGCACGCCACTGGGCTCGATCCTGAGCATGACGCGGCTGTTGGAGGACGGCATGGATGGCCCGCTGACCGAGGAGCAGCGCCGGCAGGTGCGTTTCATCAGCGCCTCGACCAGTGAACTGCGCGAGATGGTGGACGACCTGTTGGATCTGGCCAAGATCGAGGCGGGGCGCATCACCATTTCACCGGCCTGGTTCGACCTGATGGACCTGTTCTCTGCGCTGCGTGGCATGTTCCGCCCGCTGGTGGAGGGCAACCAGGTGGACCTGGTATTCGAAGACCCGCCGGTCATGCCGCTGCTCTATACCGACGACAAGAAGCTGGCGCAGATCCTGCGCAATTTCATTTCCAACGCATTGAAGTTCACGCCCAATGGCCAGGTGGTGGTATCAACCCGGCTGGAAGGTGAGAACGCCGTGCGCTTCAGCGTGCGCGATACCGGCATCGGTATCCCCGCCGAACTCCAGTCGACCCTGTTCGAGGATTTCGTGCAGGTGGACACCCCGCTTCAGAAGCGCCTGCGCGGAACCGGTCTTGGTTTGTCCCTGTGCAAGCGATTTGCCGAGCTGCTGGGTGGGCATGTCGGGGTCGAGAGTGACGTCGGCAAAGGCTCGGACTTTTATGTCGTACTGCCGCTGACACTGGCCACGGAGGCCACGCATGCCCAGCCCTGATCGCATCCTGGTGGTGGATGACAATGTGGCGACCCGCTACGCGGTGCGCCGCGTACTCGAGCACCACGGGTTCCATGTCGAGGAAGCGGGCACCGGCGGTGAGGGGCTCGCGCGCCTGGCCGAGCATGATTTCGGCGCGCTGGTGCTGGATGTGAATCTGCCGGACATGAGCGGCTTCGATGTGGTGCGCCAGTTGCGTGAGGACGCGCGGCTGCAGTTGCTTCCCGTGGTGCACGTCTCGGCCGCATCCATCGCGACCGGTGACATGATCACTGGCCTCAACGCCGGCGCCGATGCCTATCTGATCCATCCGGTCGATCCGGATGTGTTGTTGGCGACGCTGCGCAGCCTGCTGCGCGCCCGTCGTGCCGAGGAAGCCCTGCGCGATACCGAGGCGCGGTTCCGCGAAATCTTCCGTCACATCAATGCCCCGATCGCGGTATTGGATGCGTCGCTCAACGCCCATGATGCCAACGATGCCTTTACCCGTCTGCTGGGTCAGCAGGCAGGACCAGGCCAACTCGATCAGCTGCTGCAGGATCAGCTCGCCCCGCTCAGTGCATTGAAAGTGGCGTTGGCCGAAGGCGAGCGCTGGCAGGGTACCTTCAGCCTTCGGGTCGGCGGGGTCCTGCGCATGACCGAATGGCGGGTGACCCCGTACCAGGCCGCCGGGCAGGGCCTGGTGCTGATCGAAGACACCACCGAACACCATGCGCGCGCCAACGAGCAGCGCCAGGAACTGGAAAGCGCCACGTCCGAACTGGCGTTCCAGATCGCCGAGCGCGAGCGCACCGAGATCGAGTTGATGCAGGCGCAGAAGATGGACGCGCTGGGCCAGCTCACCGGCGGCATCGCGCACGATTTCAACAACCTGCTGACCACGATCATCTCCGGGCTGGACATGATCGAGATCGCCGCCTCCAGCGGTAAATGGGACAAAGCTTCGCGCTACGTCGAGATCGCCACGGGCTCGGCACACCGTGCCGCTGCGCTGACCCAGCGCATGCTGGCGTTTGCCCGCAAGCAGCCGCTCGATCCGCAGACCTTCGATGTGGTCGCGCGGGTGCGCTCGCTGGAAGACATGCTGCAGCGATCGATCGGTGAGAACATCGAACTCGAGCTGGAACTGGGCGTTGAACCCCTGATCGCGGTCGCCGACCCGAACCAGTTCGAGAACGTGATCCTCAACCTGGTCATCAACGCCCGCGATGCACTGGCGGGCCAGGGGCTGATCCGCATCCGCGCCGGGCGTGCCCGGATCGAGCGCGACCATGAGCTGGCGCCTGGCCACTACATCACCGTGACGGTGCTCGACAATGGCGTCGGCATACCCGCGGAGCTGTTGACCAAGGTATTCGAGCCCTTCTTCACCACCAAGCCGCAGGGCGAGGGCACCGGGCTGGGGTTGTCGATGACCTACGGGTTCGCGCGGCAGTCCGGTGGCAGTGCGCGCATTGCCAGCGAACGCGGCGAGGGCACCGAGATCGAGCTGCTGCTGCCCGAGGGGCAGCTCCAGTCTGCGGCCCACGACACATTGGCACCCGCACAGCTGACCCGTGGCAGCGCCGAGCGGATTCTGCTGGTCGACGATACCGATTCGGTACGCATGATGGTCCGGGAGATGCTGGTCGAGGCCGGTTACCAGGTCGTGGAAGCCATCAACGCACAGCAGGCCCTGTTGGAACTGCATTCGGACCGTGACCTGGACCTGCTGCTGTCCGATGTGGGTCTGCCGGGCATGAACGGCCGTGAGCTTGCCGATGCGGCTCGGGTGTTGCGCCCGCATTTGCCGGTGCTGTTCGTCACCGGTTACACGGAGAGTGCAGCCGTCCGCAATGAATTCCTGGGGCAGGGCATGTCATTGCTGCCCAAGCCGTTCAGCGTGAACGAGCTGCTTCGGGGCGTGCGGCAGATGTTCAACCCGGGCTGAGCTGGCGGACCGCCGGCATGGGTACAATCCCCCGACGCCTCCGGGGGAAACCGCCATGTCGCCACCCGCCATCGGCCCTGCCGCCCGCGCACTGGCAGACCGTGAGTGCAGGGCCATCGCCGCTGCGCTGGCGCTCCAGCCCGATGTCCACGATGCCGTGCATCGGGCGCGCAAGACGATCCGCCGCCTTCGCGCGCTGCTCGCCGTGCTGGAGAGCAGCGACCTTGAGACCGCCCGGACCGACGCGAGCCTGCGCCGGCTCGGGCAAGGGTTGTCGGCCTTGCGCGATGCCCATGTGGTGGTGGAGACCTGCCAGCACCTCGCCGCGCAGCAGCCCGCCCCGCCGTGGACGGAGGTGTGCAGGCGGTTGATGGCGCGGCGCGACGTAGTGCTCGCCCGGGCGCTGGCGCGCGACCCGGCGTTTGCGCGTCGTCACGCGGCGCTGCTGCGTATCGCCGGCGAACTCCAGGCGCAGCCATGGGACGGGCTGAGCGGGCGCGATCTCCGCAGGGGTCTGGCCCGCAGTGAACGCCGTACTGCCAAGGCGGAGAAGCTCGCTGCCCGCACCGGAGATCCGCAGGACCTGCATCGCTGGCGGCGCAGAGTGCGTCGCCTGCGGATGCAGCTGGAGGCGATGCCCGCGCTGGACAGTGCGCTTGCGGCCTCGATCAAACGGAAAGGGCCGGGCCACCAGGCGCGCGCGCTGCATGCGCTGGGTGATCAGCTTGGCAGGCAACAGGACCTGCGGATGGTCCGCAACCTGGTGCGGGTGATGCCGGGCGTGCCGGAACGGCGTGGCTTGCTTGCGCAGATCGATGCCGCACTGGCCGCTGCGCTCGGCTGAGCAAGGCAGGCGTATCCCTCAGGCCCCCGCGACCGTACGCACGCCGGCATGGCCCCCTGCCTTCGGCGGCTTGTACTCGCAGCGGGGATACGCCGAGCATGACTGGAACGCGCCATACGGCCCGGTGCGCGGCACGATCACCCCCACCTTGCAGGCGGGACAGGCCTGCTCGTGGATCGTGTCTCCGGCCATCGAGGTCACGCGTACCGCGCCGTCGTTGACCAGTTCGGTCAGGAACGCCGAACGTCGGCCCTGCACGGTGAACATCGCCACCGAACGGCGCGCGCGCGTCAGCGCGACGTAAAACAACCGGCGTTCCTCACCGAGCGGGTACGCATCGCCGTCGGGCATCGCCAGCGCCAGTACGGGGTCATCCGCGCGCGCGTTGGGGAAGCGGCGATCCAGCATGCCGGGCAGGATCACGTAGTCCGCTTCCATGCCCTTGGACCGGTGTGCGGTGAGGAAGCTGACCTGCATGTGCTGCCCGTAACGCGCGTTCCAGCTGGCCGGAAGCATCGCGCGCTCGGCGTTGTAGCGGCCCAGCACGAAGACGGTGACCTTGCCGTCCCGGCCTGGCGGTACCTGGCCGGTCAGCAGCTGCTGGTGCAGTCGTTCGAGGTACTGCTCGACCGCGCCGGCCAGCCGGTCGCGCGAGGCCACCTGGAAGGCCTGCAGCACCGCGCCATACGCCGGGGTGAGCGAGTGGACCTGCTTGGGTATCTGCGTTGGATTGCGTGACACGAACGCACTGGAGACATCGCACAGCGCCTGCGGGCAGCGGAACGTCTGTTCAAGCTTGAGCACCTGGCCCGGGCCGAACCAATCCAGGAAGCCGGTCATCACCGAGACGTCCGCGCCGGCGAACCGGTTGATCGACTGCCAGTCGTCACCGACCGCGAACAGATGTTTGCCCGGTGCCTGCACGAGCGCGCGGCACAGACGCGCCCGGGCGCGCGAGGCATCCTGGAATTCGTCGGCCATCACCAGGTCGAACGGCGCGACACAGCGACCCTGTTCCAGGTGCTCGGCAGCCTGGTTGAGCATGTCCTCGAAGTCGATCCCACCTTCCGCGACCAGCGCATCGTCCCAGCCGTCCAGGATCGGAATGATGAGCTCGAGGAACAGGCGGTAACGGTGTTTGAAGTGATCGTCCGGCAGCCCGCGCAGCCGCTCGACCATGTCCTGCACGTGCAGGCCGTTGCTCTTGGCGTGGCTGATGAAGGTCCGGACCAGGCCGATCAGGTCGGTATCCGGCATCGGTGTCGCGCCGCCCTCGGGCAGTTCGCGGTCGGGATTCGGGTCGAGCTCGAGACCGCGCTGTGACAGTGCATCGCCCAGCCGCAGGAACAGTTCGCCCGTGCGCAGTTCGTGCGAGGAGGTCTCGATCCGCTCGGCGCCGTGGGAGCGCGGGTGGCCATCCGGCGGCGCCGGCGACGGGCCGTGTCCATCCGGGGCGAGGTGGTCGTGGTTCAGCCCGATGCCCGGGTAGCAGAAATCCGGCCGGTACTGGCGGTACTCGTCCGTGCCGGCATCGAAGGCGTGCCGCCGGGCGTACGCATAGTCCACGCCGTTGTAGAACAGCCAGTCCGCGATCACGCATTCTTCGATGCTGCGCACGCGCTCACCCTGCAGCGTACGCACGTAGCCCTGCCCATCCTTGTCCCATTCCTCGGCATCCAGCGGCCCGCCGGTGACGGGCAGATCACGACCGAACACCAGCCGGAACAGGTCCCACTGGGTACGGAAATGGAGAGAGCGGTCCTTGAGCTGGTCGATGATCTCGGCCAGCCGGTGAAAGCCCTGCGTGGCATCCACGGCCCACTCCGGCACCTGCGGCATCCGCCCCGTGGCCTGGGCGATGATGTGCCGGCCCAGCGCGTGGAAAGTACGCGCCTCCACCCGGACCTCGCCCAGGCCAATGCGATGGAACGCGCGATCGGCGCGTGCCTGCAGTTCCGTGGCGGCCTCCTTGTTGAAGGCGAGCATGACGATGCGCTCTGGCGCGACGAGGCCGCGTTCGATCGCGTACGCCGCCTTGGCCACCATCGTCGAGGTCTTGCCCGAACCCGCGGCGGCCACCACCTGGACGCGGTTGTCGAAGCAGATCACTGCCCGGGCCTGCTCATCGGTGAGCGGGCGGCTTTCCACGTGATCCAGCAACGCACGGCTGGCCATCCGCTCGCGCGCCTGATGGGCCTCATTGCGGCGTTCCCACATCGCTGGCCAGTCGGCCAGCCACAGCATCAAGGTTGCTTCGATCGCAGCGGGATCACCGCCGAGTTGGCTGCGCAGCGCGGCGTTGTCGAACACCGCCCACAGCGCCTCTTCCTCCAGTGGCAGGGCGGGGCGCGCCTGCAGCAGCGCCTGTTGTTGCTCGTGGGTCAGCCACAGCGCTTCCTCGTCGGCCCGTTCGGTGGCGGTCTGCACCTGGCCAAGCCAGCGCTCGATCGCGGCGTAGGCCTGCTGGAACAGGGCGACATGGTCGCGCTGGCGCTGTTCACCGCGCAGCTCGGCCAAGGTGGAGGCCAACTGTCGAGCCGAAGCGGCGTTCAGGCCGCCGAGCGTCAGCGGGGCCTGCCCGTCGCGGTGCAGGGTAAGCCGTGCCCACGGCAGGCGCGGGTGCACCTGCAGTGCCTCCAGCGGCGCGGGGCAGGGGCGGCCGTCCACGGTCAGCACAAGCTGGTCGCCTTCCAGGCGCAGGCGCCAGTGCGGTGATCGCGTGAGGCGTTGACCCCAGTCGCTCGGGGCCCATTCGTACGTCATCGGTGTATCCAGGTGCGGCCATCGTTGCGGCCGTGGCCGGAACAGCACGGGTGGCGCGGTTTGATCGGATGCCCATGATAGGGGAAACCAAAAAAAATCCCTGCCTGGGCAGGGAGTTGAATTGGCCGACGGGGCTGGCGGTGCGCTTACTGCTGCAGCACCGGCACGCTGCGCGAGCGGCGATCCACCAGCATCGCCACGCCCCAGAGCAGCAGGCCGCCCAGCGCGGTGGCGGCGCCCACGTAACCGGTCACCGCCGGGCTGAAGCCGGCGCCGATCGCCATGCCGCCGAACCACGGCCCCAGTGCGTTGGCGGTGTTGAACGCCGCGTGGTTGGAGGCGGCCGCCAGCGTCTGCGCTTCGCCCGCCACATCCATCAGGCGGGTCTGCAGCACGGCCGCCAGGGCGCCCATGGTGCCGACGGCAATGATCATCGGGAACACGCTCCACACCGACTGCGCGGCCAGCGGGAAGGCGAGCAGCACCAGGATCGACCAGACCAGCACCACGGCCGCGGCGCGGAACTGGAAGCGGTCCACCAGCCAGCCCCCGGCCACGTTGCCGATGATCGCGCCGATGCCGAAAATGCCCACCGCCAGCGGCATCCACGATTCGGCCAGGCCGGTGACCTGCACCAGGGTCGGGGCGAGGTAGGTGAACACGCAGAACATGCCGGCAAAACCGACCGAACCGATCGCCAGCGCCAGCCACACCTGGGTGCGGTTGAAGGCGCGCAGCTCGCGCATCGGCGAGGTGCGGACTTCATCCGGATCGGGCAGCAGGAAGCGCGCGATCATGGCCACGGTGGCAATCGCCAACACACTGACCACCGCGAAAGCAGTGCGCCAGCTGAGCTGCTGGCCGAGCCAGGTGGTCAGTGGGTTGCCGACCAGGATGGCAACGGACAGGCCGAGCAGCACCTTCGAGACCGCCGCGCCGCGCTGGGCCGGGGGACTGATCGCGGCGGCCACCAGCATTGCCACGCCGAAATACGCGCCATGCGGCAGACCGGCGACGAAGCGGGCCAGCAACATCGTGCCGTAGTTCGGCGCCAGCGCGCTGGCCAGGTTGCCGATGGCATAGAACCCCATCAGCGCCAGCAGCAGGTTGCGGCGAGCGAAGCCGGCACCGGCAAAGGCCAGTACAGGTGCGCCGACCACCACGCCGACGGCGTAGGCACTGATCAGGTGGCCGACCTGTGTTTCGCTGATGGACAGACCACGGCTGATCTCAAGCATCAGCCCCATGCTGGCGAACTCGCTGGTGCCGATGGCGAAGCCGCCCAGCGACAAGGCCAGCAGAATCAGAGTGCGCTCGCGCGGCGAGAGCCGGGCGGCCAGAGGGACGGAGGAGGAGCTCATGCAGGCGGCGGCGTCGATCGGGGGAGCGCGGCATTGTACTGCTGCGGCGCAACATTAATCAGGCCCTTGGGTAGAACGCTGGATCCGCGGGACACTGCGCACCTGCGGCAAGGGCATCCGGGTCAGCCCGGGACGCCCGTCCTGATGGGCTGTTGTCGAGTCTTCACGGATAGCGCTCGGGCCTGAACGGCAGTCCCTCCGGCGTGTCCAGCGGGGGGCTGACCCCATGCGCACGGCTGAGAATCTCGTTGGTCCGCTTCTGTTCGGCCAGGATCTCCCGCAGCAGCCCCTTGATGCCGAAGATGGCGAAGGGAACGAAGATCCACAGCAGCCCGAACAGCGCCCAGCCGAGGCCAATCAACAGCGAGAAACCGTCCAGCATGTGCATTCCTTTGTCAGTGGCAGAGATGTCCGTGCGCGCATGATGGCCGCTGCACCGTTCGGGCGGCTTCGGTCAAGGCCAGTCTCGCTCATTCGTGCGACAATTTGCCTTCAAAGCCACCACCTGTCGATGGCTGCGCCATGTGGCCATAGGGGTTGTGATGTCTATCAGTACGGGCTTTCCAGCGCTCATCGGCTTTGATCTGCCCGGTCTGCAGGATGGGGCTGGCGCGTCACGCGTGATCGTCACCGCGCTTGTGGATGGCACGCCCCCCAATGACTGGATGCGCATCCTGCACCGTCTGGCGTGGCCATCGCTGCGCCTGGATCACGGCGTCGAGCAGATCCGGCTGGTCGGGCAGGGCATCCATTTCGTGGGCGCCATCAAGGACCCGCGCGCGTTGTCCGCGTCGGTGCGCGGTCTCTTCAACGAGGTCAACGCGAAGGTGCTGGATCGCCGCTTGGCCGCGATGGAGAACCCGCTCGACGACGACGGTCCCGGCGCGGCGCCCTTGGCGGATCCTGCGATCTCGGCGGATCCACGTCTGGACGATGTCGCGGCGTTGCTGGCGATGCCTGCCGTGCCGGGCATGCTGGAACTGGCCAGTGCGATGACCGGCATGCGTTTCGTCGCCGTGGCACGCGTCACGGCGGATCGATGGACGGCATGCGCCGTCCATGACGGCCTCGATTTTGGTCTGCGGCCGGGCGAAGACCTGGTGCTGGAAACCACCATCTGCGATGAAATCCGTGAGCATCGCCATCTGGTGCAGTTCGATCAGGCCAGCACCCACCCGGTATTTTCCAGCCACCCCACGCCGGCGTTGTACGGGTTCGAGAGTTACATCTCGGTTCCGATGTTCCGCCGCGATGGCGGGTTCCACGGCACCTTGTGCGCGCTGGATCTGAATCCTTCCAGGCTCGATACCGCCACGGTGAAGGCATTCGAGATCCTGGCCGGCGTCATCGGCGCGCAGCTGGAGGTGCCGGAGGCATCCGCCGAGGCGGGCCAGAAGGTGGCCAGCATGAGTGATGCACTGTCGGTGCTGTCCGGTCAGGTCGACGCACTGGAGGCGGCGATGCTGCCGGAGCAGTTCCGCACGGTGACCGCGCGGTTGCGTGAGCTGGTGGACGCGCGAGGGGCAGTCCTGGGCTGATCGCGCCGCTGGGCAGCGCTGCGCAGGTCTTTGTCCCCTCAGCCGTCTACCTCGACCCGCGCAAAACGCGCACGCCACTGCCCGTCCACCTCCACCTGCGCGACGAACATCTCGAACGGACGCACCCACAGCCCGATCTCCGAATCCAGCGGCCGGTACAGCACCATCGGCGCCAGCGTTTCGCTGTGGCGGACAACGCCGATCACTTCGTAGTTGCCGCCTTTGAAATGGCGGTAATGGCCGAGCGGCAGGGCGGGCAGCGGGGTGAGATCGGTCATGGTCTGGCAGCGAGGCAGGCGGGCTGGCCATTATCGCCCGGGCTGCCGATGGCGTCGCGGGGTCTCAGCCGGCATCCGGCAACGGACCGGCGCGGCAGGCACTGACCAGCTGCAGCACCGCGTCAGGGTGCATGGGCCGCGCGAGGTGATAGCCCTGTGCTTCGTCGCAGCCCCACAGCCGCAACAGCGAGAGCTCGGCTTCGTTCTCCACGCCTTCGGCTACCGTGCGATACCCGAGCTGCCGCGCGAGCTTGATGATGGCCTCCACCTTGAGCCGCGCGGTGCGCGAGCGCGCCAGCCCGGTGACCAGCGTCTGGTCGATCTTGATGTGGCTGATCGGCACCTCGCTGAGGTAACCGAAATTGCTGTAGCCGCTGCCGAAGTCGTCAATCGCGATGCGCACGCCGGCAGCCGCCATGTCGCGCAACTGCGGCAACGCCGCAGGATGATGGTTGAGCCATTGGCCTTCGGTGATTTCGATTTCGATCACGCCGGGGGCGAGACCGTACGCGTGCAGTCGCTCCGACAGGACGCTCCATACACACTGATCATCGAAGTCGCGTGGCGAAAGATTGATGGAGAGGCTGAAGCCGGGCACGCGCTCCTGCCATTGCGCGGCCTGGGCCAGGGCGTGATCGATGACCCAGCGGCTGATCGCCGGCATCAGCGCGGTGCGCTCGAGCACCGGGATGAATTCGCCGGGGCTGACCGGACCCAGCATCGGGTGGGTCCAGCGCAGCAGTGCCTCGGCCGATACCGGCAGCCCGTCGAGCAGATCGAAGCGTGGTTGGTACACCAGGCTGAACTGGTGCTGGGCCAGCCCGCGCCCGGCGTCGGAGGCCAAGCGGTAACGCCGGCGAAGGGCATCGTCGCGTTCCTGCGAGTACCAGCACAGGCAGGCATCGGTCTGGATCGCGTGGTGCATGGCGACCAGGCATTTGCGGACCAGATCCGCGGTCTGGCCCGGGACGGGGCGGAAGTCGCATACACCGGCGTGGAACTGCGGCGACATCGGAATGCGGCCGGCCATCAGCGGCCGGCGCATACGGATGCGCAGGCGCTCAAGCAGTGCCTCGGTCTGGTGGTGCGAGTGGTCCGGCAGCAGGAAGGCGAAGCGGGTCACGCCCACGTGATAGACCTGTGCGATATCGCGCAGCACGTCCTGCACCCGCAGCGCCGCTTGGCGCAGCAAGGTTTCCACCGGCTTCATGCCCAGCGCCTGGCCGGCCTCGTTGGCACTTTGCAGATCGAATACATCCAGCAGCACTGCGGTGAATGCATGCGACTGGCCACGGCGGGACAGGGCATTGAGGTCGGCCTGGAACTGCTGCCGGTTGGGCAGGCCGCTGATCTGCTCGCGCCGGCCCAGCGACATCTTCAGCTCCATCTGCGCGACCACCACCCGTGACAGCGTCTGCAGCTGCAGCTGTTCTTCGGCCGACAACTGACGGGGCTCACGGCCCATGATGCACAGCGTGCCGAGTGCGATGCCGGCCTTGGTGATCAGCGGGGCACCAGCGTAGAAGCGCAGCTGCTGCGGGCCGGTCACCAGGGCATTGTCGGCAAAACGCGCATCCAGGCGCAGGTCCGTCACCTGCAGCACGGCGCTGGCGCCCAACGCCCATGCGCAGATCGATGCGTGCCGTTCGTTGCGGGTGAGCGTCAGCCCGACGCGCGAGATGATGTGCTGGTGCTCGGCATCGAAGATGGACACCAGCGCAATTGGAACGCCGAAGGTAAACGCCGCCAGTTCGGTGATCGGGTCCAGCGCAGTACCCAACGCAGGGTCCATCACGTTGAGCGCTTCGATCAACGCCATCCGATCTACATCATCACTTCTGTCCAGCATCTACCGCACCCTGTTCCGACTACACCACTACTATCCCCAGTGGAATGCAGAACCGATGTGAAGCACGAGTGGCGCGGATGAAGCGTTCACGCTGGCGGCTGTGCGCTCGCTCAGCAGGGCGCGACCGGTGACTGCAGTAACGTCACCAGCTGGCGCAGACGATACGGTTTGGGCAGGAATTCGACATGTTCGGGCAGCGGCGGCAGCTGCGAGCGGGCGTAACCGGAGGCCAGGATGATGCGCGCATTGGGCAGCACATCGGCCACATGCTCGCTCAACTCAACCCCACTCATGCCGTTGGGCATGCTGATATCGCTGAACACCACATCGAAACCGCCCGGGTCCTGCATCAGCCGCAGCGCGGCCGGGCCGTCGTCGGCGGTGTGGATTTCAATGCCGAAGTCCTGCAGCGCCTGGCCGATCAGTTCACGCAGGTCCTGCTGGTCTTCGACCATCAATACGCGTAGGGGCTCAGACATGCTCGACTTCCTCAATGACAGGTAACAACAGACGGACGGTGGTCCCGCGTCCGGGGGCGGTTTGTACGTCGACGAAGCCGTCGCACTGGGAAACGAAGCCGAACACCTGGCTCAGCCCCAGTCCGCTGCCTTTGCCGATTTCCTTGGTGGTGAAGAACGGCTCGCTGGCGCGCTCGGCGATGTCCGGGGGCATGCCATTGCCCTGATCGGTCACCGCGATGGCGACATAGTGGCGGCGCATGGGCTGGGACAGATCCGGCGCCAGCCGCTGTTCGACCTCGGCCGTGATCGTGACCGTGCCGCCTTGGGGCATCGCTTCGCCACTATTGAGCACCAGATTCAACACGGCGCTGTGCAACTGTACGCCATCGGTGACGATCGGGGGCAGATCCGAGGTCAGATCCAGCTGCACCTCGATGCCCGGCGGGCAGGCGCGGCGCAGTACGGGCAGGGCATCGAGCAGGAAATCCTGCACCAGGACCGGCTCGCGCACCAGCGTCTGATCAGCGGAGAACGCCAGTAGTTGGCGGGTCAGCAGCGAGCCGCGGTCGGCGGCGGCATGGGCCAGGTCCACCAGCGCCTGGGTGCGCCCGTCGGCGCCGGGGCGCAGGGCGATCAGGTCCAGGGCGTTGCCGATGGTGGTCAGCAGGTTGTTGAATTCATGGGCCAGACCGCGGGTCAGCCGGCCGACATTGTCCAGTTGGCGCTGCTGCACGTGCGCGCGCTGCGCATCCTGCAGCAGGCGCTGGGCCTGGTAGCGTTCGGTGACATCCTGGGTGACCTTGACGAAACCGAGCAGGCAGCCGTCTTCGCGGACAGGCTCGATCACCTCGCCGGCGCGGAACCGCTCGCCATTGCAGCGCACCCGCCACCCTTCACCGACGAAGCGGCCATGGTCCCGCGCGTGCGCCAGCGCCTGCTCCGGGACGCCCAGCTGCTGGTCTTCGGGGGTATAGAACAGGCTGACGTGCTTGCCGATGACGGCCTCGGCGGCATAGCCCTTGACCCGTTCGCAGCCACGGTTCCAGCTGCAGATACTGCCCTGCGTATCGAGCAGATAGATCGCGTGATCGCTCACGTTGTCGATCAACAGCTTCAGCTGCCGGCTTTCGTCGGCGAGCGGTGCAACGCTGGATACGGCCTGGACCACGACGGTTATCGACTCCCCCGATAAGGGACCGAACCGTAGGGGCGACGATGTGAAGAAAGTGTCAAGAACGTGCGGCAAACACGCTGACTTCCGGCGCTTAACACCCGTTTACCGCTTCGGGTACCATCAGGCCCCTTTTAAGCTGGAACACGGCATGAATTCTGCGCCTACCTCCCGTGACCGTTGGATCTGGCTTGCGTCGGCCGCCTTGATGGCCGCCACGCTGGGCACGGAGATGGTGGTGCCGCTGGGCTACGCGGTCTGGTTGACCTACTTCATGGCGGTCGGCATCACGCTGTTCCAGCGCCGGATGGAAGTACCTCTGCTGGTGGCGATCGGGTCCTGCATCCTGCTTGCGGTGGGCTACAACGTGGCGCCGTCCAGCAGCAACTCGGCGTTCTCCTTCGTCAACCGCAGCATCGGCGGCGTTGCTTTCCTGATGATGGCGCTGACCGTGATGAAGGCCATCGGTGCGCGCCGTGAAGCGGCCGATGCGCTGTGGCTGCAGGCCGGCGAAAACGTGGTGGGTACCAGCCTGCAGGGTGATCCCACCCCGCGTGAACTGGCCGATGCGGCCATGCGCGCGCTGTGCGCGCAGCTCAATGCGGATGTGGGGGCCATGTATCGCCTGCAGGGCGAGCGGCTGGTGCTGGTCGGTGGTGCGGCGCTGCCTTCGCAGCTGCCGGAGACGCTGCCCGCCCATACCGGGCAGTGGGGCGAGATCATCCGGGAGGGCCGCGCGCGTCGGCTGGAAGACAGCGACAGCCCGCTGGATATCGATACCCCCCTGGGCCGCACTACCGTGCACCAGCGCCTGCTCGGGCCGATCACCGCCGATGGCGTGGTGATCGGCGTGATCGAGCTGGGCCGGGCCGGCGTCTCGCCTGCGCGTGGCCTGGAGATGGCGCTGCTGCTGCAGTGCGCCGAGCCGATCGGCATCGCGCTGCGCGCGGCGCTGCTCAATGCGCAGCTGGTGGAACTGCTGGAGGAAACCCAGCGCCAGAGCGAAGAGCTGCAGACGCAGCAGGAAGAGCTGCGCGTGGCCAACGAGGAACTGGAAGAGCAGAGCCGCAGCCTGCTGCATTCCCAGGCCAACCTGGAGCAGCAGCAGGCCGAGCTGGAACAGACCAATGTGCAGCTCGAAGAGCGCACCCACGAGCTGGAGTCGCGCCAGCAGGCGCTGCTGCTGGCCCAGGCGCAGCTGGTCCAGAACAGCGCCGAACTGGAGGCCAGTTCGCGCTACAAATCCGAATTCCTGGCCAACATGTCCCACGAGCTGCGCACGCCGCTCAACAGCTCGCTGATCCTGGCCAAGCTGCTGGCCGACAACAAGGACGGCACGCTGACCGCCGAACAGGTCAAGTACGCCCAGGCGATCCATTCCTCCAACAACGACCTGCTGGCGCTGATCAACGACATTCTGGACCTGTCGCGGATCGAGGCTGGCCATGTCGAGCTGGTCGAAGAAAACCTCGCGGTTTCCAGCGTCCTGCAGCGCCTGAAGGAAACCTTCGAGCCGATGGCGGTGCAGAAGGGGTTGAGCCTGGAGATCAGCGCCGCGCCGGACGCGCCGGCCCAACTGCTGGCCGACAGCCAGCGCCTGCAGCAGATCCTGAAGAATCTGCTGGCCAATGCGGTCAAGTTCACCGAACACGGCGGCGTGTCGTTGAAGGTGCGCAGTGCCGGGGCAGGACGGATCCAGTTCGCCGTGTCCGATACCGGCATCGGCATTCCCGAAGAACAGACCGCGGTCATCTTTGAAGCTTTCCGCCAGGCCGATGGCAGCACCCGCCGCCGTTACGGTGGCACCGGGCTGGGGCTGTCGATCTCGCGCGATCTGGCGGCACGCATGGGCGGCAGCATCACCGTCTCCAGCGAGCCGGGCCGGGGCAGCTGCTTCACGCTGGAGCTGCCGCTGCTGGCCGGTGGTGGTACCGGCAGCCCTCACAACGTCGTGCACGACGTACGTCCCGCCGCCGTGGCAGCACCGGCCGTGCCTGCCGCTGCTTCGCTGGGCCGTGCCCACGCCGAATCCACCCCTGCACCCGCGCCCGCGGCCAGGGTGATGGATGACCGGGGCCGCCGCAGCCGCGCGGGCCGGATGATCCTGGTGGTGGAGGACGATACGGCGTTCGCCAGCGCGCTGGTCTCGATGGCGCACGAACTGGACTTTGATTGCGTGGTCGCCGGCACTGCCGAGGAAGCGCTGAGTCTGGCTGCCGAGTTGCGCCCCAATGGCATCCTGCTCGATATCGGCCTGCCCGATGTCTCCGGGCTGAGCGTGCTGGAGCGCCTCAAGCGCGACCCGGCCACGCGTCACATCCCGGTGCACGTGGTGTCCGGGCTGGAGCGTTCGCAGGTGGCGATGGAGCTGGGCGCGATCGGCTATGTGATCAAGCCGGCCACGCGCGAGCGCCTGCTCGGCGCGATCCAGCAGCTGGAGGCCACCAGCCAGCGCGACATGCGCCGCCTGCTGATCGTCGAGGACGACAGCGAGCTGCGCTCCAATCTGCAGTTGCTGCTCGGCCGCGACCAGCTCGAGATCACTGGGGTAGGCACCATCACCGAGGCGATGGCCGAACTGGCCGGCTCCACCTTCGATTGCATGGTCACCGACCTGGCGCTGCCCGACGGCACCGGCTATGACCTGCTCGAGCGCATGGCCGGCAATGATGCCGTCGCGTTCCCGCCGGTGATCGTCTATACCGGCCGCGCGCTGACCCGCGATGAAGAGCAGCGCCTGCGCCGCTATTCCAAGAGCATCATCATCAAGGGCGCGCGTTCGCCCGAGCGCCTGCTCGATGAGGTGACCCTGTTCCTGCACAGTGTCGAGGCCTCCCTGCCGACCGACCAGCAGCGCCTGCTGCGCGAGGCCCGCCGCCGCGATGCAGTGCTCGATGGTCGCACCGTGCTACTGGCCGAGGACGATGTGCGCAACATCTTCGCGCTGTCCAGCGTGCTCGAGCCGCTGGGCGTGACCCTGGATATCGCCCGCAACGGCCGCGAGGCGCTGGAGAAGCTGCGCCCCGAGATCGACCTGGTGCTGATGGACATCATGATGCCGGAGATGGACGGGCTGACCGCCATGCGCGAGATCCGTGCCGACAACCGCTGGCGCGACCTGCCGATCATCGCGCTGACCGCCAAGGCGATGCCGGACGACCGCGAGCACTGCCTGCAGGCCGGTGCCAATGACTACATCGCCAAGCCGATCGACGTGGACAAGCTGGTCTCGCTGTGCCGGGTGTGGTGCTCGCGCCGATGAATGAAACGGAACTGTTCGACCTGGAGTTGAAGCTGTTGCTGGAGGCGGTCTACCAGCGCTACCACTACGACTTCCGTGACTATGCGCTGGCATCGCTGCGGCGGCGCATGCGGCATGCCATGGCGCGCTTCGACTGCCCGACCATGGGGGCGCTGCAGCACCGGCTGCTGCACGAACCGGAGACCTTCGCCCAGGCGATGCAGTACTTCACCGTGCAGGTCTCGGAGATGTTCCGCGACCCGCCGTATTTCCGGATGCTGCGTGAGCACGCCGTGCCGGTGCTGCGCACCTATCCGTCGATCAAGCTGTGGATCGCCGGGTGCAGTACCGGCGAAGAGGTATGGTCGCTGGCGATCCTGCTGCATGAGGAAGGCCTGCTCGACCGCGCGATCATCTACGCCACCGACATCAATCCCGAAGCACTGCAGGCGGCCGAATCCGGGGCGTTCGCGCTGGACCGGCTGGCGCAGTTCAGCCGCAACTATCTGGCCGCCGGCGGCACCGGGTCGCTCTCGGATTACTACAGCAGCGGCTACGGCAGCGTGGTGTTTGATCGCCGCCTGAAGCGCAACATCGTGTTCGCCGACCACAGCCTGGCCACCGATACCGTGTTCTCCGAAGTCCACCTGGTGTCCTGCCGCAACGTGCTGATCTATTTCCAGCGGCCCCTGCAGGACCGCGCCATCGGCCTGTTCCACGAGGCGCTGGTCCATCGCGGCTTCCTGGGGCTGGGCAGCAAGGAATCGCTGCAGTTCGGCGCGCACGCCGATCTGTTCGAAGCCTGCGCGCGCGACCAGCGCCTGTATCGGAAGCTGGCCTGATGAGCGGCGCGTCGCAACGCAGCCGGTTCGATCTGGTGGTCATCGGCGCGTCGGCCGGGGGGGTCAGTGCGCTGCAGGCGCTGCTGTCATCGCTGCCGACGACACTGGCGCTGCCCGTGCTGGTGGTGCTGCATCTGCCACGTGATCGACCGAGCCGCATTGCCGGCCTGCTCGACGCCGGCTGCCCGCTGCCGGTGCGCGAGGCCGAGGACAAGCAGCCCCTGCAGCCGGGCACCGTCACCTTCGCGCCGCCGGATTACCATCTGCTGGTCGAGGACCGTGCCACGCTGGCGCTGTCGGTGGACCCGCCGGTGCTGTTCTCGCGTCCTGCCATCGATCCGCTGTTTGAAAGCGCCGCTGATGTGTTCGGCGATGGCGTGCTGGCGATCCTGCTGACCGGCGCCAGCGCCGATGGCAGTGATGGCGTCGCCGCTGTCCGCCAGGCCGGCGGCGAAGCCTGGATCCAATGCCCTGAGGAGGCGTATTCCTCGATGATGCCCGCATCCGCCCTGGCGCACGCCGGTGCCGATGCGGTGCTCCCGCTCACCTCCATCTGCACGCGTATGAAAGGTCTTACCCGATGAACCTGATCGAACCCGCCGGGTCGACTGCCACCACCGATTGCGTGAAGCTGCTGATTGTCGATGACATTCCGCAGAACCTGGTCGCGATGGAGGCGCTGCTGCGCCGCCCCGGCCTGGAGATCCTGTGCGCGTTGTCCGGTGCCGAAGCGCTCGAGCTGCTGCTGGAGCATGAAGTCGCGCTCGCGCTGCTGGATGTGCACATGCCGGAAATCGACGGGTTTTCGTTGGCCGAGCTGATGCGTGGCTCGCAGCGCAGCCGCGATGTACCCATCATCTTCCTGACCGCCTCACCGAACGACCCCGTGCGGGCCTTCAAGGGCTACGAATCCGGCGCCGTGGATTTCCTGCACAAGCCGATCGAGCCGCAGGTGATCATGAGCAAGGTCAATGTGTTCATCGAGCTTTACCAGCAGAAGCAGCTGCTGAAGACGCGCAACGAGGCGCTGGAGCATGCGCTCAAGCTCAATGAGACGATGATGGCTGTGTTGACGCACGATCTGCGCACGCCGCTGGCGTCGATCCTGCTGTGCGCCGATAAGCTGTCGCTGGATCTGCCCGACGATGGCGCGGTGCAGCGCACGCTTGGCCACCTTGAGAACAGTGCGCAGCGGATGGCGCGAATGGTGGATCAGCTGCTGGATTTCTCGAAGATCCGCACCGGTGGCCTGCGCCTGCACAGCACCGAATGCGATCTGGCGGACGTGGCCGCCTCGGTGGTGGCCGAGATCGGGCGTGCGCATCCGCAGGCGACGATCGAGCTGCAGGTCCAGGGCGATGCCCACCTGCAGGGCGATCCGGATCGCCTGGCGCAGCTGCTGTCCAACCTGATCGGCAACGCCGTGCTGCACGGTGGCGATGCGCCGGTGGTGGTGCGTCTGGAAGGCGAGCGCAGCGCGCCGCTGCGGTTGCAGGTGCGCAATGCCGGGCAGATTCCCGAGGCGTTGCTGCCGCGGTTGTTCGAACCGTTCAAGGCCAGTTTCCACGATAGCCGCGGGCTGGGGCTGGGCCTGTTCATCGCCAGCGAGTTCGCGCGTGCGCATGGCGGCACGCTGGTGGCGCAGAATCACGATGGCACGGTGCTGTTTGAGACTACGCTTCAGCGTCGACCACGCTGATGCCGATAGAACCATCCCGGCATTGTGCCGGGATGGTCGTGGTGCTTACAGCGGCTCGCAGCACAGATACAGGCCATGGCCGCCGTAGGTGCAGCCGGGCTGATCTTCGCAGCCTGCCAGGGGCTTGGGCTGGCTTGAGGTCGCCAGCGCCTGGCTCGATGCGAAGGCCAGTGCGCAGATCATCGTGACGGCGCTCAGGGACGACAACAACAGCTTCTTCGACTTCATGGTCTATCTTTCCCTTTGTGGATGATGTTGACGGTCGAACGTGCTCGCACGGAAGAGGGCGTTACACCGGCTGGCAGCACCGGATTTCGCTATGCCCGCCATAGGTGCAGCCTGGCTTGTAGGGACAGCCCTCCAGCTGTTTGGGTTGGCTGGAGGTTGCCACCGCCTGGCTCGAAGCAAACGCCAGGGCACAGACAACAGCGATACCGCCAAAGACCGAGACGAGTTTCTTGGACTTCATGGTGTTTCTCCTGTTGTGGATCATGCGGATGCAGCGGGTGGTGCGCGATGCGGTTTACCGGGCAGGCGGATCCGTCAGCGGGGAGGGGAAGGAAAACCGACGAACTGTCGATCCGCCCCATAAGCCGGCGCGGACAGACCTTGGGTACGCCGCCGGGGAGCGGCGTCAGGGGGAATCAGCCTGCCGGAGCGGGCACCGCACTGCGCGCAGCGTTCACCACGAAGGCGCCGGTGATGGCATTGACCGCGCTGTCCTTGAGTTGGCCGACGTGGCGATAGATCACTTTGCCGTCCTGGATCACCACCACCATCGGCACCATGGTTGCGGTGTAGCGTTGCCGGATCCGGTCATCGGTATCGTTCACCACCGGAAACGCGAAGCCATGCTGGCGTGCATAGTCCGCAGCGGTTTCATGCGGCGGCAGGCTGACGCCGATCATCTCGAAGGCACGGTGGCCGTTGTTCCGTCCGGCGGCGTCCAGCGCCTGGATCTGCGGCACGGAGGCCAGGCAGAACTTGCAGGCAGGAGAGAAGAAATACAGGACCTGGCGGCCGCTGGCCGGGCCGGCGAGGGTGACCGCCTGGCCGTCCAGTGCCGTGGTGCCGAGTGCTTCAGGCTGGGCGCCTTCCGGAAGGCCGTGAGCGGCCTTGGAGATCTGTTCGACCTTGCTCACCAGCAGCGCCTGCTGCTGGCGGAGCTGCCGGTTCTGCACGGCCAGCGCGGTCATCAGCGCGGCCAACACGATGATCAGAGCGAGGCTGCCGTACTTCCGTAGCGCGGATGCGTCCATGCTGCTCCTTGGCCTTCGGCCGGGTCCATGGCTGAGTAGGTGGGGTATATATCCGGCACCAAAAATCATTTGTCAAACGAAAGATCCTGTGAATGAGACGTCGGTTTGATTCTGGTCTCTATCTGTTGCCAGCCGGGGCGCTCCGACCACGCGAGGCCCGCCCGGATCAGTCGCAAACCCCCGTGAGGTAAACTGTCCGGGTGCCGCAGCCCTTCGCCACCGGCCTATTGCTGGAGCCACCATGCCGTCCCCGACCCGTAAAGCCACCTCGCCCCTGATCGACGCCCAGGTGCATGTCGAGGGCTTTGTGCAGGTGCGTGAAGCGCGCCGGTCCGAGCTGGTCGAGGATTACGTGGAGCTGATCGCGGACCTGATCGCCGATGGCCGCGAAGCCCGCCAGGTGGATATCGCCACCCGGCTCGGGGTTGCACAGCCCACGGTGGCCAAGGCGCTCAAGCGGCTGGTCAAGGAGGGTTGGGCGATCCAGCGGCCGTATCGCGGCGTGTTCCTGACCCCGGCCGGCGAGCAGCTGGCGGTGGAGATGCGCGCCCGCCACCAGATGGTGGAGCAGTTCCTGCTGGCGCTGGGCGTGGACGCCGATTCGGCGCGCCGCGACGCGGAAGGGATCGAGCACCACGTCAGCGAGGCCACCCTGGCCGCATTCGAGGCCTTCGTGCGCAAGGCCAACGGTCATGGTTGAGCGCCTCGCCCCGCCACCACCACTGGGCGTGCCGGTGCACGACCAGGATGAGCATTGGATGCGCCACGCGCTGGGCCTGGCGGAGCGTGCCGAGCGTGAATTCAATGAGATTCCGGTCGGCGCGGTGCTGGTCGGTGCCGATGGCAGCGTGCTCGGCGAAGGCTGGAACCTCAACATCGCCGACCATGATCCCAGCGCGCATGCCGAGATCGTGGCGATGCGGCAGGCGGGCAGGGCGATCACCAACCACCGGCTGATCGGCAGCACGCTGTACGTGACGCTGGAGCCGTGTGCGATGTGTGCCATGGCCATCGTGCACGCACGCGTGGCGCGGCTGGTGTATGCGGCCACAGACCCCAAGACCGGTGCCTGCGGCAGCGTGTTCGACCTGATCGGCGACGCGCGCCACAACCACCGCGTGGAGATCCACGGTGGCGTGCTCGCCAAGGACGCCAGCACCCGGCTGACCAACTACTTCCGCGCCAAGCGCGGCAAGCCGCCACTGCTGCTGGAATAAGGTCCCCGCAGCGACAGGGTCGTGACGGGTTGGCGGTATCATGGGCGCCTTATCCATTCCCGGTCGCGGCGCAAGCGGTGGCCCAGCACAAGGCGAACACATGGCGGACAACGGCGCAGAAGGCGAGCGACTGATCTGGATCGATCTGGAAATGACCGGTCTGGACACCGACAACGATGCGATCATCGAGATCGCCACCGTGGTGACCGATGCGCAGTTGAAGGTGCTGGCCGAAGGCCCGGAATTCGCGATCCATCATCCGGTCGAGCGGCTGGAAGCGATGGACGAGTGGAACCGCAACCAGCATCGTCGTTCCGGCCTGTGGCAGCGCGTGGTCGAGAGCACCATCACGCCCGGGCAGGCCGAAGCGCAGACGATCGCCTTCCTGCAGCAGTGGATCAAGGCGGGCGCCTCGCCGATGTGCGGCAACTCGATCTGCCAGGACCGTCGCTTCCTGCACCGTGAAATGCCGCGTCTGGAAAAGTACTTCCATTACCGGAATCTGGACGTTTCCACGATCAAGGAACTGGCCAGGCGCTGGGCCCCGGGCGTGGCCGCCGGCGTCGGCAAGACCGCCAGCCATACCGCGCTGAGCGACGTGCATGATTCCATCGAAGAGCTGCGCCATTACCGTCAATTCATGGGCGCGCTGTCGGGCCTGCCGGCCTGACCCGAACGCCGGGCGTCGCCCGGCAACGCGGCCTGTGCGCAGGCGTTCAGCCACCGGCAGGCGAGGCAACGAGCGGTATACATCGGCGGCGCTATGATCGCGGCCATGAACGCCATGACCTCGCCACAACCGCCGCCGTTGGAGTCCTCGATCCTGCCCACCTCGCAGGACTGGCGCGACCTGCAGCGTGCGGTGGACCTGCTGGAATCGCCCACGCTGACCGCCAAGATGGCCAATCTGATCGGTTCGCCGCTGGAGTTCGCGGTCAAACGCCTGCCCGATTCGGTGTCCCGCCGCATCCATGGCGCGGTCGAAGCGGCGCTGTTCAAATCGGCCCAGGCGGCGTTGTGGACGATGGACAACACGCCGGGCAAAGCGGCGTCCACCCGCTGGCACAAGCTGGCCGCGGCCACCTCCGGTGCGGTCGGCGGCGCGTTCGGTTTCACCACGCTGTTCATCGAGCTGCCGGTGTCCACGACGATCATGATGCGCTCGGTGGCTGACGTGGCCCGCAGCGAAGGCTTCGACCTGCGCGAGATGAGCACCCGGCATGCCTGCCTGGAAGTGTTTGCGCTGGGCGGCAACTCCGGCAAGGACGATGCCAGCGAGACCGGCTACTACATCACGCGTGGCTTCACTGCCGAGGTGATGCGTCACCTGTCGGCCGAGTTGGCCGGCCGCGCGGTCGGCGGCAGCCCGGTGATGATCGGGCTGACCCCGAAGGAAGCCGGCAAGTGGCTGGCCAAGCTCGTGGAGAAGGTCGCCGCGCGTTTCGGTGTGGTGGTCACCGAGAAGTTCGCCGCGCAGGCGGTGCCGATTGTCGGGGCGGTGGCCGGCGCGACGCTCAACACCATGTTCACCGACTACTACCAGGACGTGGCGCGCGGCCATTTCATCGTGCGCCGCCTGGAGCGGACCTACGGGTACGAGACCGTGCGGGCGGCCTACTCGATGCTGGCGGCCGAGCGTACCTGATCGATCGTTGCATCGGCGGCACAACTGTTTTGCCGTCGCAGGTCTGTTGAGCGGGCAGCCCTGTCCCCATCCTTGTCGGCATCCCCGCTGCGGCGGCGCTCCCGATCAAGGATTTCCCATGCTGTTCTCCCCCTATACCCGCGGCACCCTGACGCTGCCCAACCGTATCGTGATGCCGCCGATGACCCGCTCACGGGCCGGCGAGGGCAATGTCGCGACACCGTTGATGGCCGAGTACTACGCCCAGCGGGCCTCGGCCGGCCTGATCGTCAGCGAAGGCACCCAGATCAGCCAGCAGGGCCAGGGCTACGCCTGGACGCCGGGCATCCACGACGAGGCCCAGATTGCCGGCTGGCGCGGCGTCACCGATGCTGTGCACGCTGCCGGTGGCCGCATCGTCGCCCAGCTCTGGCACGTCGGTCGCGTCTCGCATGTGGCCCTGCAGCCGGGTGGCGCCGCCCCGGTGTCCTCGTCGGCGCTGCTGGCCGAGGGCGTCAAGGTGTTCGTCGATCCCGAGGGCCGTGGCCCATTGAGCGGCGTCGGTGAGATGGTGCAGCACTCGATGCCGCGGGCACTGGCCATCGACGAGATCGCCGGGATCGTGGGCGACTACGCGGCGGCCGCGCGCAACGCGATCGCGGCAGGATTCGATGGTATTGAGCTGCACGGTGCGAATGGCTATCTGATCAACCAGTTCATCGATTCCCAGGCCAACCAGCGCACCGATGCCTACGGTGGCTCGCTGCAGAACCGCCTGCGCTTCCTGCGCGAGGTGGCCGAAGCGGTGGCCGAGGAAATCGGTGCCGAGCGCGTCGGCGTGCGTCTGGCGCCGCTGACCACGCTGCAGGGCGCGGTGGACGACACGCCGCAGGCGACCTACCTGGCCGCCGCGCACCTGCTCGATCAGATCGGCGTGGGCTATCTGCATATCGCCGAAGCCGACTGGGAAGATGCCCCGGTGATGCCGGCCGCCTTCAAGGAAGCGCTGCGCATGATCTACCGTGGCACGCTGATCTACGCGGGCAAGTACACCGTGGAGCGCGCTGAGGAGGCGCTGGCGAAGGGCTGGGCCGACCTGATCGCCTTCGGCCGGCCGTTCATCGCCAACCCGGACCTGCCGGATCGGCTGCAGCAGGGCCTGCCGTTGAACCCGTCGGACAAAGCGACGTTCTTCGGGGGCGGGGCGGAAGGGTTCACCGACTACGCGGTGGCCGAGACCGCCGAGGCCTGAACGCGCACCGCGTAGAGCCGACCGTTGGTCGGCTGCTCTCCTCTCCGACGCCATGCATACGTGATCCGCCGCGCAATGCGCGGCAGCCGACCAACGGTCGGCTCTACCAGCCGACTAACAGTCGGCTCTACCGATGCGTAGGCCCCGATCCATGGTGGGTAGAGCTGACCGTTGGTCAGCTGCTCTCCCATCCGACGCCATGCATATGTGATCTGCCGTGCGATGCGCGGCAGCCGACCAACGGTCGGCTCTACCAGCCGACTAACAGTCGGCTCTACCGGTGCGTAGGCCCCCGATCCATGGTGGGTAGAGCTGACCGTTGGTCAGCTGCTCTCGCATCCGACGCCACGCATACGTGATCTGCCGCGCGATGCGCGGCAGCCGACCAACGGTCGGCTCTACCAGCCGACTAACAGTCGGCTCTACCGGTGCTTCGGCCCCCGATCCATGGTGGGTAGAGCTGACCGTTGGTCAGCTGCTCTCGCATCCGACGCCATGCATACGTGATCTGCCGCGCGATGCGCGGCAGCCGACCAACGGTCGGCTCTACCAGCCGACTAACAGTCGGCTCTACCCGGGCGGATGGTCTTCGGTGGGCCATCTGCACCACGAGAAGGGATACTCACCGATCGCTTCCGCCAGGCCGGCACGGACCGGGTTGGCGAGGATGTAGGTGGCTTGGCGTCGCAGGTCTTCGTCCTTGCGCAGTGCGTGGTCGTAATAGCCGGGTTGCCAGACAGGCCCGCTGCGGCCCAACTGCCGATTGATGAGCAGGCTGCTGCGTGATTTGAAGCGCTGCATGCATGTGCCCAGTGCGCCCTGCCGGAGCTGCATCAACCAGTGGACGTGATCTGGCATGACCACCCACGCAAGGTTGCAGACCCGATGCTCGTCTTCCATGGCATGCAGCACCTGCATGACGGGCCCGGCCAGGTCGGGCTGGTGGAAGTGGGGTACACGCGCATGCGTGATGGTCGTCAGCGCGTACACGATGCCGATGCACGAGTGGCGACCGTAATGAAGGCGTGGGCTGGGCATGCCTGCAGGGTGCCCGTCGGTGTGCAGGGCAGCCATCAGGCGATGTGCCGTTGGGGTGTGGGGGATGGGCGGGTACAGCCGACCGACGGCGCAGCCGACCAACGGTGCAGCCGACCAACGGCGCAGCCGACCGACGGCGCAGCCGACCAACGGTGCAGTCGACCAACGGCGCAGCCGACCAACGGCGCAGCCGACCAACGGCGCAGCCGACCAACGGTCGGCTCTACCGATGCCGCACAAAACAACACCCCGCTTGCGCGGGGTGTTGATTTTCATCGCGTTGCCGAGGGGATCAACCCTTGGCTTTGAGCTTGGCCAGACGCAGCCAGGTATCCACCACGGTGTCCGGATTCAGCGACACCGACTCGATCCCTTCCTGCATCAGCCATTCGGCCAGGTCCGGGTGATCGGACGGACCCTGCCCGCAGATGCCCACGTACTTGCCCTTGGCGCGTGCCGACTTGATTGCCATCGACAGCAGCTTCTTCACCGCCGGGTTCCGCTCGTCGAACAGGTGCGCGACGATCGACGAATCGCGGTCCAGGCCCAGGGTCAGCTGGGTCAGGTCGTTGGAGCCGATCGAGAAGCCGTCGAAGATCTCCAGGAACTCATCGGCGAGCAGTGCGTTGGACGGCACTTCGCACATCATGATGATCTTCAGGCCGTTCTCGCCCTGCTTGAGGCCGTTCTGTTCCAGCACCTCGACGACCTTGCGGCCTTCTTCCAGGGTGCGCACGAACGGGATCATGACCCACAGGTTGTCCAGGCCCATCTCGTTGCGCACGCGCAGCACCGCCTGGCATTCCAGGGCGAAGGCGGCCGAGAAGCTCGGATCGACGTAACGGCTGGCGCCGCGGAAGCCGATCATCGGGTTCTCTTCGTGCGGCTCGTAGTTGGTACCGCCGATCAGGTTGGCGTACTCGTTGGACTTGAAGTCCGACAGGCGCACGATCACCGGGTTCGGGGCGACCGACGCGGTCAGGGTGGCAATGCCTTCGGCCAGACGACCGACGTAGAAGCTGACCGGATCGGCGTAACCGGCGATCTTCTCGTCGATCTTCTTCTTGGTCGCCGCGTCCTGGCGGTCGTACTCCAGCAACGCGTTCGGGTGGATGCCGATGTGGCTGGCGATGATCATTTCCAGACGGGCCAGGCCGATGCCGGCGTTCGGCAGCTGGCCGAAATCGAAGGCACGTTCCGGGTTGGCCACGTTCATCATGATCTTCAGCGGCGCCGGCGGCATGTTGCCCAGGTCCGTGGTGGTGCGCTCGAACTCCAGGATCCCGTCGTAGATGAAGCCGGTGTCACCCTCGGCGCAGCTGACGGTGACCTGCTGGCCATCCTGGATCAGCTGGGTCGCGTTGCCCGAGCCGACCACGGCCGGCACGCCCAGCTCACGCGCGATGATCGCCGCGTGGCAGGTACGGCCGCCACGGTTGGTCACGATGGCCGAGGCACGCTTCATCACCGGCTCCCAATCGGGATCGGTCATGTCGGCGATCAGCACGTCGCCGGGCTGCACGCGGGCCATGTCGTCCAGGGTACGCACCACGCGGGCGGTACCGGCACCGATCTTGGCACCCACGGCGCGGCCTTCGGCCAGCACCTTGCCGTCCTTCTGGTTCAGCGCGAAGCGTTCGATCTGGGTGGCATGGCCACGCGACTTCACGGTCTCCGGGCGCGCCTGCACGATGAACAGCTTGCCGCTGACGCCGTCCTTGGCCCACTCGATGTCCATCGGGCGGCCGTAATGCTTTTCGATCACCAGCGCCTGCTTGGACAGTTCCTGCACGTCTTCATCGCTGATCGAGAAGGTGTTGCGCAGCTCGGCCGGGGTGTCTTCGATGCGCACGCGCTCACCGGGGACATCCGAATACACCATGCGGATCGCCTTGCTGCCGAGCGAGCGGCGCAGGATCGCCGGCTTGCCGGCGCTCAGGGTGGGCTTGTAGACGTAGAACTCGTCCGGGTTGACCGCACCCTGCACGACCATTTCGCCCAGGCCGAACGAGGAGGTGACGAATACCACGTCGCGGAAGCCGGACTCGGTGTCCAGGGTGAACAGCACGCCGGAGGAGCCCACGCCCGAGCGCACCATCAGCTGCACGCCGGCGGACAGGAACACGTCCTCGTGCTTGAAGCCGTGGTGGACGCGGTAGGCGATCGCGCGGTCGTTGTAGAGCGAGGCGAACACTTCCTTGACCTTGAGCACGACATCGTCGGCGCCGGTCACGTTGAGGAAGGTCTCCTGCTGGCCGGCGAAGGAGGCATCGGGCAGATCCTCGGCAGTCGCCGAGGAGCGCACCGCGACTGCCACGTCGCCGCCGCCGTTTTCGCTGCACAGTTTGGCGTAGGCGGTGCGGATGTCCTGGTCCAGCGCCGGATGCAGCGGGGCATCGATCACCCAGCCGCGGATTTCCTTGCCGGCCACGGTCAGGGCACCGACATCTTCCACGTCCAGCGTGGCCAGCTTGTCGAAGATGCGCTTGGACAGGTCGTTGTGGGCGATGAAGTCCTTGAAGGCTTCAGAGGTGGTTGCGTAACCGCCGGGGACAGACACCCCCAGACCGGCAAGATTGCCGATCATTTCGCCAAGCGACGAATTCTTGCCGCCTACGCGGGCCAGATCGGCCAGGCGCAGTTCGTGCAACCACAGGATGTTCTCGTTCAAGCGCGATGCTCCGTTTGGCCATCGCCCGAGGCGGGCTGGATGGCCACGTCCGTAGGAAGAAGCCGATATGATGCCGGGCAGACCGCTGTCGGCACAAGCTTGTATCGACGGCCTTTTTAAGCTTCGGAGGGGGTAAAAGCCGTATGTCGACGATCCGTCCGGTGTTCTACGTGTCCGATGGAACCGGTATCACCGCTGAAACCATTGGGCATAGCCTCCTGACCCAGTTCTCCGGGTTCAGCTTCATCACCGACCGAATGTCGTTCATCGATGATCCGGAAAAAGCGCGGGAAGCCTGTGAAAGGATCCGTGCAGCGGGGGAGCGGTACCAGGTTCGGCCGATCGTGGTCAGTTCCTGCGTGGACAGCGGACTGAGCATCATCCTGGCCGAAAGCGGCGGGTTGATGCTGGACGTGTTCGCCCCCTTCATCGAGCCCCTGGAGCGCGAACTGGCGGTCAACCGCCACTCCCGGGTGGGCCAGGCGCACGGCATGGTGGACTTCGAGACCTACCACCGGCGCATCAACGCGATGAACTTCGCGCTGACCCACGATGACGGCATTGCCATCAACTACGACGACGCCGACGTGATCCTGGTGGCGGTGTCGCGGGCCGGCAAGACCCCCACCTGCATCTATCTGGCCCTGCATTACGGGGTCCGCGCGGCCAATTACCCGCTCACCGATGAAGACCTGGAGCAGGACCGCCTGCCGCCGCGCCTGCGCCCGTACCGCAAGAAGCTGTTTGGGCTGACCATCGACCCGGACCGCCTGCAGCAGATCCGCCAGGAGCGCCGCCCGAACTCGCGCTACGCCAATCTGGAGACCTGCCGCCGCGAGGTCGCCGCCGCCGAGACGATGTTCCGGATGGAGCGGATCCCGACGTTGAGCACCACCCACACCTCGATCGAGGAGATCTCCAGCAAGGTGCTGGGCACGCTGGGGCTGCAGCGCGAGATGTATTGACCGGTGTGAACCGGTGGTGGGCCGCCCCTTTGGCCGGGCGGCTGCCGCCCCCACGTTGGGAGATCAACGTGTAGGATCGACCCATGGCCCAGGCATCGCCCCGTATCGAACGCATTCCCCGGCTCAGCCGCCTGAGCTGGCTGATGGGCCTGTACGCCGAGAACTACCAGCACCTGGTGCGCCTGTTCGCACCGGCCGAGCTCGTCCCTGGCAGCTACGTCTCATCGATCGGTGATGGGCTGGATGTGCGCCTGGACGTGATCGAATGCCACCGCTATACGGTCGAGCTGCGCCTGACCTACGACTTCGCCGATCCGGTCACCGGGCAGCCGGATCCTTCGGCCTATGTGCGCCTGTACCGTGACGCCCGCCAGGCCGAGACGACGCATTGCTACGTCGGTCGCCGCTGGCAGGACGTGATGGGCATGTACCCGCCGCCGGCCCAGCTGATCAGCCACCGCATGCGGATGAACACCTTCCTCGGCAAATGGCTGGAATACCTGGCCGAGCGCGGCCACGGCGTGGCCACGCTGCGCCGCGATGGCGCGGTGGCGGCACCGGCCGACGCGCGCCGCACCAGCGTGGTGCCCTGAGCCGGCCCCGGACGGATCGCGCATAATCGGGGGTCTGTGTTCCCGAGCCTGTGCGAAATGCCCTATACCCCCATCGTGGCCACCCTGGGCTACGTGCTGTCCGCCGACGGCAAGCAAGTGCTGATGATCCACCGCAACGCCCGGCCCGGTGACCTGCACCTGGGCAAGTACAACGGCCTGGGCGGCAAGATGGAGCGCGATGAAGACGCCGCTGCCTGCATGCGCCGCGAGATCCGCGAAGAGGCCGGCATCGAGTGCGGCACCATGCGACTGCGCGGCACGATCAGCTGGCCGGGCTTCGGCAAGAACGGCGAGGACTGGTTCGGCTTCGTGTTCGTCATCGATGACTTTACCGGCACGCCGCTGACCTCCAATCCGGAGGGCACGCTGGAGTGGGTGGACGTGGACAAGATCGACGGCCTTCCGCTATGGGAAGGCGACCGCAGCTTCCTGCCACTGGTCTTCGACGATGAGCCGCGCGCCTTTCATGGCGTGATGCCGTACCGCGATGGCGCCATGCAGTCCTGGAGTTACACCCGGCTGTAGTGCCGGCCAGCGCCGGTATTACCGGCGGGCCAGCAACAGGTGGAAGTGCTTGGTCACCTCGCGCCCATCGTTGCTGCGCCCGGTTTCGTGGTGGGCGCGCCAGCCTTGTACGGTCAACCCAGCGCTGCGCAGGGCCTGCTCGACCTCGGCCAGCTCATGCAGGCGGAACCCATGTGCTGTGAACGGCAGCGTGCGCATGAAAGCGGCATCGCCGAAGGCCAGGCAGAGCCGGCCGCCGGGGCGCAGCACGCGCGCCAACTCGGCGAACGGGAATTTCAGTTCGTCCCAGAAGTACAGCGTGTTCACTGCCAGCGCCGCATCGATGCAGGCCGACTCCAGGGGCAGGGCATGGGCATCGCCCAGGTGGACCTCGGCACGATCCAGCAGCCCATGCGTGGCCAGCACCGCAGTGCCGGCCGCGACCATCGCCGCTGAAACGTCAATGCCCACATAGCGGCTGTCCGGTGTACGCAGCAGATCGGGTGCGAAGGCTGCATTGCCCGGGCCGATCTCCAGGACCTGTTCACCGGGGGTGACTGACAGCAGGGCGATGGCGGCCCGGTTGAGGTCGCCGTTGCTGCGGTTCATCGATTCGGCCACGACGAGCGCGTGCTCACCGTGCGGGTGGCGCAACTGGGCGGCCAGATGGTCGGGGGAAAGCACGCGCAAGACTCCTGTCGGTGGGCGGCAGGACCTGGCGGCGGCGGAGTCCATCCACCAGCTTAGCCCACTGATGGCACCGATGGGCGCACGTGTGAAGGGATCGCGCCGCGGCAATGAGGATCGGTGATCAGGAAATCACCATCGTCGCCTCTGTTGAGACGGAGTTGTCCACAGGGGGTGTGGATGACTCGTGGGCAAGTTTGTGGATAAGCCGCGTCGGCCCCCGCCGGTGCTCGCTGTCAAGATGGGTGGCCAAAAATTCACCGCAGGTCGTGCCGGCGTGAACCGCGCGGCAAGGCTGGAGTACGGTGGCGTAGGGAACGCTGTCCCGGCGCGGGCCGCTCGCGGTACTCTCTTGCGATTGCCGCCACCTGATCCTTCATGAAACGTCACTTCTCGATGTTGCGCGAGTTCCACCTGGCCGACTGGTTCACCTTGGCCAACGCGTTCTGTGGCACCGGCGCGGTCTTTGCCGCCATGCGCTATCTGCAGGATGGCGAACGCAGCTATCTGCTGTTCGGCATGGCCCTGATCCCCTTGGCCTTCATTTTCGACGCGCTGGACGGGCGCATCGCACGCTGGCGCAAATCCAGCTCCACGCTGGGCCGTGAGCTGGATTCGCTGTCGGACATCATTTCCTTCGGTGTCGCCCCGGCCGCACTGGCCTACGCCTGCGGCATGCAGGGCGGCTGGGACTGGCTGGTGCTGAGCTACTTCGTCTGCTGCGGCGTCAGCCGCCTGGCCCGCTACAACGTGACCGCCGAAGCACTGGCCGGCGAGGGCGACAAGGTGCCGTACTTCGAAGGCACCCCGATCCCGACCAGCCTGGCGCTGGTGGTGGTGCTGGCCGTGGCGGCGAGCGTCGGGGCCACCGGCGCGGACCTGTGGCTGGGCCAGTGGCAGCTGGGCCCGTGGCAGTTGCACCCGCTGGTGCTGCTGTTCGCGCTGTCCGGCTCGCTGATGATCAGCAAGACCCTGCGCATCCCCAAGCCGTGAGGCAGGGCAGCGCGGCATTGCTATCATCGTTTCCCGAGACGGGAGGACGGTCATGACCACGGCGGGCAGCGGCAGCGGCGCAGGCGATGTAGAAGCCCTGGCGCGGCAGTATTTCAGTGCCTGGGGCGATGCCCTGCGGCACGCTGCGGCACCGCCCGGCCACACCGCCGGCCCCGAGGGGCAGGGCAACTGGCAGCAGGCGATCGACTGGTGGGCGCAGATGATGCCCAACGCGGCCAGCCGCCCGGCCGACGAGGCCGTGCACCGTTTCCGTGAACAGGCCGGTGGGTGGTACGGCACGATGCAGCAGGTGGCCGCGCAGTTTGCCGGCCGCGACACCACCAGCGCCGAGGTGGCGCAGGCGTGGCGCACGGCGGTGCTGGGGCAGGGTGACGGGCTGCTGCAGTGGATGCTGCAGGGCGCACGCGGACATACCCACACCGAGGGCCCGGACCTGCTGCAGCTGTTGGAAACCCTGCAGCGTCAGCTCGGACCATGGCTGCAGAGCCCGGCGTTTGGTCCCGGCCGTGAGCACCAGGCCCGCTGGCAGGCGCTGCTGCGGGCCCAGCAGGACTACCAGGCGCACTCGCGCGATTACGTGGATCAGATCAAGCAGGCGCTGGACGATGCGTTCACCCTGTTCGAGCAGCGCCTGGCCGAGCACGAGCAGCCGGGCAACCAGCTGACCAGCGCGCGGGCGATGTTCGATCTGTGGATCGATGCGGCCGAGGAGGCCTATGCGAAGGTTGCGCTGTCAGAGCCGTTCCAGGCGGTGTACGCCTCGCTGGGCAATGCCCAGATGCGGCTGCGCGCGGCCACCCAGCAGGAGATCGAACGGCTGACCGAGAGTTTTGGGCTGCCGACGCGCACCGAAATGGATGCAGCGCATCGCCGGATCGCCGAGCTGGAGCGGCTGGTGCGCCGCATGGCCGCTGGCGCAGCCGCGGGTGCGGCACCTGCCAGCACGGCCAAGGTGCGCAAGGCTGCAGTGAAGCCAGCCGCCGCGAGCAAGCGCACAACCCGCGCTTCCAGGCCAGCCAACCCCACCAAGGCCACCGCCAACCCCAACAAGGCCACCGCCAACCCCAACAAGGCCACCAAGGCCGCCAAGGCCGCCAAGGCCACCAAGGCCGCCAAGGCCACCAAGGCCGCCGGAAAACCCACCAAGCCAAGGAAACGCAGCGCATGAAGGGCCCCCTGGGCTTCAATGCCGAAGACCTCCTGCAGGAGACCCTGGCCATGCAGCGCAAGCTGATGGATGGCCTGAAGCTCCTGCCTGCGGTGGACGATGTCGATTACGGCGTGACCACCCGCGAGGAAGTCTGGCGCGACGGCAAGGTCACGCTGTACCGCTTTGTCGGCACCGAGCCGCCGGTGCACGCCACGCCGCTGCTGATCGTCTACGCGCTGGTCAACCGGCCGTACATGGTCGACCTGCAGACCGACCGCTCACTGGTCCAGAAGCTGCTGGCCCTGGGCCACGATGTGTATGTGCTGGACTGGGGCTACCCGGACCGCTCCGAGCGCTACCAGACGCTGGAGGATTACCTGCTGCGCTTCGTGGATGGCGCGGTGGATCACCTGCAGGCGCACAACGGCGGCGAGCCGATCAACATGCTCGGCATCTGCCAGGGCGGCGTGTTCGCGCTGTGCTATGCCGCGCTGCGCCAGGCCAAGCTGGCCAACCTGATCACGATGGTCACCCCGGTCGATTTCCACACGCCGGACAACATGCTCTCGCACTGGGCGCGCCAGGTGGACGTGGACCTGCTGGTGGACACGCTGGGCAACATCCCGGCCGATCTGATGAATGCCAGCTACCTGATGCTCAAGCCGTTCCGCCTCAACGTGCAGAAGTACGTGGGGCTGCTCGACATCCTGGACGACAAGGACGCGCTGGAAGATTTCCTGCGCATGGAGAAGTGGATCTTCGACTCGCCCGATCTCGCCGGCGAAGCGTTCCGTGACTTCATCAAGCAGTTCTACCAGGGCAATGGCCTGATGCACGACGGCGTGCGCATCGGCGACGCAACCGTCGACCTCCGGCAGGTGACGTTGCCGGTGTTGAACATCTATGCCGAGCAGGACCATCTGGTCCCGCCGGATGCGTCACGCGCGCTGCGCGGCCGGATCGGCAGCGCGGATTACACCGAGAGCAGTTTCCGCGGGGGCCATATCGGTATCTATGTCTCCGGGCGGGCCCAGCGCGAAGTGCCCGCGACCATCACCGGTTGGTTGAACGAGCGTTCGCAATGAAGCGTCCTCGCTTTCTCTGGCTGGCTGTGGGTCTGTTGGGCATTGGTGCCGCCCACGCCGCACCCGGTGAAACCGCCCGCCGCGAGATCGCCGGCCTGATCGGCGCGCTGGACGGCTCCCCTTGCCGGTTCCAGCGCAATGGCAGCTGGCACGATGCGCCCGAGGCGCGGGCCCATCTGCAGCGCAAGTACGACTACCTGCTCAAGAAGGACAAGGTCGACACGGCCGAGCAGTTCATCGAACGCGCCGCCAGCCAGAGCAGCCTGAGCGGCAAGCCCTACCGGATCGCCTGTCCGGGCCAGCCGGAACAGACCGCCGCGGTGTGGTTCGGCGCGCGGCTGAAGGCCCTGCGCCAACGCACCCCGTAGACACGGTTCGCGCTAGAGTCGGCGCATTCCGGAACGAGACCCCGTGCATGAACACACCGCCGCGCCCGCTGTCCCGTTCGCTCAACGACCGCATGATCGCCGGCGTCATGGGCGGTATCGCGCATCGCTACGGTTGGAACGTCACCCTGGTACGGGTGCTGTTCGTGCTGATCTCGATCGGCTCGGCGGCCTTCCCCGGCATCCTGGTCTACCTGATCCTGTGGCTGTTGATCCCCAACGAGGCCGATTGAGCCTGTCACCGGTGCTGCTGCGCGCGCTGCAGGGGCTTGGCGCACTGTGGACCTCACCCAACACCCTGATCGGCCTGGCCGCCGGCACCGCCGGGATGCTGGCCGGTGCGCGTCCGTCATGGAACGGGCGCGACTGCGCGATCGTGTTCCGTGAATTTCCGTGGGGCCCGGGCGGAGCGATCACGCTGGGCAACGTCATCCTGCACACGGGACCGGTGCTGGACGTGCCGTGCCGCACGTATGCGCACCAGGCCGGTTACGCCACCGAGCCGGTGATCGGGCTGCACGACCACGAGCGTGCGCACGTCTACCAGTATCTGGTGCTGGGGCCGCTCTACCTGCCGGTGTACCTGCTGTGCGGTGGGGTCAGTGCACGCAACCCGTTCGAGCGCGCGGCCGATGTGTATGCACTGCAGGGGCGGGGCTGGTGGCCATCACGTCGTGATGCGCAGTGAGGTTATCTCCGCGTTAAATCCATGTAAGAAAAACGTCGACAACGCGACGTCATCTGCATGCAAAAAAACGTTATTAGCCTGCATGACGAACCAGTCAGGTTTACCGGGGTAAGCTTGCAGCGCTGTATGAGCAACCGTTTTTCTGGAGGAACACATCACATGGCAATCGTTCTTTATGTCGGTGGTAGCAAGGATGGCGACAAGGGCCTAGTGCCCCATGGTTTCAGCAAGTCCCAGGCCGATACCGAGCTGGGTCCGGAGATCTACACCGAGCGTTTCATGGAACTGCAGGGTGTAGGCAAGGTGCGGGTGATGGCGTTGGAGTCGATGCAGGACGACATCGTCCACCAACGCGCGGCCGTGCATTACCGGTAAGCCAGCGATCCCGCGGAGGTGCCCGGTTGTCGCTGGCGCCCGCGCCGGCATCCCAGCCCCACGCAGGATGCCGGCGTGAACGGCAGGCCCCCTCGTGTGGTCATCGCCACGGGGCGACAGGTTCGGCCCGGCCTGTCAACGGCTTTCCCCCGCCGCCGCGCATCGCCAGAATGGGTTCTTTCCGCAAAGCGGCTCCGGCCGGAAGCAATGCCTGACATCAAGCTCGCACAGCAGATCGCCCAGACCATCGCCGATGAGATCGGTGCCCAGACCGCCCAGGCGCTCGCCGCCATCGCCCTGTTGGACGAAGGCGCCAGCGTTCCATTCATCGCCCGCTACCGCAAGGAAGTCACCGGCGGGCTGGACGACACCCAGCTGCGTAACCTCGAAACGCGCCTGACCTACCTGCGCGAGCTGGAAGACCGCCGCGCCGCGGTGCTGTCCAGCATCGACGAACAGGGCAAGCTCAGCGACGAGTTGCGCAACGAGATCCTCGGTGCGGACACCAAGTCGCGCCTGGAAGATCTGTACCTGCCGTACAAGCCCAAGCGCCGCACCCGCGCGCAGATCGCGCGCGAAGCCGGGCTGGAGCCGCTGGCCGATGGCCTGCTGGCCGATCCAAACCTGGACCCGCAGGTGTTCGGTGCCACCTTCGTCGATGCAGACAACGGCGTGGCCGACACCAAGGCCGCGCTGGAAGGTGCCCGCGCGATCCTGATGGAGCGTTGGGGCGAAGACGCCGCGCTGGTCGGCGAGCTGCGCACCTGGCTGGGCGAAAACGGCGTGATCCGCGCACGTGTCGCCGAGGGCAAGGAAGAGCAGGGCGCCAAGTACCGCGATTACTTCGAACACGCCGAGTCGCTGGCGAAGATTCCGTCCCACCGCTTGCTGGCACTGTTCCGCGCACGCCGCGAGGAAATCCTGTTCCTGGAACTGGACCCGGGCAACGATGCCGAGGCCGGCAATCTGTACGCCGAAGGCCGTGTCGCGCACAACGCGGGCATCCGCGACGCCGGCCGCCCCGGCGACCGCTGGCTGCTCGACGCCTGCCGCCTGACCTGGCGCGCCAAGCTGCACATGCACCTGCTGCTGGACCTGTTCAACCAGGCCCGCGAGAAGGCCGAAGCCGAGGCGATCGCGGTGTTCGGCGACAACCTCAAGGACCTGCTGCTGGCCGCCCCGGCCGGCCCCAAGAGCGTGCTCGGGCTGGACCCGGGCATCCGCACCGGCTGCAAGATCGCCGTGGTCGATGCCACCGGCAAGCTGGTGGCCACCGACACCATTTACCCGCACGAACCGCGCCGGCAGTGGGACCAGTCACTGCAGACGATCAAGCAGCTGTGCATGAAGCACAACGTGGAGCTGATCGCGATCGGCAACGGCACGGCCAGCCGCGAAACCGACAAGCTGGCCGGCGAGGTGATCAAGGCGTTGGGCGAGACCAGCCTGCAGAAGATCGTGGTCAGCGAGGCCGGTGCGTCGGTGTATTCGGCGTCCGAATTTGCCGCCAAGGAATTCCCGGACCTGGACGTGTCGATCCGCGGCGCGGTCTCCATTGCCCGTCGCCTGCAGGATCCGCTGGCCGAGCTGGTCAAGATCGAACCCAAGGCGATCGGCGTGGGCCAGTACCAGCACGACGTGGACCAGTACCGCCTGGCGCGTGCGCTGGATGCGCGCGTGGAGGACTGCGTCAACGCGGTCGGCGTGCACGTCAACACCGCCTCGGCGGCGCTGCTCTCGCGCGTGTCCGGGTTGTCGGCCACGGTGGCCGAAAACATCGTGCGCCACCGCGACGACAACGGTCCGTTCAAGCGCCGCAAGGACCTGCTCAAGGTGCCGCGCCTGGGCGACAAGACCTTTGAACAGTGCGCCGGCTTCCTGCGCATCGCCGATGGCGACCAGCCGCTGGACGCGTCCTCGGTGCACCCGGAAGCCTACCCGGTGGTGGAGCGCATCGTGGCCGCCACGGCACGCCCGATCAAGGCGCTGATCGGCGATGGCAGTTTCCTTCGTGGGCTCAAGGCCGAACAGTTCACCGACGCCACCTTCGGCGTGCCGACCGTGCGCGACATCCTGAAGGAACTGGAAAAGCCCGGCCGCGACCCGCGCCCGGAGTTCAAGGCGGCGCGTTTCGCCGAGGGCGTGGAAGAGCTCAAGCACCTGCAGCCGGGCATGATCCTGGAGGGCGTGGTCAGCAACGTGGCCGCGTTCGGTGCCTTCGTGGACATCGGTGTGCACCAGGACGGCCTGATCCACATCTCGGCGCTGTCGGACACCTACGTCAAAGACCCGCGTGATGTGGTCAAGGCCGGTGACATCGTCAAGGTGAAGGTGCTGGAGGTGGACGTGGCGCGCAAGCGCATCGCCCTGACCCGGCGCCTGGACGATACCCCGGCCCCGGCCAAGGCCCCGGGTGAGCGCGATGTGCGCCCGGCCGGTGGCGGCCGCCGTGACGGCGGGGCGGGCAATGGTCCGCGCGGTGGCGGTCGTGGCACCCCGTCCGGCCCGCGTCCGGGCGGCGCCGCACCGCCGGCCAACAATGCGCTGGCCGACGCCTTCGCCCGGGCCAAGCGCGGCGGCTGATCCCGCGGTGGGTGCCTGCCAGGGGCCGCCTTCGGGCGGCTTTTGGCGTTTTCCGGGGTCTCCAGGGGCAGGGGCACTTCTGGTTTGGCCCGGGTTTACGCACACTTCGCGTTGAATGCCCGTAGGGTGGGTGGACGGCGGGGAGCCCAGATGACAGACGACCAGGCAGGACCGGGCAACCGGGCGGGCTCCAGCGCCGATTACCGCGCTGGCGCAGGGCTGTGCGTGGCGTGTCGGACCGGAGCGCACACATGAGCCGGCAACCGGACGTCCCCCGAGATGCGGCCGCCGCGCTGCGCGACATGGCCGAGCAGCGCCACCGGCTGGAAATGATCATCGAAGGTACTGCGGCGGGCACCTGGGACTGGGACATCCCGGGCAACCAGATGCGGGTCAACGAGCGCTGGGCGGAGATCGTCGGCTATACGCGTGAGGAACTGGCACCCATCACGCCGGAGACGTTCTTCAAGCTGGTGCATCCCGACGATCTGGCCCAGTCCAATACGTTGCTCGAAGCGCATATGGAAGGTCGCTCGCCGCATTACGACAGCCTGTGCCGGATGCGCCACAAACAGGGCCACTGGATCTGGGTGCAGGACCGCGGTCGCGTGTATGAGCGCGATGGGCAGGGCCGGCCGCTGTGGATGGCCGGTGCGCATGCCGACGTTACCGAACTGCAGCAGGCCCGGCAGGAGGCGGCCAACATGCGCCAGCGCCTGCAGGCGGTGGTGGATGCCTCTGACGAGGTGGCGGTGATCGCCACCGATGTCGATGGGATGGTCAACCTGTTCAATACCGGTGCGCAGAAGCTGCTGGGTTACCGCCCCGATGAAGTGATCGGCCGGGTCAACCCGGGGCTGTTCCACGATCCGGAAGAGATGCGCGCCTACCTGCAGCCCCATATGCAGGCGGACGGACGCCTGCCGACCGTCTTCGAGGCGTTGAGCGCGCGGGCGGCACAGGGCACCTGGTCGCATCAGTGGACGTTCCTGCGCAAGGACGGCGAGCGCAGGCAGGTGCGCCTGTCGATCAGTCCGCTGGACTGCGCCGGCGGCAACCGAATCGGCTACGTGGGCATGGCGGTCGACCTGACCCCGCTGCTGCAGGTCCGCGAACAGGCATTCCTGGCCTCGGAAAAATTCGCCGGGGCGTTCTCGTCGGCCGCGCTTGGCATGGCCCTGGTGTCGCTGGAAGGGCGCTGGCTGGACGTCAACGATTCGCTGTGCGGCATCCTCGGCTACACCCGTGCCGAACTGCTGCAGATCGATTTCCAGACGCTCACGCATCCCGATGACCTGCACACCGACCTGGCCCTGCTCGGTGACCTGCTGGCCGGCCGCCGCGCGCATTACCACATGGAGAAGCGGTACCTGGGCAAGGCGGGCAACCTGGTCTGGGGGCGGCTGTCGGTCTCACTGGTCCGCACGGAAAATGGCGAGCCGCTGCACTTCGTCTCGCAGATCCAGGACGTGACCGCCCAACGGCTCAGTGGTCAGCAGTTGCGTGAATCCGAGCAGCGCACCCGCGTCACGTTGGATGCGGTGGCGGACATGGTGCTGACCCTGGACCTGCAGGGGGGGATCCAGTACGCCAACGCCGCGGCCACCCGCGCGCTGGCCGGGGAGGGCGCCGGGGTCCTGGCCGGCAGCCAGCTGCAGGAGGTGATGGAGCTCACGACCGAATACGCGCCGCGCTCCCCCTTGGATGTGGCCGTGCTGCTCGACCCGGACAGCAATGCAGTCGACCTGCATTCGGACCTGTTGCTGTCAGTGGGTGCGCATCTGCTGCCGGTCGACCTGACCCGTGCCTGGCTGCGCGATGAGGATGGCCTGACCAGCGGCGCGGTCTGGGTGATCCGTGACGTCACCCAGCAGCGTGCGCGCCAGCGCGAGGCGCGGCATCTGGCCGAGATCGATCCGCTGACAGAACTGAGCAACCGGCGCGGCTTCGAGGCGCATCTGCAGCAGGCCATCACCCGGGTCGCGCGGACCGGGCAGTCGGCCTCGTTGATGTATATCGACCTGGACCACTTCAAGCCGGTCAACGATACCCACGGCCATCTGGCTGGCGATGCCGTGCTGTGGGCGGTGGCCAGCGTGCTGCGGCATGGCGTGCGTGATTCGGACATCGTGGCGCGGCTGGGCGGCGACGAGTTCGCGGTGATCCTGGCCGGCTGTTCGCTCAAGCGCGCCCGCCGTATCGCCAGCGATCTACTCGAGGCGATGCGGGGGTTGTCGATCCCCTGGGACCAGCGGCGGTTGAGCGTGGGCGCCAGCATCGGCATCGCGCCATTGTTCGGGGGCATGAGCGTGGATGACGCCGTGGCCGCCGCCGACGCGCAGTGCTACCGGGCCAAAGCGATGGGGCGCGACAACGTGCAGGTGGAGGCCGACGCTCTGGGTGCCGTGGACCCCCTTGACGCCCTGGATGCGAGCGAAAGCGGCGAGTGACGGCCGGCCGGGCCAGGCCCCGGCCGCGGCCGTTGATGGCCCTAAAGCTTTCAGAATGTCCGCCGTTATATGACTCGCAGTTGCTGCCCGTCTGCTCACGTGGATATCTGGCCGTACACCTTTTTTACATGGTTCATGTTCGCCGGCCCGCCCGGTGTTTGAAGCCCATCGAAGTTGCGTCATCCCCACTGACGATCTTCGTGAGTCCCAGCCAACGGAATACCGCCACCGGGCCACCGCCCGGCGCTGACCTATTCGCTAACCGGACACCGAGGTCTAACGATGATTACTTCAGGCTTGCACACGCATGTGCCAGGTCGTGCCAGCGACGCCGACGCCGGGTCGTTGTGGCGAGCGCTCACGGCACGGTTCGTTTCCCGTCGCGCGGCCCATGGCGCCGCGGCATCGGCTGCGCTGCAACGGCAGGCCGAGCTCGAAGATCAGATCAAGGCGCTGCATAGAGTCCAGGCCGTCATCGAGTTCCACCTCGATGGCACCATCGTGCACGCCAACGACAATTTCCTGCAGACGCTGGGCTACACGCTGGAGGAGATCCAAGGCAGGCACCACGCCATGTTCGTCGATGCCGAGTATGCGAAGAGCGGGGAGTACCGCGACTTCTGGGCCAACCTGGGCCGCGGTGAGTTCGACGCCGGCCAGTACCGGCGGATCGGCAAGGGTGGACGCGAGATCTGGATCCAGGCGTCCTACAACCCGGTCTTCGACAGCCACGGACGGCCGTACAAAGTGGTCAAGTTCGCGACCGACATCACCGCGCAGAAATTCCAGGCGGCCGATTTTGCCGGCCAGCTCGCCGCGATCAACAAATCACAGGCGGTGATCGAGTTCGATCTCGAGGGCCGCATCCTGGCCGCCAACGAGAACTTCCTCGCTGCCATGGGCTATGCACTGGAGGAGGTGCGCGGGCAGCACCATTCGATGTTCGCCGAGCCCGAGCATCGCCAGAGCGGCGAGTACCGGGCGTTCTGGGCCAAACTCGGCCGTGGCGAATACGACGCCGGCCAGTACAAGCGCCTGGGAAAGGGCGGTCGCGAGGTCTGGATCCAGGCCTCGTACAACCCGATCTACGATATGAACGGACGGCCGTTCAAAGTGGTCAAGTACGCTACCGACATCACGGCCCAGGTGCGTGACTCGCTGGCGCTGCAGCAGGCCGTCGCGCAGACGCGTGAAGTGGTGGCGGCGGCGCAGGGGGGTGATCTGACCGGCCATATCGCCACCCAGGACAAGACCGGCCCGATCGCCGAGTTATGCGAGGGCATCAATGCGCTGGTCGAAGCGATGGCCGGCATCATCACCCAGATCAAGCTGGCGGCGGACACCATTGCCGTGGGTGCCAGCGAGATCGCCGAAGGCAACAGCGACCTGTCCGTGCGCACCGAGCAGCAGGCCGCTTCGCTGGAGGAGACCGCCGTCTCGATGAAGGGGCTGACCGCGACCGTGCGGCGCACCGCGGACAACGCCCGCCAGGCCAATGAGTTGGCCGGTGGTGCGGTCGAGGTGGCGGCGCAGGGTGGCCATGTGGTGCATGAGGTGGTCTCCACCATGTCGCTGATCAACGACTCCTCGCGGCGCATCGTCGATATCATCGGCGTGATCGACAGCATCGCGTTCCAGACGAATATCCTGGCCCTCAATGCCGCAGTGGAAGCGGCCCGTGCCGGCGAGCATGGGCGCGGCTTTGCGGTGGTCGCCTCGGAAATCCGCTCGCTGTCGCAGCGTTCGGCCGAAGCCGCCAAGGAGATCAAGCAGCTGATCGGCGACTCGGTGGAGAAGGTCGGGGCGGGTACGCGTCAGGTCGAAAGCGCGGGGCGCACCATGGACGAGATCGTGGTCAGCGTGAAACGCGTGAGCGATCTCATGGCCGACATCAGCGCGGCGGCCCAGCAGCAGAGCGAGGGCATCGAGCAGATCAACCAGGTGGTCGAGCACATCGACGAGAGCACCCAGCAGAATGCCGCGCTGGTCGAAGAGGCCTCTGCGGCGGCCCGCAGCATGGAAGAGCAGTCCACCCAGTTGCTGCAGACGGTGGCGGCATTCCGGGTGGCGGGGGCGACGGGAACGTCGCGACCGGCTGCGCCACCGGCGGCCAATGCCGCACATCCGACGCTTCGGCTGGTCTGAGCGGTAACGAAAAACGCCCCGGATCCGTCGATCCGGGGCGTTCTGGTTTTCCATGGTGCCGAAGGTGGGACTCGAACCCACACGCTTTTAAGGGCGGCGGATTTTGAGTCCGCTGCGTCTACCGATTCCGCCACTTCGGCTGGCTGGCCGCGTAGTGTATACAAGATGTCGACGTTTGTGCAGACCTGAATGCTTAAGTTCCTGTCAGGGTTTCACCTACGCAGGACGCTATACTCATCGCGCTGAACCATACAGGGAGTCGTCATGAGCGCGCTGCAGGATGTTCGGGTGCTGGTGGTCGAGAACGACGAAATGAGTGCCGCCCTGCTGCAGATGCAGTTGGTGCAGTCCGGCGCGGTGGTGGTGGGGCTGGCGGCCTCGGTATCCGAGGCGCTGCGTCTGCTCGGCGAGACCCAGCCACAGGTGGTGCTGCTGGATTACCGCCTGGCCAACAATGAAACCAGTGAAGCGGTTGCTGCGGCGTTGGCCGCGCGCCAGATTCCCTTCGTACTGGCCACCGGCATGGCGACCGAGCACCTCCCCGAAGCCTTCCGGGCAGGCATCATCCTGACCAAGCCCTACCTGACGGCCGAGTTGAATGCCGCGCTGGGGCGGGCACGGATAGGCGATTCGGTCGTCGGCTGAGCAGCTCTCACGCCGCTTCGGCGTGCGCCAGTGTGACCGGTTCGCGATCGTCCAGGATCCGGTACAGCGCAGCGAGGTCGTGCGGGTCCGGGTTCAACCAGGCATCCAGATGTTCGCGCCGAATCGGTACGATGCAGCGGTCGTGCCCGGTGCGTGCCACATCGGACGGTGGCTCGTCGGTGATCGCGGCAAACGACAACAGCCGGCCCTCCGGCCCTTCCCACGCCGACCACAGGCAGGCGATCAACAGATCGCGCGGTGGCTGCGGGCTGAATTCCAGCACCACGTTCTCGGCTTTCTCGCCCGGCGACAGCATCCGCTGCTCCAGGGCATGCCGCGGCACGTGCTCGTAGAACGACTGCACCACCACCACGCCATGCTGGTGGCCGAACGCGGATTTCCAGTACGCCTCCAGGCTGTCGCGGCGCGCGTTGTAGGTGCCGGGATACAACACGTCGTTGCGCGCGGGCTTGTCCGGCAGCCGGCATTGGTAGCGCATCGGCTTGATCACGCGCTGGCCCTGCTCGGACACGATCACCGGCGCATAGACGCCGGGGAAAATGCGGCTGTCGCGCGGCACCAGGCCGGCGCGCTGCAGATCGGACAGGCGCGTCTGCGCACGTTCAATCCGGTTGCCCGCCACGCGCAGTTCATTGCGCGCCTTCTGCGTGGGACGTGCGGCCAGGTGTTCTTCGGCCGCCTTCCGCCGGGCGCTCTGCAGGCGCACCTCCTCATCCAGCGCCTGCATCTCCTCGGCATGCCATTGCTGTATTCGCGCCACGATCTCCTGGCCCTGCGCGGTGCGCGCGCCGGCGAAGCCATCGTCCATCGCCTTGGGCGTTTTCGGGCGTTGCTTGCCGGCGTCGTGGGCATACAGCTGGGCGAACTCGTCCAGGGACAGCATGGCCCCGTACTCACGGACCAGCTTGGTGTAATCGGCGCGGATCTGGGCGGAATAGCACATGGCGACGGAACAGGGTGGGCAGGGGGACAGGATAGGCCGGTGGGTCGCACATGCTGCGAATACGTTCGGGCATGCTGAGCGTCCATTCATTGCCGGACCCGTCTCATGTCGCTGCCTGCTGGTGTTCATTGCATCCCCCTGGCGCCCAGCGTGGAGGAATACCGCGCGCTGCGGGTGCTGGCCGGCCTGAGCCCGAAAACGGCCGAGGCGGCGGCGCGTGGCCTGCCCAACACGGTCTTCGGTGTGAGCCTGCGCGAGGATGACCGGTTGCTGGCGATGGGCCGGCTCATCGGCGACGGCGGCTGCTTCCTGCAGGTGGTGGATATCGCCGTGGTCCCGGACCGCCAGGGGCAGGGCCTGGGCAAGGCGGTGATGGCCGAGCTCGATGCCTGGCTGCACGCGAATGCGCAAGGTGCGTATGTGAGCCTGATCGCCGATGGCCAGGCGCACCGGCTGTATGCGCAGTTCGGTTTCACCGTGACCGCGCCGCGCTCGGTGGGCATGGCGAAGGTGGTGGCGTAGGCCCCATAAACAAACAGCCCCGACCGAGGTCAGGGCTGTTTGTTTGAAGCTGGCGTCCCCACGGGGATTCGAACCCCGGTCGCCACCGTGAAAGGGTGATGTCCTAGGCCTCTAGACGATGGGGACGCGTTAAACCGAATTTTGGCTTCTATCGGACGGCCTGTGTCCGGAGAAGTGGTGGAGCCAGGCGGGATCGAACCGCCGACCTCCTGCATGCCATGCAGGCGCTCTCCCAGCTGAGCTATGGCCCCACAGTTGTGCTGCGAGCCGCCTATCATAGCGGCGGTCTTGCCGAATGGGAAGAGGGTCGTCAAACAAAAAGCCCCGACCGAGGTCAGGGCTGTTTGTTTGAAGCTGGCGTCCCCACGGGGATTCGAACCCCGGTCGCCACCGTGAAAGGGTGATGTCCTAGGCCTCTAGACGATGGGGACGCGTTAAACCGAATTTTGGCTTCTATCGGACGGCCTGTGTCCGGAGAAGTGGTGGAGCCAGGCGGGATCGAACCGCCGACCTCCTGCATGCCATGCAGGCGCTCTCCCAGCTGAGCTATGGCCCCACGTTGTACCGCAAGCCGCCTAGTATATCTGCCTGTTCACGTTTGTGGAAGCCTTTCGGGCATCCGCATCGCAACCGCAGTAGGCGGTGAACAAAAAGACCCGGCATGCCGGGTCTCGGTGTTCTTCTGATGATTGGCGTCCCCACGGGGATTCGAACCCCGGTCGCCACCGTGAAAGGGTGATGTCCTAGGCCTCTAGACGATGGGGACGCATAAACTCATCAAATTGTTCAGCACACCGAACGGCCTAAGGTCCGGAGTGGTGGAGCCAGGCGGGATCGAACCGCCGACCTCCTGCATGCCATGCAGGCGCTCTCCCAGCTGAGCTATGGCCCCACGATGCTGGAGGCGGAATTCTACGCGGCCGTGAAGCATTCGCCAAGTCTTTTTTCTGAAATACCGAAGAAAGAATGCATGCGGGCATCCATCTGCAGAGGCTGATCGTTGCCCGCGCGAGTGCACCAGCACGCACGCGATAAAACAGGCCGCCAATGCCGAGCGTTGCTCGATGCGGCACAAACAAAAAGCCCCGACCGAAGTCAGGGCTGTTTGTTTGAAACTGGCGTCCCCACGGGGATTCGAACCCCGGTCGCCACCGTGAAAGGGTGATGTCCTAGGCCTCTAGACGATGGGGACGCACGAAAACTTCAAATTTTGTCACTGCAATCTGATCGGCCTAATGATCGGATTGGTGGAGCCAGGCGGGATCGAACCGCCGACCTCCTGCATGCCATGCAGGCGCTCTCCCAGCTGAGCTATGGCCCCACGTCGTGAGGAGCGAAATCATAGCGACGACGTTTTGGATTGGCAAGAAAAAAGTGAAGAAATATCGTCATGCAATCCGCGGTCACTCGCCGGGCAGTCGTTGATGGCGCAGCCGCAGTGCATTGCTGATCACCGAGACCGAACTCAGACTCATCGCCACCGCCGCCAACATCGGCGACATTACGATGCCCAGCGGATACAGCACGCCGGCTGCAACAGGAATGCCGAGGCCGTTGTAGAGAAACGCAAAGCCCAGGTTCTGCCGCATGTTGCGCACGCTTGCAGTGGACAGCTGGCGCGCACGCAGGATGCCGCGCAGATCGCCCTTGACCAGCGTGACCTGTGCGCTCGACATCGCCACATCGGTGCCGTTGCCCATCGCGATGCCAACGTCCGCACTCGCCAGCGCCGGCGCGTCGTTGATGCCATCGCCGGCCATCGCCACCTTGCGGCCCTGCGCCTGCAGCGAACGGATCAACGCGGCCTTGTCGGCGGGACGCATCTCGCCGTGGACGTCATCCAGGCCGAGTTCCCGCGCGACGGCTTCCGCGGTGGCCGCGCCGTCGCCGGTGGCCATGACGATGCGCAGGCCATCGCGGTGCAGCTGCACGATCGCTTCGGCGGTGGAGGCCTTGATCGGGTCAGCCACCGCGAGCAGGCCGCCAAGCTGGCCATCGACGGCGAGGTACATCACGCTGGCCGCGGTGCTGCGCAAGTGCTCGGCACGTTCGCGCAGCGTGTCCAGCGCGATACCGTGTTCGTCCATCAACGCGGTATTGCCAAGCAGCAGCTGCCTGCCGTCCACCGCGCCCTGCACACCCATGCCGGTCAGGGAATCGAAATCGTCCACGCTGGCCAGCGGCATCCCGCGCGCGCGTGCTTCGGCCACGATCGCGGCCGCCAACGGATGCTCGCTGCCCTGGTCCAGGCTGGCCGCCCATTGCAGGATCTGATCGGCAGCGAAGGGCGCCACCGCCTGTACGTCACGGAACGCTGGCTTGCCCTCGGTCAAGGTACCGGTCTTGTCGACCACCAGCGTGTCGATCTGGCGCAGTGCCTCGATCGCCTCGGCATCGCGGAACAGCACCCCGTGCTGCGCGGCGCGACCCGTGGCGACCATAATCGTCATCGGTGTGGCCAGCCCCAACGCGCACGGGCAGGCGATGATCAGCACCGCTACCGCGCTCAGTACCGCATGCGTCCATGACGGCGCCGGACCGAATAGTCCCCAGCCGAGGAACGTCAGCACCGCGACCGACAGTACCGCCAGCACGAACCAGTACGCGACGGTGTCGGCCATGCGCTGCATCGGGGCGCGTGAGCGCTGCGCCTGCGCCACCAGCTGCACGATCTGCGCCAGCATGCTGTCATCGCCAAGGCGATCGGCACGGACGACCAGGCTGCCGGTGCCGTTGAGTGTCGCGCCGATCACCGCGTCGCCCACGGCCTTGGCCACTGGCACCGGCTCACCGGTGAGCATGGATTCATCGATGGAGGAGCGGCCTTCGACGACCGTGCCATCCACGGGCACCTTCTCACCCGGGCGCACGCGCACGCGGTCGCCGGGCTGCAGCGCGGTAATGTCGACGTCTTCCTCGCGGCCATCCGCGCGCAGCACGCGTGCGGTTTTCGGTGCCAGGCCGAGCAGCGCCTTGATCGCGGCGGATGTTTTTGCCCGTGCGCGCAGCTCCATCAACTGGCCGAGCAGCGTGAGCGAGATGATCATTGCTGCGGCCTCGTAATAGACGCCGACATGCCCGTGCTGCTGGAACGACGGCGGGAACAGACCGGGCGCGACGGTGGCGACCACGCTGTAGCCGTACGCAGCGAGCACACCCGTCCCGATCAGGGTCCACATGTTCGGGCTGCGGCTGCGGATCGACTGCGCCCAGCGCTGCAGGAACGGCCAACCGGCCCACAGCACCACCGGCGTCGCCAGGGCCAACTCGATCCACACCCGGAGATCGGGCGCCAGGCCATGCAGCACGGGGGTCATCGCCAGCATCGCCAGGGCCATCGTCGCCACACTCAGCGGCAGGCTCCACCAGAAGCGGCGGCGGAAGTCGGTCAACTCGGGGTTCTCGCCTTCCTCAAGGCTGGGCATCTTCGGCTCCAGCGCCATGCCGCACAGCGGGCAGGTGCCGGGGCCTTCCTGCACGATCTGCGGGTGCATGGGGCAGGTGTACAACGTGCCGGTGGGGCCTCGTTCGGCGATGTGCGATGCCGGATCCAGATAGCGCTGCGGGTCGGCCAGGAATGTTCGTCGGCAGCCATCGCTGCAGAAGGGGTAGTCGCTGCCGTCATGGTGGGCATGGTGGGCCGTGGCGGCCGGGTCGACTGCCATGCCGCAGACCGGGTCGGTGGTCATCCCGGCGCCGGGCGACGTCTTGCCACCGCAGCAGGTTGGGCCGTTGTCCGCACGGGAGGCCTTGCTGTGGCCGTGGGTGGCGTTCATTGGCGTGACTCGGTCAATGCCGTCAGGATCGGGCACTGTTCCTGATCGCCATGCCCGGGGCAGGCATCGACCAGCTGCTTGAGCGCGCCGTGCATCCGCTGCAGTTCGTTGATGCGCTGTTCGATGTCGGTGAGCTTGCTCACCGCACTGTGGCGGATCTGCGCCATGTCCTGGCCACGTTGATCGCTGAAGCCAAGGAGATCGGCGATTTCATCCAGGCTGAAACCCAGTGCCTTGGCGCGGCGGATGAACTGCAGGCGCGTCAGGTCGCTCTCGCTGAAGACCCGATAGCCGCCGGCGCTGCGCCGTGCGGTGGGCAACAGCTGCTGCCGTTCGTAGTAGCGCACCGTGTCGATGGGCACGCCGGCCTGGCGCGCGAGCTGTCCAATGTTCATGAGCACCTCGTGGATGACCGCGCCATTCTGAACCTTGGAGTCTGCTCCAGAGTCAAGCCTTGCTGGAACGCCACTGGAAATTCAGTTGGCGTGAAATTTACAACTAGTTGCATGGTCGCCCTCCCGGGACGGCCGTAGCCTCAGGCCATCTTATGTATCGATCTGTTCTGCCAGCCCCACGTTGGCAGACACTGTCCCAGGAGAATGGCCATGGACGCACCCCGCAACACGTTGCAGCCGGACCGCCGGCCGGACACGCCAACCCTGATGGAAGTCGCCGTGGTCGAATTCCCCGGCAGCCTGCGTGCAGCCGCCCCGATCCTCTCCGAGCTGGCCCAGCGGTGCAACCGCACGGTAGCCGCCGGCCGCCGCACCGGCGCACGGATGCTGGTCACCCGCTGGACGATGTCCGCCCGCGGCATGCAGCGGGTTGCCGGGGTGGAACTGTTCGGCGATGCGCTGCCTGCGATCATCGTGGTGCCGGGCAGTGAATCCAGCTGGACCATGGCGCCGCCGGATGAGCGCCTGCTGGCCTGGCTGCAGGAATGCCACGATGGCTGCAGCCTGCTCGCCGGCTGCGACGAAGGCGGGCTGCTGCTGGCCGCCGCCGGCGTGCTGGCCGGGCGCTCGGTCAGCGTTCCCGATCCCGCGCGCTGCCCGGCGCTGCGCACGATGGTGCCCAGTTGGCTGCCCAGCGAACGCACCCTGGTCGATGATGGTGACCTGCTGACCTCCTCGGGCCAGGATGCCTGGAAGTACCTCAGCCTGCGCCTGCTGGCACGGGTGTACGGGCAGAGCGTGATGAACACCGTCATCCAGCAGCTGCAGCTGGTGATCCCGCGCACCGAACTGCATGACCTGGAACGTTTCAGCCCGAATTTCGCCCACGGCGACCGCTGCATCCTCAAGGCACAGCGCTGGCTGCACGGCATCGCCGCACGCGGCGCGGGGCTGGACGACATCTGCGCACAGGCCGGCCTGGAGCCGCGGACCCTGCAGCGCCGGTTCCTCAAAGCGACCGGCATGCGTCCGATCGAGTACTGCCAACGCCTGCGCATCGCCAAGGCGCAGTTGCTGCTGCAGGCGGGCGGGCTGGTCGACCAGGTGGCGTGGGCGGTGGGCTACTCCGACCAGAGTGCGTTCCGGCGGCTGTTCCTGCGCATCGTCGGGCTGACGCCGACACGCTATCGGCGCCAGGTGGCCGCGCAGCAGCGTGAGCGTGCGGCGTCGCACCCCGGCACCCGGGCGGTCGAACCGCTCCGCTCGGCGGCCTGAATCGCGCAACACCGGCACGCTTGATCCATTGACGCCTTGCTGGGACCATGCCGGCGGGCCCGATGCAACAGCCGTCGCCGCGTGGCAGGTCCCGGGCGATCGCGGAGAGAAACAATGATCAGCAGTGTAGGCCCGGTACCGCTTGCGGTCGTGTGGGTGTTGGTGGGTCTCGGCATTGCGATGCTGGTGGCCAGTGTGGTGCGTGCTCCGGCAATCGAGGGCGCACCGCGTCCGCGATCGGTGGTGGTGGACATGCTGCTGCTGGGCCTGCTCGCCGGGCGGGCAGGTTTCGTGATCTGGCATGCAGGCGACTATGTGGCCGATCCCTGGTCGGTGCTGCGTGTCGGCGATGGCGGGTTCCTGCTGTGGCCGGCACTGCTGGTCGGGCTGGGGTGGGGCGGGTGGCGCCTGCGTCGCTGGCCCACCCTGCGCCGCCCCGTGGGTGCCGCTGCGCTGGCAGGCCTTGTCGGTTGGGCCGTGCTGTCCACGGGCGCCGGCTGGCTGCAGCAATCGCGGGTGTCATTGCCGGCGATCACGCTGACATCGTTGCAGGGCGCGCCCGTCGCGCTTGACGAGACCCGCGGCGAGCCCGTGGTGATCAACCTCTGGGCGAGCTGGTGCGGCCCGTGCCGCCGCGAAATGCCGGTACTGGCACGCGCGCAGCAGCGCCATCCTGATATCCGCTTCCTGTTCGTCAACCAGGGCGAGACGCGTGAGGAAGTGGATGCCTTCATGTCGGCCGAACACCTGTCGCTGCGCAATGTGCTGCTCGACGAAGAGGCGCGTGTTGCCGAACGGCTGCAGGTACATGCGTATCCGACTACCCTGTTCTTCGATGGGCAGGGCCGGCTGCGGCACCTGCACCTGGGCGAGCTGACAGCCGCCGGCCTGCAATCCAAGCTCGACGACCTGTAAGGGTCGCGGGTCGTTTGTTCCATGAATCCAGGAGTCTCCATGACGTTGAAATCCTCGCGCACGCTGATCACCGCGCTGTCCGCCGTGCTGCTGATCACACTGGCCGGCTGCAGCCAGGCGCAGACGCCGAAGGCCACGGCCGAGAAAGCCGGCGGTGAACGCCCGGCGGTGCTGAAGGGCATCGAGAAGCATGGGTTCGAAGTGATAGGCGAGTTCGACGCACCCGGCGGCCTGCGCGGTTTTGCCGGCGTGGTGGGTGGGCAACAACCAGCGGCGGCGTATGTGACGGCCGATGGGAAGAATGTCGTGGTGGGCAGTCTGTTCGATGCCAACGGTGAAGATGTGGGCGCCGCGCCGCTGGAGAAGCTGGTGGCCAAGCCGATGTCCGAGCGCTCGTGGAAGAAGCTCGAGGAGAGTGCGTGGGTGCGTGACGGCAAGGCTGACGCGCCGCGCGTCGTCTATACCTTCAGCGATGCGAACTGCCCGTACTGCCATCGGTTCTGGGAGGCCGCGCGGCCGTGGGTGGACGCGGGCAAGGTGCAGCTGCGCCACGTGATGGTCGGTGTGATCCGCGAAGACAGCCCCGCCAAGGCGGCCGCGATCCTCACCGCGCCCAACCCCAGCGCTGCGCTGCTGGAGAACGAGCGCCTGTTCGACAAGGGCGGCATCAAGCCGGCGGCATCGCTGACGGCGGAAGTCGCCAACAAGCTCGATGCCAATCAGGTGCTGATGATCGAGCTCGGTTTCCAGGGCACACCCGGCATTCTGTTCAAGGACGCCCAGGGAATGGTGCAGCGCCGTTCCGGCATGCCGCAGGGGGATGACATGACCGTGGTGCTCGGCCCGCGCTGAGCACTGGCGACCGTAGTGCCACAACGCGCCGGGCATTGCCCGGCGCGTTGCGTTTGGGCGGCCGGATATCCGCTGGGTAGTGGGGGGGCGACGCGCTGTCGCGTTCGACTTGATCTGGATCAAGGCTGAAAACGCCTGCGTCGCTACGCTTCCCTGCATGCGCTATCTCCTGGATTTCCCCGCCTGCAGCGGACACCTGGCCACCCAGTCAGAAAACTGCCTGAGAACGTTCACGGCGCTCTCACTTTGCGATTGTTACTCAGAGCGCTGGCGGCCGCGCGTCAACGCGGCGGTCATCAGGGATGAGGGGATCCCGTGCGAGCGTACCCATGCAGGCGATGTGTCCGATGGCGTGACCGCCACCGAACCACGCGTCGGCAGAGGTCGCGCGCATTGCAGTGCCGGGCTGCGTGCTCACCACCTGCGACGTTGTGAACGTCAGCCGGTGTTGACCCGCGGGACTGTGTACGGTTCAAGGAGGACGTGATGCGCTTGGCTGTGTTGACGGTCGCATGCGTGGCAGCGTTGGCTGCGGCGCCGGTCCATGCGCAGGATTCGGCTGCCGCGTTGCGGCAGGACATCCAGACGCTCCGGCAGACGCTGGAACAGATGGAAGAGCGCCTGCAGGCCATCGAATCCGGCAAACCTCCGCCCACGTCACCGAGGGTCACGGCGGCACCTGCGCCGAGCACGAGCGTCCCCGCCGCACCTTCGCCAGCGCCCCTGACCGCCCAGGCACAGGTGCCCGGCATGGGGCAGGCCATCCTTCCGCAACGCGACTCCGTTGCTGATCCGTCCACCGCCGCATCCCGCCCGGACAGTGCCGCCGGCCCGACCGATCCCGAGCTGAAAGGCTTCTTCGCGATCCCCAACACCGATACGCTGATCCGCATCGGCGGCTACGCCAAGCTCGATGCGATCGCCGATTCACGGGCGGCCGGCGACCAGGAGCAGTTCATTACCTCCTCGATCCCGGTCGGCAGTGCGCACCGGGATGTCTCCAACTTCACCCTGCATGCCAAGCAGACCCGCTTCAGCTTTGAAGCGCGGCGGCCGACCACCCATGGCAACCTGCGCTTCTACCTGGAGAACGACTTCTTCGGCAGCAGCGACAGCTATCAGTTCCGCCTACGCCATGCTTACGGACAGCTCGGCAATACCTACGCCGGCTATGGCTATTCGACCTTCATGGATGCCGACAGCCTGCCCGACACCCTGGATTTCGCCGGGCCAGGGGGGGCGGGCTACCTGCTGGTGGCCGGCATCCACCACAGCTTCGCGATGGGCAAGGGCAACACGCTGACCGTGGCTGCCGAAGATCCGGATACCCAGTTGAGCAACCCCGCCGAGGGGATCATGCCGGTCGATCAACTGCCGGATGTCACCGTTACCGCGCGCATGGAGCGCGACTGGGGCCATCTGCAGTTGGGCGCGGTCGCCCGCAGCCTGGGCTACGACGGCGATGCAGGCGACGGCCGTCGTTTCGCCGGCGGCCTGCAACTCAGTGGCTCGGCCGCGGTGGGCGAGCAGGACCTGCTGCTGTTCGGGATGCTCGGTGGCAAGGGCCTGGCCCGCTATACAGCCGACCTGACCGGTTCGGGCATGGATGCGGTGGTGACCGCAGACGGGCGCCTGCAGGCGTTGTCGCTGTACGGCGGTTTCGTCGGTTACACGCATTACTGGTCGCCGCTCTGGCGTTCCAACCTGATCTACGGCCAGCTCACCAGCGGGCGCAACGAGGCGCTGGCCGCCGATGCGTTCCGCCAGAGCCGCTATGGCGTCTTCAATCTGCTCTGGAGCCCGGCACCGTCGTGGACGATGGGCATGGAACTGCTCTACGGACAACTGGAACAGCAACGCGGGCAACGCGGCGACACGATGCGGCTGCAGGGCAGCCTGCAATACAACTTCATCAAGTAACTCCCACCGCCCGGCACGACCGGGTCCCTGCCTGGCAAAGGAGCAAACGTCATGGCACAAGCAAAGAAAATCGGGGTCGTCGGCGCCACCTTCCTGGTGGCCGGCAACATGATGGGGTCGGGGGTGTTCCTGCTGCCCTCCAGCCTGGCCAAGATCGGCACCGCCTCCATCTGGGGCTGGCTGATCACCACGGCCGGCGCGCTGCTGCTGGCGTTCGTGTTCGCCAAGCTCGGCAGGCTCGCGCCCAAGGCCGGTGGCCCGTATGCCTATGCACGCGATTGGTTCGGCCCCTACATGGGCTTCCAGACCAACACCATCTACTGGTTCGCCAACTGGATCGGCAACGTTGCCATTCCGATCGCGGCGGTCGGCTACTTCAGCTACTTCTTCCCGATCCTGTCCGAGCCGCTGCCGCGCTGCATCGCCGTGCTGGCGCTGGTGTGGGCGCTGAGCTTCGCCAACGTCATCGGCCCGTCGTTCGTCAGCAAGCTGCAGACGGTGACCACCAGCTTCGCCCTGGTACCGATCCTGGGCATCGCGATCTTCGGCTGGTTCTTCTTCGATCCGACCATTTTCAAGGGCGCCTACAACGTCTCCGGTGAATCCAACTTCGGCGCGATCTCCAGTGCGGCGGCGTTGACGCTATGGGCCTTCATCGGCGTGGAATCGGCGTCGGTGACCGCGGGTGTGGTCGAAAACCCCGAGAAGAACGTGGCCCGCGCGACGCTGGCCGGCGTGTTCCTGGCGGCGATCGCCTACATCGCCAGCTCCTCGGTGATCATGGGCATGGTGCCCAACGGCGACCTGCAGGTGTCCGATGCGCCGTTCGCACTGGCGGCTGCCAATGCGGTGGGCGGCTGGGGCGGGGCGCTGGTGAGCCTGTGTGCGTTCGTGGGTGCGGCCGGCTCGCTCGGCGGCTGGATCCTGCTGACCGCGCAGAGCGCCAAGGCCGCCTCCGATGACGGTCTGTTCCCCAGCATCTTCAGCAAGACCAACAAGGATGACGTGCCGGTAAAGGGCGTGCTGATCGTGGCGGTGCTGATGACCCTGGCGGTGCTGGTCACCTCCACCTCCAAGACCGCCTCGGCCCAGTTCGATGTGATCACCTCCGCGGCGGTCGTGCTGACGCTGCTGCCGTACATCTACTCCTGCGTGGCCTGCTATTTCGTGGTGGAGCGCTCGCACACGCTGGTCCATACCGGCGCGTTCTGGCTGCTGACCAGTGTCACCGTCGTGTACTGCCTGTGGGCGATCTTCGGCTCGGCCGGCAACATCGTGCAGTACGCCTTCCTGTTCGTGTTGTTCATCACGGTGTTCTATCCGTTCTTCAGCGAGGAGCGTCGCCGCCAGCGCGGCCAGCTGCCCGCGCTCGACGCCGCCGTCCGCACGACGCTTTCGTGATCTTCCCCCAGGAGAATCCCTGTGTACTTCAAGTCCCTTGATTACCCGATCATCGTCATCGACGATGACTACGAATCCCCGCGCATCGGCGGCATCCTGATCCGTGCACTGGTGGACGAGCTGCGCAAGAATGACCAGCGCGTGCTGTGCGGGTTGACCCTGGCCGATGCGCAGGCCGGTGCGCGCACCTATGTGGCGGCCTCGGCGGTGCTGATCTCCATCGATGGCACCGAGGAGAACCCGGAGCAGTTCCAGCGCCTGCTGGGCTTCCTGCGCGAGCAGACGGCCCGGCGCGCCAACCTGCCGGTCTTCCTGTACGGCGAACGACGCACGATCGAGAAGGTGCCGAGCAAGCTGCTGAAGTTCGTGCACGGCTACATCTTCCTGTTTGAAGACACCAAGAGCTTCATCTCGCGCCAGGTGATGCGTGCGGCCGAAGACTACATGGCCAATCTGCTGCCACCGTTCTTCAAGGCCCTGATCCACCACACCGCCGAATCCAACTACTCCTGGCATACGCCCGGGCATGCCGGCGGCGTGGCGTTCACCAAGTCGCCAGTGGGACGTGCGTTCCACCAGTTCTACGGGGAGAACACGCTGCGCAGCGATCTGTCGATCTCGGTGCCGGAGCTGGGCTCGCTGCTGGACCATACCGGCCCGATCAAGGAGGCCGAGAACGAGGCGGCGCGCAACTTCGGCGCCGACCATACCTTCTTTGTCACCAACGGCACCTCCACCGCCAACAAGATCGTCTGGCACGGAACCGTGGGGCGGGGCGATGTGGTGTTCGTCGACCGCAACTGCCACAAATCCCTGCTGCATTCGCTGATCATGACCGGCGGCATCCCGGTGTACTTCACCCCCAGCCGCAACGCGCACGGCATCATCGGCCCGATCAGCCTGGATCAGTTCACCCCCGAATCGCTGCAGCAGGCCATTGCTGCCAACCCGCTGGCGAGCAAGGCCTACAAGGCCGGGTCCAAGCCGCGCATCGCGGTGGTGACCAACTCGACCTACGACGGGCTCTGCTACAACGCCGAGAAGATCGCCGAGGAGATCGGCAGCGCGGTGGACTTCCTGCATTTCGACGAAGCCTGGTACGCCTACGCCGCCTTCCATCCGTTCTACGAGAACCATTACGGCATGGCCAAGGGCAAGCCGCGTGAGCAGGATGCGATCATCTTCACCACGCACTCGACGCACAAGCTGCTGGCCGCGTTCTCGCAGGCCTCGATGATCCACGTGCGCAACGCGGCTTCCCGTGAGCTGGACGCCGAGCGCTTCAACGAAGCCTTCATGATGCACACCACCACCAGCCCGCATTACGGGGTGATCGCGGCCTGCGATGTGGCCTCCAAGATGATGGAGGGCGCGGCCGGCGAATCGCTGGTGCAGGAGATGCATGACGAAGCGATCGCCTTCCGCCGCGCGATGCTGCATGTGCGCGAGGACCTGGGCCGGGACGACTGGTGGTTCAGCGTCTGGCAGCCGGACAAGCTGGAGCGCTCGCTGGCCAAGGGCGACGCACCGGCCCCGATGGTGGCCAAGCGCAGCGAGTGGTACCTGCAGCCGGATGCGCACTGGCACGGCTTCGATGGCCTGGTCGACGACTACGTGCTGATCGATCCGATCAAGGTGACCCTGCTCACGCCCGGGCTGTCGATGGACGGCGAAATGGGCCAGCGCGGCATTCCGGCCGCGGTCCTGAGCAAGTTCCTGTGGACCCGCGGCATCACGGTGGAGAAGACCAATCTCTATTCGGTGCTGTTCCTGTTCTCGATGGGCATCACCAAGGGCAAGTGGAGCACCCTGGTCACCGAGCTGATGGCCTTCAAGGAGCTTTACGACTGCAACGCGCCGTTGACCCGCGCGCTGCCGCAGCTGGCCGCCGAGTTCCCGATCGCCTACGCCGGCTGGGGCCTGCGCGATCTGTGCGATGCGCTGCATGCCTTCAACGCCGAGTTCGGCGTGGCCCAGGTGATGCGCGCGATGTACGTGGATCTGCCCGAGCCGGTGATGACGCCGGCCGAGGCCTACGACCACCTCGTGCGCGGCCAGATCGAGCGGGTCGACATCGAGCAGATCAGCGGCCGTATTGCCGGGACCATGCTGGTGCCGTACCCGCCGGGCATTCCGACCATCATGCCGGGTGAGCGCTTCGGCACCAGCGATGAGCCGATCATCCAGTCGCTGCGGATCGCCCGCGAGCAGAACGCGCGTTTCCCGGGCTTCGAGTCGGATGTGCACGGGCTTATCATCGATACCGACGGCGATGCGCCGAGCTACAAGGTGGAGGTGCTGAAGGTCTGACGCCTGCGCGCAGGACCCTCGGCCAGCGATGGATACAGCACGCGAGCAGCGGGTCCTCACGTTTTCCATCGGGGTGACGATGGCGGTCAGCGCCATCGGCTTCGTCGGTGGCCTGCTGGTAGGCTCGCAGGCCATCCTGTTCGACGGCGTCTACAGCCTGGTGGATGTGGCGCTGACCCTGGTGGCATTGTCGGTGCTGCGGCTGGTGGCGCGGGAAGAAAGCCCGCGCTTCCAGTATGGGTACTGGCACCTGGAGCCGATGGTGGAGGCCCTTGGCGGGGCGATCCTGTCGCTGGCCTGCATCTATGCGTTGGCCAACTCGGTGATCGGGCTGACCACCGGGGGTCATGAGGTCAAGGCTGGGCCTGCGCTGCTGTGGGCCGCCGTCCTGTGCGTGAGCAACCTGGCCATGGCGGCGTTCGTGCGTACCCGTGCGATGCAGCTGCATTCGGCCCTGCTGTGGCTGGACGTGCGCGCCTGGCTGCTCAGCGGGTTGATGAGCCTGGCCGTGGTGCTGGCCTTCGCGATCGCCTTGCTGCTGCGCGGTGGCGCGCATGCCCACTGGATTCCCTATCTGGATCCGCTGGTGCTGGCCGCGATCAGTGTCGCGGTGTTGCCGGTACCGCTGCGCAGCGCCTGGAAGGCCATGCGCGAAGTGCTGCAGGTGGCGCCGGATACGCTGGATGCGCGCGTGCAGGCGGTGATGAAGGACTTCGTCGTCGAGCACGGCTATCTGGATTTCACCAGCCACGTGGCCAAGATGGGCCGCATGCGCTTCGTCGAAATCCACATCCTGACCCACCCGGACACGGTCATCGGCACCATCGGGAACGTGGACCGGCTGCGTGATGAGATCGCCGAGCGACTGGATGCGCGCGGCAGTGAGTTCTGGCTGACGATTGATTTCACGGCCGATCCGGCCTGGACCTGAGGCGCGCAGGCGGAACCTTGATGTCTGCACCGCAGCATTCCAAGGCACTGCGTTGACCTCAACCGCAGTTGAGGCCGGACACTGCGCGCCAACCCCCTGAAGACGCCTGACCCATGTTGATCGATGCTCCTGTTGCGCCCGCCGGCCTGTTCGGCTTCATCAATCCGTCCGGCCTGTACGACCCGACCGGGAACGGCTATTCCCACGTGGCGGTGGTCCGGCTGCCGGCACGCGTGATCCACATCGCCGGGCAGGGCGGGGAAACCGCCGATGGCGCTCTGTCGCCGAGCTTCGAGGCGCAGGTTGCCCAGGCGCTGGACAACCTGAGCCTGGCGTTGGCCTCGGCCGGTGCAACCCTGGCCGACGTGGCCAAGCTGACCGTACTGGTGGTGGATCACGATCAGGATCGGCTCGGCATCCTGTCCGATCAGATCGGTCGCCGCTGGCCCTTGGGTCGTGCGCCGACCTGCACGCTGATCCCGGTGCCGCGCCTGGCGTTGGACGGCATGCTGTTCGAGATCGAGGCAACGGCTTACACCGCCTGAACACCTTGGGCGAACGCCCCACACATCAATATATGAAACATATATGATGCGTATATCAACATTCAGAGGGCTGCCCATGGGCATCGTCAACATCGACGACGAACTGCACGACAACCTGCGCCGCGCCAGCGGCGTCTCCGGCCGTTCGATCAATGCCCAGGCGGGCTTCTGGATCAAGATCGGCATGCTGTGCGAGATGAATCCCGGCTCGACCTACCAGGATATCGTCAACCGCGAGCTGCGGGCCGCGGGCGTCGAGCCTGGCGCGTTGCGGGTGGCCGAAGCATGATCAAGACCGCTGAAGAACAGGCACTGATGCGCGCATCGGGGCGCCTGCTGGCCCAGGTGTTCGAAGCCTTGGACCAGCTGCCGCTTGAGGGCATGAGCACGCTGCAGGTGAACGACTGGGTGGAACGTTTCATCATCGATGAACTGCACGCCCGTCCGGCGAGCAAAGGCCAGTATGGCTTCGCTTACGTGCTCAATTCCTCCATCGACAACGTGGTCTGCCATGGCGTGCCATCGTCGGATGACATCCTGCGCAGCGGCAGCATCGTCAATCTGGACATCACTCTGGAGAAAGGCGGCTACATCGCCGATTCCAGCAAGACCTATCTGATCGGCGAGGTGGACTACGCGGCCAAACGGTTGGTGCGGGTGACCCGCGAGGCGATGTGGAAGGGGATCGGGGTGGTGCGCCCGGGGACGACGCTGGGTGACATCGGTTTCGCGATCCAGCAGCATGCCAAGGCGCACGGCTACAGCGTGGTGCGGGAGTTCTGCGGCCACGGCATCGGCCAGGAGATGCACGAAGAGCCGCAGGTGCTGCATTACGGCCGTCGCGGTGATGGGCTGGAACTGGAGGAAGGCATGACCTTCACCATCGAGCCGATGATCAACCAGGGTCGCGCGGCCATCGACATGAGCGACGACGGTTGGACCGTCACCACCCGTGATGGAAAGCTCTCGGCGCAGGCCGAGCACACGGTGCTGGTGACTGCCGATGGCGTTGAGGTCTTGACCCTGCGCACGGGCGAGCGGCTGCCCGACTGAACCGCCTCATTCGCTACGTGTGGCCACCAGCTTGAGAAACGCCTCGTTCTGATACCGGCTCATGCGCAGCTGCTGGCCGGTATCCATGGTCACCACGTGGTGGCCGTTGAACCACGGGTGGATCGCTTTGACCCGGCGCACATTGACGATCGCCGAGCGGTGCACGCGCGCGAAATGCCGCGGGTCCAGGCGGGCGGCGAGGGTGGCCATGGTCTCGCGAAGCTCGTGCACGCGGTCGACCAGGTGGATCTCGACCGTGTTGCGCGCGGCCTTGATCCAGACGATGTCATCCACCGCCACCAGCACCACATGCTCGTCCACGCGCACCGGGATGCGCTGCAGGTAGTCGTCCCGCTGCCGCAGTGCATCCAGCGCCTGCAGGATCTGCATCGAGGCCTGTGAGCCCACGCCGCTGGCCGCCGACAGCCGCGCCTTCGCCCGCTGCAGCGTGGCGGCAAAGCGCTCCCGGCTGAACGGTTTGACCAGGTAGTCCACGGCATTGGCTTCGAAGGCTTTTACCGCGTACTGCTCGTAGGCGGTGACGAACACCGTGGCCGGCATCCGCTCCGCGCCGATGGTGGCGACCACGTCCATGCCGGTGATCGCCGGCATCTGGATGTCCAGGAACACCAGGTCCGGCGACTGGTTGCGGATGGCATTCACCGCCGATACGCCATCGCCGCATTCGCCTAGGATCTCGACATCCGCATCATCGCGCAGCAACCGGATGACCGCATGCCGCGCGATCGGCTCATCATCCACCACGAGCACGGTGAGGCTCATGCCGGTGCACTGCCCGGGAAGAACTCGGGTGCGTCGTCGGCGCTCTCCAGTTCCCGGAATGGCACGCGGATGCGGCACACCACCCCCTCCGGCCACATCATGTCCAGCCTCACCTCGGCCGCCTCGCCGTAGAGTTCCTTCAGGCGCAGGCGGGTATTGGACATGCCGATCCCGTGCCCGGCCGCTGCGGTTGGCTCGGCCGTCAGCGTGCTGTTGCGATTGCGTACCTCGATGCACAGTGCGTCACCGTCGCGGCGGGCCTCGATCTCGATGGTGTCGCTGCCCAGGCGTTGGCCGATGCCATGACGCAGGGCATTTTCCACCAGCGGCTGCAGGATCAGGCTGGGCACCGCGCAGTCCAGCGTGTCCGGGGCGATATACGTGCGGGTGGTCAGCCGATCCTTGAAGCGGATGCGCTGGATGCCCAGGTACAGCTCGATCAGGTCCAGCTCCTGGCGCAGGCGGATCTCCTGGCCGTCATAGTCTTCCAGGAAGGCACGCAGCAGATCGCTCAGGCGCAGCAGCATGTCCTCGGCCGAGACCTTGTCCTCGTCGAGCAGGGTAATGATCGCGTGCAGGGTGTTGAACAGGAAATGCGGCTGCAGCTGGGATTTGAGCGAGAGCAACCGCGATTGCGCCAGTTCGGTGGCCAACTGGCTGGCTTCCAGTTCGCGCCGGGCTTTCTCAGCGTGGAAGTGGATCGCCTGCTGGATGGCGAACAGCGTCCAGTAGGTCAGCAGTCCGATGGCGAAGTGCTGCTCCAGGAAGTAGCCCAGCTGCTGAAAGAAACCGCTGGGCTCGAACAGGGTGGAGACCATCGCACCCACGATCATCGCAATGAACGTCATGCACAGGCTGGCCACCACCTGGGCACCGAGCCCATGCAGGCGCCCGACGCCGCGCACCGGGAAGCGTTCGGCGAGGCGGAAGACGGTGGGGGCCAGCGCGGCCCACGTGTACCACTGGATCAGCGACCAGCGCATGAGGTCCCAGAGGGGCCATCGACTGTTCGGCAGGCCGGCGTTGATCGAGGTCTGGAGCGCAAACACCAGGGCCACCGTCGTCCACAGGGCGATATAGCGGGACAGGCGGATCCGGGTGCTGCCGAGGCGGATGTACATGGTCGATTCCGGGCCAGGCATCTCTGGCGACGCTCATCTTAGGCAGGCGGGGGGAGCGCGGGAAGCGCCATGACGGCCCATTACGATTGGCCACGTCGTGGCGACGATTCGTCCCGGATCGGTTGGCGGATCCGGCCAGCAGGCGCGTGATGCGGGCGTCCATCACCCGCCTGGAGCACCACCATGATCCTGATCCGACCCCTCCTGCTCGCCTCGTTGATGTGCGCCGGTACCGCCCACGGCGCAGAGGCGCGTTACCTGGGCCTGCTCAACCGGGCGCACGACAGCGTGGTGACTCTCGACGTCGTGCCTGCAGGCTCGGAAGCGTTCTCGCCCCGGTCGATCGATGTCCTGGCGGGTGGCGGCGGCAGCGCCATGGTCCGCCTGGCCGACGAAGGCTGCCGGTTCGATCTTCGTGTCGCGTTCCGCAACGGACGACGGGTGGTCTACCGCGATGTGGATGTCTGCAGGGGCGACACACTGGTCATCGCACCGCTGAAGAAGACACCCGGTGATCGTGCGGTCGCGCTGGAACCACGGACGCCAACGCGTGGCCGATAGCAGGGGTCGCGGCGAGTGCGGTCCGACGTCCGCGCTTAAGGACCCGTAGGTGGCATGTGCTGCTCCACCAGCCTCGCGACCCAGTCGATGAATACCCGCAGCTTGGCGCTGACATGCCGGTTTGGCGGGAACGCGAGATAGAGCGGCATCGCATCGATGTGCCACCCAGGGAACAGCCGGACCAATTCACCGGCGGCTACATGCGGGGCGGCCATGTAGTCGGGAAGCCATAGCGCGCCCAGGCCCGCCACGCCTGCGGCGAGGTACGCGTTGCCATCATCGACCGCAAGCAGCTGGCGTCCCCTCACGGTGACCTGTTCGTCGCCACGTTGCAGGGTGTAGGGCAGTACCGTGCCACTGCGCGAGCGAAGGTAGCCGACCACGCGATGCGGGGCCTGCTCCAGGTCCTGCGGATGGGCGGGTAGGCCTGCCTGCTGCAGGTAGGCCGGCGAGGCGTGGATGGCCGCCGGCAGATCGCCGATATGGCGGGCGACCAGAGATTGATCCGTAATCTGTCCACCCCGGATCACGCAGTCCACATTCTCGTCGATCAGGTCGACGTGGCGATCGCTGACGCCCAGATCGAGCTGGATCTCCGGATAGCGGGCCAGGAAGTCGCGCAGCGCAGGGACCAGCACCAGCCGCGCAAACGGGGCAGGCACATCCACCCGCAGCCGCCCGCGCGGGGCTGACGCCGCACTGGACAGACTGGTTTCTGCATCATCGATATCGGCCAGCAGCCGGATCACGCGCGCGTAGTAGGCCGCCCCATCGGCAGTGACATTCACCTGCCGGGTGGTTCTGTTGAGCAGGCGCACCCGCAGCCGCGCTTCCAGCTGCTGCACCAGTTGGGTGACTGTGGTGCGGCTCATGTGCAGCGTCTGGGCCGCCTTGGTGAAGCTGCCCGTGTCCACCACCCGGGCGAAGGCCTGCATTGCATCGAACCGGTCCATCTGCCTTCCACGGGGAGGATGATTGTTTGGATTCTACAAACAATGTGGGACAGCAGACCGCGTTTATCCGGTGCGCATGGCGGTCTACTGTGGCCTTTCATTCGTGATGGGCCGGTATCGGCGCAAGGCAGAGGTGGTTCATGGCAACACGTGACGTCGTTTTTCCGCCGGGCCGCCAGGCCCTGTACGAGCGCAACCGCTACTCGCCGGCAGTGCGGTCCAATGGCTTCCTGTTCGTGTCCGGCCAGGTCGGCAGCCGCGAAGATGGCTCGCCCGAACCCGAGCTGGAGGCGCAGGTGCGGCGTGCATTCGACAACCTCAGTGCGGTGCTCGGCGCGGCCGGCTGCACGTTCGATGATGTCGTCGACGTGACCGTGTTCCTGGTCAATCCCGAGCAGATCTTCGAGCGGGTGTGGGCCGTCGTTCCGGAGTACTGGGGTGAGGCGCCGTATCCCACGCTCACCGGTATCGGCGTGACCTGGCTGTATGGATTCGACGTGGAGATCAAGGTGATCGCCAAGCTGCCGTAGCACGCCTTCACGCCGTGACGGCTGCACCTTGCCGATAGTGGGCCGTCATCCTGCTTCCTGTTGCGGACCCACATGCCCCTGATTCCCGAGCGCGTGCGGCGCTGGCCCCGGCCGTGGCGCGTGGCGTTGCTCTCGCTGCTGGCGCTGTATGCGCTGTACCTGCTGGCGGGCAATGTATTCCTCAATACGCCGCTGTTCGATGCGGTGACCAACCGCAAACCTGAAAAATTCACCATGCAGACCGGGCCGGCACTGACCCTGATGCCTGGGCAGGCCGTGGTCTGGAACATCCGCATGCGCGGCCAGGCCAATCGAACGCAGTATGTGTTCCGTGCCGACCGCGCGAGTGCCTGGATCGATCTGCCGGCACTGTTGCGCAAGGAAGTGCGCATTCCGCGCATTGATGCGACAGGGGTGGAAGCCGAGGTCGAGCGGGTCGAAAAGGCGATCCCACCACCCCCGCGCGGTGACCGTGGCTGGACGCTGCGGTTCGATGCGATCCACAGCGACACCATCCGTAGCGGGCGCTTCGGCAAGCTGCTGATCGTGGGCCAGGGGCACGGTAACGTCGGTTTCCTCAAGCAGCTCAAGGGCGGCCCGTCGGAGCTGTTCGATTCCACGGCGGGCTTCGATGATGCCCAGGTCAGCTTCGACGGTGTCAACGTGCTGGACGATGCCCAAATCGCCGCGCGCTTCCACTTCCCGCGGCACTATCGTGATGACGCGCCGGGGTTGCAGAAACTCGGCATCACCTGGGCGCAGCTGCAGATCGATGCGCGCAGCCAGGGCCTGCGCATCGATACCGGCGGCCCACATGTCAAGGTGGGTAGTGCGGTCTCCAATGCACGCCTCACCGCGGACGTAACGCTGGAAGAGGGCGCCCTGCGACCGGGCAGCCGGTTGGTCTGGCGGCTTCCCCTGCACGCGGGCGTGAACGCCGATGACCGCGGCCTGCTGTCCCTGCAATTGGATGTGGCGCAGGACATGCGTGTCCAGGCCCGGCTCCCGCGTGACCCGGAAACGGGTAGCGAACTCAATGCCGATCTGCGCGTGACCGGCCGGAAGATTCCGTTCCAGGCGCCGGCCGAGCTGCTTCCGCGGCTGTCTGGCAAGGTGCAGGGCGCCTGGCAGTTCCAGTCGCTCAACTGGATCAGCGATCTGTTCGTGAAGAAACCCTGGTTCCACCTCGACGGCGGTGGGCTGCTCAAGGCAGACGTCGTCATCGCCGACGGTCAACTGGCGCCGGGCAGTACGGTGGATATCCCGCAGGTGGCCGCCGTAGCCGAGGTTGCAGGGGTCCGGATGCGCGGCGACGCCCACGCACAGGGTCGGATCGCGGAGGGCGAACCACCGCAGGCCGAGCTGAAGGTACAGATCCCGCGCTTCCAGGCTGCGCCAACCAACGCGCCGAAGGCGGTGTTGTTCGATGGCCGCCAACTGGCGCTGACCCTGCGCGGGGATGCGCGGTTGAAGCAGTTGAGCGACGGCATGCGCGCCCAGCTGCGCTTCACCGATGCGCGGGTGCCCGACCTCACCGCCTACAACCGTTATCTGGGCAACGACAACGTGCGCCTGCTCGGCGGTACCGGTCTGCTCAGCGGTGATGTGTCGCTGGATGCCTCCGGTCGGGTAGGCAAGGGCAGTGCCGATCTTCGTGGCACCGGCGCCCGGCTCAGTGTGGCCGGCATCGCGATGCGCGGCGATGCGCAGCTGCAGGCGCGTCTGCAGCGTGCGGATTTCGACAGCCGCCAGTTTGATCTCGGTGGCACCACGGTGGACCTGCGCAACATCCACGTAGGTGATGAAAAGAGTGACGGGCGTTGGTGGGGCAAGGTGGCGATCCGCAGTGGCCACATCGATGCGGCCGCGCCGTTCCAGGTGGATGGCCTGGCCGACCTGCGCCTGCGCGATGCCGGGCCGTTGCTCGGCGTGTTCGCCCAGCGCAGCGAATACCCGCGCTGGGTGCTCGGGATGCTGGATTCCGGAGAGGTGCAGGCCAGTGGGCAGCTGCGCTGGCGAAGTGGCGAGCTGATCGTGGAGGATCTGCAGGCCGAGAACGAGCGACTGTCCCTGCAGGCGCGGCTGGATCTGAGTCATGGCAAGCGCCGTGGCGATCTCTACCTGCGCTGGGGCGTGCTGGGGGCCGGCATCGAGCTGCAGGGCGAGCAGCGCAAGTGGCACCTTGCCGGGGCCCGCGACTGGTATGCGGAGCAGCCGCGGCTGCTGCCGGCCAAGCCCGCCGCAACGAAGCCGGGTGACGGCACGCGCTGACCGGACGCATCTGTTCCCCCCTGGCCGGGCGTGGCTTGGTATCCTCGCCGCGCCCACTGTCTGGTGACAGCGTGCCTTTTCGCCGTCATCGACCCGTCATCCCATGAGCAACAGCACCCACCGCGTCCAAGGCCTCAACAACGATGAGGTGGCCGCCGACTGGCCCGCCATCACCGACCGCGAGATCACCTGGCTCAGTGAGCGCTTCGCGCCGCTGGCGGGCGCGTGCCGGCTGCTGTGGCACAGCCCGCGACCGATGTCCGCCGCGGCCATTGTCGAGAGCGACGCGGGCCGGGTGTTCGTCAAGCGCCACCATGGCAGCGTCCGTACCGCGGCTGGCCTGGGCGAAGAGCATCGTTTCATCCGGCACCTGGCCGATCACGGCGTGCCCGTCGTCGAGGTACTGCGTGACCGCGATGGCGCCACTGCGGTGGAGCACGAAGGGTGGACCTACGAACTGCATGGCGTGGGCCATGGCCAGGATCTGTATCGCGATGCGCCCTCCTGGACGCTGTTGACCGATACCGCGCAGGCGCACGAAGCGGGGCGGATGCTGGCCAGACTGCATCTGGCATCGGCCAGCTACCACGCGCCCCAGCGCAGCACTCATCTGCTGGTTGCCCGCGATGACCTGATCCGTGCCGCTGATCCCATCGCCGCCCTGCAGGCCGGGCTGGACGATCGCCCCGGGTTGGTGGCCTATCTTGCGCGGCAGGACTGGCAGGCCGATCTGCAGCGGGCGGTGCTGCCATGGCATGACGGCCTGGCCGAGCGGCTGCAGGCCGAACCGCGCCTGTGGGCGCACAACGACTGGCACGTGTCCAATCTGCTATGGCGGCTGGACGGCAGGTCCACCGTGGTCGATACCGTGCTCGATCTTGGGTTGGCCTCACCGACCAGTGCCTTGTTCGATCTGGCCACCGCCATCGAACGCAACGCGATTGCCTGGCTGGCGCTGGAAAGCGGCGAGGCGGCGGTGCGCGTGGATATCGCGCTGGCGCTGCTGGCCGGCTACCGCGCGATCGTGCCGCTGTCTGCCGAGCGCGTCCACCTGCTGGCCGATCTGCTGCCGATCGTGCAGCTGGATTTCGCACTCTCTGAAGTCGAGTACTTCGAGGCCGTGACCCACTCGCCGGCCAATGCCGACGTGGCCTACCACACCTTCCTGCTGGGGCATGCTGACTGGTTCAGCAGCCTGGCAGGGCAGGGCCTGCTGAAGGCGCTGCACGCCGCCGCCTGAGCGCAGGCTCGCAAATCCGTACGGTTTGTAGTGAAATAGTCACAGAAGCGGGGGTGCCTGGCGAAACCAGGCTGAGAGAGTCCCTTGGAACCTGATCCGGTTTGCACCGGCGTAGGGAGCTTTGAGCAGCAGGCATACCGCCGTGATGGGTCGGTGCGCGTGCTCGCCTTCGCTTCGTCTCCCCCAGCTGATGACGAATCGAATGAACCGTTGCTTCCGCCCCACGCTGTTGTCCGCCGCCCTCTGTGCCGCGCTGCCTCTTCATGCCAACGATCTCGCGGACGCGCCCGAGCGCTCGCCGACCGAGCTCGCCGCCGTGCGCGTGCAGGCGCATCAGCCGGCGTCCACCGCCACGCAGACCAGCAGTTTCGGCGCGGGTGACTGGAAGAGCACGCCGGCATCGGTGAACGTGCTGGATCGTGACCTGCTGGACAGCCGCCAGGTGCGCACGCTGTCCGAGCTGGCCAGCAACGATGCCTCGCTGGGCGACAGCTATGCACCGGTCGGTTACTACCAGAACATCGCGATCCGCGGTTTCCCTCTGGATACCGGCACCGGGTATCGCTTCAATGGCTTGGCCATCACCGGCGAGCAACGCCTGGCGCTGGAGAACATCCAGTCGGTGGAGATCCTCAAGGGCGAAGCCGGCCTCGCCGCGGGCGTCATGGCGCCGGGTGGGATCATCAATTACGTGGGCAAGCGCCCGGCCGAGGTCCGCAACGTCACCCTCGGCACCGATTCGGAAGGCTCGCGCTATACCGCGGTGGATCTCGGCCATTGGCTGTCGCCGCGCTTCGGCGTGCGCTTCAATGCGGCCTGGGAAGACAGCGATTCCTATATCGACCATGCCGACGGCCGCCGCAACTTCTACTCGCTGGCCACCGACTGGCTGATCGGCGAACGCGGCAAGCTGGAAGTGGCTGCCAACTACCAGACCAGCGCGCAGCGCTCGGCCTCGGGCTATCAGCTGCTGGCCGCCACCGGGCTGCCGCGCGGCGTGGACCGCAAGCACCTGCTGGGGTACCAGGCCTGGCAGCGGCCGGTCGGCATCGACAGCACCAACCTGACCGCGCTGCATACCTACGATTTCAGCCCGAGCTGGCAGTCGCGGGTGTCGGCCAGCTACAGCCGCTCGGTGATCGACGACAACGTCGCCTTCGCCTACGGCTGCTACTACGCCGCCGGATGCGCCGATGGCAGCGTGCCGGGCAACTACTTCGCGCCCAACGGCGATTACGACATCTACGATTACCGCAGCCCGGACGATACCCGCCGCAACCTGGAATTCCGTGGCGAGCTGCGCGGCAGTTTCGCCACCGGCGATATCCGGCACGAGTTGAGCGTGGGTGCGGACCGTTTCGAGCGCACCGTGGACAAGCGCCGCAACGTCAACGAATACGTGGGCACTGCCAACATCCACGATGCACAGGTGCCGCAGTTCGACCCGTCGCCGCTGATGCCGGGCCCGTCCGCGCGGCGTCTGGACAGCGCGCAGACGGCGGTCTTCGCACTGGACCGGATGAGCTTCGGCGATTGGCAGTGGCTGGCCGGTGGGCGTTTCGTGCGCCTGGACGAGCGTGCCTACGACAAGCGTGGCAACCCGGAGCGGCACAGCCGCCTGTCGCGCTTCCTGCCGCAGACCGCGCTGGTCTGGAAGGCGACCGACGAGGTCAACGCCTATGTCAGCTACGTGCGGGGCATTTCGCTCGGCCAGGAAGCGCCGTTCTGGACCTCCAACGAAGGCACGTTCCTGCCCGCGGTGCTGTCGCGCCAGACCGAAGTGGGCGTCAAGTATGTGACCAGCGATGCGCTGACGTTGGGTGCCGCTCTGTTCCGCACTTCGCAGCCGTTCCAGTACGCCAAGCCGGACGGCAGTGATGCCGGCTACACCTTCGTCGAGGAAGGGCAGCAGACCCATACCGGGCTGGAGCTCACCGCACAGGGCCAGCTCACCGAGCGCCTGTCGCTGACCGCCAGTGCGAGCGTCCTGCGTGCCCGTGCACGCGATGTCGGCACGCCGGATTACGAAGGCCACCAGCTGATCAACGTGCCCAAGACGCGCGCGACCGTGCATGCGGAATACCAGCTGCCGTTCGTGACCGGCCTGGGGCTGACCGGTGGTTGGCGTTACGCGGCCTCCAACGTGGCCACTGCCGATGGTCGCGTGAGCGCACCGGCCTACAGCGTGTTCGACGCGGGCCTGCGCTTCAAACATCAGCTGGGCGAGCATCCGGTGACCTGGAACCTCTCGGTGGACAACCTGTTCAACCGCTTCTACTGGCGCGATACCGGCAGCAGCTCGGGTGACTACTACCTGTTCCCGGGCGCGCCGCGTCAGGCCCGTTTGTCGGTGACGTTCGCGCTATGAACCCGGCGATCCTGGAATGGTCGGCGGCCGGCGTCAGCATGCTCGGCGTGTGGCTGATGACGCGCCGGGTGCCCCTTGCCTGGCCGGTCGGTCTGATCTCGGTGGCCCTGTACGCGCTGGTGTTCGCCGAGGCCCGGCTCTACTCGGACACGCTGCTGCAGATCGTGTTCGGCGGCTTCCTGGTCTACGGCTGGGTGCGCTGGCGTGGCCAGGTCGAGGACGATGGGCGGGTCGCGATCGTGCCGCTGGCGCGGGTGGCCATGTGGCGTGACCTCGGCATCGGCGTCGCCTTCGGGATTGCGCTCGGCGCGGCGATGCACTTCCTCACCAATGCAGCGTTGCCGTGGCTGGATGCAATGCTGGCTGCGCTGAGTCTGGTCGCCCAGTGGTGGCAGGCGCGACGTCACACGGCCGCATGGTGGCTGTGGATCCTGGTCGACGTGGTCTACGTCGGCATGTACATGGTCAAGTCACTGCACGTGACCGCGGTGCTGTATCTGGTGTTCGTCGGCCTGGCCGTGATGGGGTTGCGGGCATGGACGGTGGCGCGCAACGACGCGCTGCTTCACAACGTAGAAGGGCGGCGCGTTTACGTCCGCGCCGCCCGTCGTTACGTCAGGTCTGCACTCGACCCGGCGCGGTCAGAACCGCGCCGTGGCACCCACGAAGAAGGTGCGTGCACCGCCGTCGTAGTTGTTGCCTTCCTCGATGGTGGAGACATCGCCGAGGTTGAGCACGCCCGCGCGCACCGTCAGGTGCTCGTTGACGTCGTAGCCGGTGACCAGGTCCCAGGTGGTATACGCCTTGGCGAACGTGGCGCTGGTGGAGGACACCAGCTGTTCGCCGATGTGCTGCGCGCTCAGGTTGAGCGACCAGTCATCGGTGACCTGCCAGTCCAGCGAGGTATTGGCGGTCAGCTTGGGCACCACCAGCAGGCTGGCGCCGGTGGTGCGGTTCTTCGATTCCAGCATGCGCGTGGCGTTGGTGATCCAGTTCAGTCGCTCATGCAGGGGCACGGTGACGCTGGCTTCGACGCCGCGGGTACGGGCCTTCTGGATGTTCTGCGCGACCGTCCACCAGAAACCGTTGACGAAGCTGGTCGTCTGGCCGGGGATGTCACGCAGCGGGACCTGCTGGATCTTGTCATCGAAGTCGGTCAGGAAGTACGTGGCCGAGGCCGACCAGCCGTTCTTGTCGTAGCCGACGCCCAGCTCGTAGTTGGTGCTGGTTTCCGGTTCCAGGTTCGGATTGCCGGCCATGTAGCAGCCGGTGGTCCCGTCGGCGCTGATCGAGCGGTTGGTCCAGCCTTCCACGGTCAACGCGGTGCAGCCGTTGCCACCGGACTGGGTCGCCGCGCCGGCGGTGCCCTGCTTCAGGGTGGGCGCGCGGAAGCCCTGCGAGACACCGCCGCGCACAGTCCAGTCATCGGACGGGTGCCAGACGCCGTAGACGCGCGGGCTCAGGTTGTCGTCGTAATTGTCGGTGTTGTCCCAGCGCAGGCCGACAGTGAGGATGAACCGCTCGTGCAGGGTGATGTGGTCTTCAGCGAACAGCGCCCAGGAATCGGCCTCACTGACCGGGCTGATCCGCCCGGTACCGGTCCAGGTGACCGGCACGGTGCCGATGGTGTCGCCGTTTTTCAGCTCTTCGCGCTTCCACTGGCCACCCACATTCAAGCTCTGCTCGACGCCCCAATGGAAGCTGCGGGTGAACGCGGTATCGAACACCGTCTCCTTGGAATGGTTGCCGACGGCGCTGCCCTTGTCTTCGTAATCGTTCTGTACCAGCGTCGTCTTGGACGTGGCGGCGTCGCCGTAGCGACCATCGTGCATGACCACGTAGCCGGTCTGCACCAGCTTGGACAGACCCCACGCACCGACCGCGCCCGCACCGCTGTTGCGCTGCTCGCCACGCGAGGCTTCAACGCCCACGGTGTGGTCATCGTTGACGCGCCAGTTGAGCAGGGCGTTGGCGTTCTCGGCCTTGTTGCCGGGCGTCTCCCGGCGGCCGGTATCCGATTCGCGGTTGGTGACATTGGCACCGATGCGCAGGCCCAGGTTCTCGGTCAGCGGACCACTGAACAGCGCGCCCATCTGGGTGGTATCGCCGCGGGTCGGGGAATCGGGCTTGCTGTAATTGAACGTGACCGAGCCGCCCCATTCGTTGGCGATCTTGCGGGTGATGATGTTGATCACCCCGCCCATCGCATCCGAGCCGTACAACGAGGACATCGGCCCGCGGACCACCTCGATGCGCTCGATCATGTCCGGCGAGAGCCAGTTCAGATCCTGCGGACCCAGGTCATCGCGGTAGTTCACGCCGGAGGAATTACCCTGGCGGCGGCCGTCGATGAGGATCAGGGTGTACTGCTCGGGCAGGCCGCGCAGGCGGATCTTGGACTGCGCACCCGACAGTGCATACCCGCCGGTCACGCCGGGCACGGTGCTCAGCAGCTGGCCGATGCTGCTGACCGGCTTGCGTTCGATCTCCTCGCGGGTGATCACGCTGATGCTGGCCGGGGCGTCCTTGATCCACTGCTGGGCGCCGGTGGCGGTGACCACCACGGTATCCATCTGGCGGGGTGAGGCGGCGGCATCCGCAGCGGCGTCGGCATGCGCCTGGGCGGTCAGTACCAGACCAATGGCGACGGCGAGGGTGGCGCCGGAACGACGGGAAGAAGGGGAGGGGTGCGACATCGCGAAAGTACTCCGTGGCTATGGGAGCCCGCTGGCGATGGCTGGGGACGTCCGTGTGGGGGTTTCAAGTAATCTTAACAATCGTATCACGAACCATTCGCATTTGAAATGTAGCGATACACAGCGATATCGACGGCTGCCGTTATCGCTGTGCGGGGTCGATCACGAGAAACCCTTCACAGCCGCGCGGCTCACTCCACAACACTCAACTGCCGGGTAAGGCTGGGCCGCAATGCCAGCTTGTGGGTGATGCTGGTGATGGTCCGGCGCGGGTCGGTCGGGTGCGGCCGGGAGGTGGTGCTGCTTCTTCCCTGGCGCCACAGCCCGAACATCACGATCTCCGCGCCCACCGGGTAGGCCTTCAGCCACGCCGCATCGGTGTGCCCGACGCTGACTTCGTAGAAATCCCGGCGGTCGGTCACGCCGGTCTGCTGATACTTCGGGGCACAGTTGAGGAAGGTAACGCCATGGGGGTCACCGGGCTGCGGCATGCGATGTGAGCGCACCGTCCCGAGCAGGGCCAGCGGCAGCTCGCTGGATGCCGAGCCAAGCCGTTCCCATGCTTCGTCATAGCGGTCCTGGCCGTAAAGGAAATTCGCCCAGTCGACCCGCTTCTTGCCCAGGCGCAGGGTCAGGTGCGCGGTCAGCAGCGTGTCGTCCTCGCACATCGCCTGCAGGATCAGCAGGTCGGTGAGGGTGCGCAGGTAACCGTCGAGTGGCGCGTCTGCCGGGAGAAGGGTCGGCCCGGCGCTGCCCCGCTTCAGGGCCTGCTGGAGGACCAACAAACGCAGCTCATGCCGGCCATCGCCCAGCGCAGGCAGGAACTCGGGATTGGTTCCGCTGGCGAGCAGGGTCTGCAGATGTGAGGGAGCGTTGTAACGGCACCCTGGCAGATGCTCAGCGCCCTTGTTCAACGCGATGTACGCAGGAACCGCGGCGGGAAGAGCACCGTCGGCACCGCTTCTGTCGTGCGCCGGGACGAATCGGACCGGCACGCTGCAGCCATCGCAGAGCAACGTGGGCAGGGTCTGCTGCGCGTCATGACGTTTCTGCAGGTCGGCCAACCGGTGCAGGGTGCCGTGCGTTCCCACGGCCTTGCGCATCTTGATTCCGCGACTCATCTGCAACCACTGCTTCGTTCAATGGCGACCATGATAGTCGTTTCGATCGATCGCCCTGCGTCGCGAACCGCAGCGCCTGCTCAGCCCGGGTAGGACGGGAAGCGCTGATCCGGGTGCGTCTTCTTCCATTCGGTGTGGGCCACGGTGCCCTCCCACGCAAGGAACGCAGCGGGGATGCGCCCGCGACCGGACCAGGTGGCACCGCTGTGCGGCAGCCAGAAGCGCGGCGGCAGTGCTTCGCGGGGAATCTTGGCCGGCTTGGCGCGCGGGGCGGGGCTGGCCGACCCCGCGCTGTCCACGACTGCCCGGATCCTGCGCTGCTGTTCCGGGCTGAAATCGGCATAGGAGGTCGTGAGCAGCACGAGTGCGCGCTCGAACGCCTCCTTCGTGGCGGCCCGCAGCAGCGCGCTTTCATCCATTCCCGATCGCGCGACCGCAGCGGCCAGGCTGGCCTTCATCGATGATGCGGAGGGGGCGGCGGAGGGCTTACGGGGCATGGGATTCCTGAGAAGGAGGGACGGACGGAGGGCACGATAGCAAATGCCAGCGTGAAGCCATCGGTTTGCGCAGGCCTACTCGTCGATCGTGTTGCCGGTCAGCAGCAGGCGGGCCTGCGACTGCCACCCGCCAATGAACAGATCGGGCTTGCCATCCCCATCCAGATCACCGCGCGCCATGCTCCAGCTGCGTCCGACCGCGGTGCCGGGAATCACCGAGGCAGTGACGTCGGTGAAGTTGCCCTTGCCATCGTTCTGCCAGGCGCGAACCTGCAGCGGCACGAAGCCGGGCACGTCGATGGCGCTGACCACCAGGTCCGGATGGCCATCCTCGTTGACATCCACCACCGTCCCGCCCCAGCTGGAGAAACGATGCGCGGGCAGACGTGCGGCGGTGTCATCCTTGAAACGGGCCTCGCCTTGATTGATCAGCAGGCGCGTCTGCGGATTCTTGTCCCAGGCCTGGTTGTTGCTGGTGAGGTTGAAGAAGACCAGGTCCAGACGCCCATCACCGTTCGCATCGAACGCATGGACTTCCCGCGTCTCGGTGGGAATCTGCGCTCCCAGGCGGTCGGTGGCATCGGTGAAGCGGCCGCGGCCATCGTTGATCAGCAGGCGGTTGATGGGATCCTGGCTGGCGATGGCCATATCCAGATCGCCATCGCCATCCAGATCGGCCAAGGTAATGCCCTGTGCCTGCACGTTGATCGAGGGCAGGTGGGTGGAGGTGGCATCGACGAAGTAGCCCGGGCGTGCGCGGTCATTGAGCCAGAGGAACGGTTGCGCCACACCGGCTTTGCCCTCCGTCGTGTTGCCCACCACGATGTCGGGCAGGCCATCGCCGTTGACATCACCGATGGCGACGCCGTTGGCCTGGCTCATCGCAGGAAGGCGCTCGCTGACCCGTACGAATCCACCCTGGCCGTCACCCAGGAACAGGTTGTGCTGCTCGGTGTCTTCAGCGATGAACAGCGCATCGATATGGCCGTCACCATCAACATCGGCCACGCGTACATGCTCGTTGTCGCCGGTGATCGTGCCGAACGCATCGGGCGCCTGTGTGAGCTTGCCGGTGCCATCGTTGAGGTAGAGCCGGTTGGCACCATTCTCCACCGCCACCGCGACATCCAGATCGCCATCGCCATCGGCATCCAGCAACGCGGCATCCAGTGCATGGAGCTCCGCGTCGGTGGGAACGTGAGTGGCGGTGACGTCGGTAAAAATGGTGCGCGACGGTTGCGACGGGGCAGCGCACGCCGTGACGGAGACGCCGAACAGGGAAGCGGCGAGGGCGAGGGAGGGGATCGTTGAGTGCATGCGGCTCGGGCTCCGAAGCGGTCGTTGAGTGCGTCCGTTGCGAGGGCACGCGTGCCACTGTAGGGGCGCTGGCGTCGGCTGGGTGCGAGGGCATGGCCCCACCAAGCTGTACTTTCGCCAAACTGAACAGGGGTCGGTTCATCCGCGGGTGCGCAATGTTCCGGCAATCTTCGGCCACCAGATTCGATTCCACACCGATACGTTTGGAGGATCCAACGATGCTCACCTCAACCGCTTTCAGCTTCCGTGGCCTGGCCATGGCATTGGCTCTGACCGCTGGCGTCATCGCCGCAGGCGATGCCTCCGCGCTGTCGCGCAAGGACAAGAACACACTGGTGGGTGCCGTGGTGGGTGGCGTCGCGGGGCACGTGCTGTCCAACGGCGACCCGATGATGACCGCAGGCGGTGCAGTGGCCGGCGGCGCGATCGGCAATGTGACCACCAAGGATCGCCGGGACAACCGCGACTATCGCCACGATCGCGATCGCCGCTATGACCGCGACCATCGTTACGAGCGCACCAGCCGCCACGACCGCCGTCACGACCAGCGTCGCTGGGACCATGACCGCCGTAACCACAACCGCGGCTGGCGCTGATCGGGGAAGAACGGACTCCTGCCGCGGCCACCGACGCGGATGCATGCCCCCGTTCCGTGTAAAAGCGCGCGCTTATGCCACCGGCGACAGGGTCTCTCCGGGGACCCGATTCCCCGCCGCCGCCAGCGGCACCGCAGTGATGCGGTGAGTGGCATGACGGTCATTCGCTGCGCGTTGCCTCAAAGCGGTAGGGATTGCCCTGATCGGCAAAGCGCAGCAAATAGCGCGAACTGCGTGTCTTGCCATCGGACAACACAGGGTCCACCTGCACGCCGGTCCGACGGTGTTCGTGGTCAGCGCCGAGGTAGGTGTTGCTCGGATGGCTGAAGCCGGCATGGGGCACTTCCCGTACGGCTGCACACGTGGCAACCAGCGGCGGCAGGGTGTGCAGGCGGCTACCCTGCAACAACAGCACCGCTGTGTAGCGGACGGCGGTCGAGGACCAGAGGCGTCAGGAACTATCTCCGACGCCTTGCAGCCGGGCCTGGATGAACTCCAGCAACGCCCGGACCCGCGCAGTCACCGAATGACGGTGACTGTAGGCGCCAAGCAATTGCAGCGGCGCAGGGCGTAGATCCAGCTGCACTTCCTGCAACCGGCCTACGGCAAGATCATCCTGGCAGGGGTAGGCCGCAACAATTGCGAAGCCAAGGCCCTCACGTGCTCCCGCCACGGCCAGTTCGCCGCTGTTGACGCGATAACGGCTGCGCACAGGCACCTTCACGATGTCGCCCGCGGTGTCGATAAACTGCCAAGGCTGACCCTTCAGTGCGCTTGCGGTGGTGATGCAAGGCAAGGATTTCAGTTCGCGCACGTGGCGCGGCATCCCGGTTCTGGCCAGCAGAGCGGGCGCGGCGACCACGATACTGGGCAATGTTGCGAGTTCGCGGGTGATGAACGCGCTGTCATCTTGGGGCCCCCGGTGGAAGAAGATGGAGAGGTCCATGTCTTCCCTCAGCACTTCCAGGCCGGTCAGGCGCGTGTCGCATTCCAGTTCAATGCCGGGATGGAGACTGCAGAATTCCGCGAGGATAGGAGCGAGCAGCCTTGGCGCTTCGTTTGGCATGCACATCCTCAGAGGGCCCCTCAATTCGCGTTGTACTGCGCCAAGCTCCTCCTCCGTGGAGAGCAAGGCGTCGAGCAGTGGTTTGGCGCGCGCGTAAAGCAGCCTTCCGGCTTCGGTCATGTGCAGATGGCGCGTGCTGCGTTCCAGCAAGCGAACGCCCAACCGGCGCTCCAGCGAGGCGACGTGACGGCTGACGTTGGACGATGGCAGGGCCAGCAGGCGCGCCGCGCCGGAAAAGCTCTGCTCGTCTACGACGGCCACGTAGACACGGACGGTATTCAGGTCGAGGGTACTGCGCATAATTATCCCGCTCAGGGTATGAACATATATCAATCCTGCATGCTAGTTGGCCAGATCGGCAGAGTCTAGGATTGCACTCCCGTCCAATGGATGCCCTGCAACGGCGTGTCCGGGCGAATTGAAAAAGGGGTGCATCGGAATGGACATCGGAATACTGGGTGGCGGGATCGCAGGCTTGAGCGCGGCACTTGCCCTGCACAAGCAGGGGCACACCCCGCGCGTGTATGAACGTCGGGCTGGGCCATCGACCATGGGGGCTGGCGTCACGCTCTGGCCCAACGCTGGCTTCGTACTGCAGGAACTCGGGTTGTCGGAGGATGTCGGGGCAGCGGGCGGGCGGCCATTGTCAGTGCACCGCAAAGACGCAGCGGGTGCTTCGCTGGGAGGCCTGGATATCACGCTGCTGGACCAGATCATGGGATATCCAACCCATACGATCCTGCGTCGGGACCTGCAGGCTGTACTGCTGGCTCATGTGGCACGAGCGGGCATCCAGGTGGAGTTCGGACATCGCGTGGTAGCGATTGACCTGGATGCCAGCGGCAAGGCCGTGGCACGGTTCGCGAATGGGCAGAGCATTTGTCCAGATCTGGTTGTTGGCGCGGATGGCCGCATGGACTCGGTGGCGCGCAGCTTCGTCGCAGGGGACAACACGCCCATCTACCAAGGCTTTGTGAACTGGATCGGGATTGCACAGGGAAATGGTGCACTGGTGAGCGACATCGCGATCCAGGACTATTGGGGTTCGGGCGATCGTTTCGGCTGCGTCGCGATCCGGACAGACCTGGTTTACTGGGCGGCCGCCCAGGCGCGGCCATTACCTGGGGCGACGCCCGCAGCGGACATGCACAACGAGGTGAGTGATCTGTTTGCAGGATGGCCTGAACCTGTCGGCCGCCTCATCGAGGCCACTCCGGCGCACTCCATACAACGGATTGCCGTGCACGACCTCGAACCGCTGCATACGTGGAGCCGAGCAAATGTGCTGCTCATCGGGGATGCAGCGCACGCGCCGCTACCGACCTCCGGCCAGGGGGCCTGCCAGGCACTGGAAGACGCCTGGCACCTGGCGCGATGCCTGGATGGGACCGGCGATTGCCTGGATGAAGCATTGCAGAGTTTCGTTGCAGTCCGCGGACCCAAGACCACAAAGCTGGCAGAGCAGGGCCGAATGTTCGCGCGCGGTCTTTTCGCCAAAGACCCCGAAACGTGCCGAATTCGCAATGAGCGCGCCAAGGCATCCGACGCAGTGCGTGATGCTCAAGCCATGGCGGCAGGATGGTCGCAGGGTTTGCCGATGGCCGACTGCATTGAAAGGGCGGCGAACGGCGTAGACAGCATGTATCGCCTGTGAAGGCGTCCTGCTGGGAGTTCTCCGCTTCTGGCCGAAATCGGACACCGTCGAGGTAGGTAATTGGGGATCTACATCTGCGATAGGGCGAATCTCAGGTTCCCGTCCACCAGTAGGCATTGTCGGATTCGTTGTGGAGTGATCAAGAAAGGCAATAGTCACATTGACGTGCTCTTTGTGAACCGATACCCGAATGGTCACCATTTGCCCGCATCTCTGCCCAGCGTTACTCTTGCCTCATGTCTACTTCAATCTCCGCAGCGCTCGATGCCGAGCGCGGCCCCGCTGAGCATGATGTGCGCACCCAGATCATCCAGGCTGCCACCGCCCATTTCAGCCACTACGGCTACGACAAGACCACGGTGTCCGACCTGGCCAAAGCCATCGGCTTTTCCAAGGCCTACATCTACAAGTTTTTCGCCTCCAAGCAGGCGATCGGGGAGGTGATCTGCGCCAATTGCCTCGCCCAGATCGAAAGCGACGTACATGCCGCCTTGGAAGGGGTTGAAGCGGCGCCGGATCGGCTTCGGGTCCTCTTCACCGCCATCGTGGAGGCCAGTCTTCGCTTGTTCCTCCAGGATCGCCGGCTCTATGAAATTGCCGTGGCGGCCGCGACGGATCAATGGCCGTCGACCCGGGCCTACCAAGGCCGCATCCGGCAGCTTGTCGAGGAAATTTTGAAAGATGGCCGCGCCTCCGGGGCGTTTGAGAACCAGACGGCGCTCGATCAGACCAGTCGCGCGGTGTACCAGATCCTTGTCCCGTATCTGAATCCGGTGACGCTTCCACACGTGTCGGTCATGCACGAAGAATCGCCCAATGCCCTGCAGGAGCTGGTTCTCAGGAGCCTTTCACCTCAACGGGTGTGACTATTGACGAAAACGGTCACTAGGAACAGAATGCGTCCGGATACCCCACTCCGGAAGGCCGTATGCGTCGCCGTTTTGTAGTCCTAGCCATCTCCTGCGTTGTTCCGTTGTTCCTTGTGGCCTGCGGAACGTCGGACGATATCGACCCCCGCACCGCGCCCCCCATCGTCCGGGTTGCCCAGGTCCAAACGGGCGCGGGGAACGCACGCACGTTTACGGGCACCATTGCCGCACGGGTGCAGAGCGACCTGGCGTTCCGAGTGGGAGGCAAGGTCACCGAACGCCTCGTCGAGACCGGGCAGACCGTCAAGCGTGGTGACGTGCTTTACCGGATCGATCCCATCGATCTGAATCTGGCAGCGGCGTCCCAGCAGCAAGCGGTGATTGCGGCCCGGGCGCAGAGCGTCCAAGCCATTGCCGACGAAGCGCGGTATCGCGATCTGGCCGCCAAGGGTGTCGTGTCCCGGTCGGCCTATGATCAGATCAAGGCGGCGGCAGAGGCGGCCTCAGCGCAGCTCAGAGCAGCCGAAGCGCAAGCCCGGGTAGCGCGTAATGCCAGTCAATACACCGCGCTCATTGCCGATGCTGATGGGGTGGTCATGACCATCTCCGCTGAGCCCGGTCAGGTTGTGGCGGCGGGGCAGATCGTCGCCCGGCTTGCCCGTGCAGGCAGCAGGGAGGCAGTGGTCCAACTGCCCGAGACGCTGCGTCCCCAGATCGGCTCCGTGGCCTCGGCGTCCTCGTTCGGGGGCAGCGGCAAGGTCCCCGCGCGGTTGCGCGTGCTCTCGGAGTCCGCAGACCCCGCAACCCGGACCTTTGAAGCCCGCTACACCCTGGAAGACGGCAATACGCCGCTGCCGTTGGGGTCGACAGTGGCCGTAGCGCTTGCTGGCGCAGAGCCTGCCGGCGTCTCGGCTGGCGTTGAGGTTCCGCTGGGCGCGCTGTTCGATCCCGGCACCGGAACCGGCGTATGGGTGATCAGCGGTGAGCCGCTCAAGGCTCGTTGGACGCCGGTCGCGGTCAAGCAGCTGGGCGACGACCAGGCCTTGGTGGAGGGCGCTTTGAAGGCCTCGGATCGCGTGGCGGCGCTAGGCGCACATCTGCTCCGCGAAGGGCAGGTGGTTCGCTTGGCTGACAGCGCCACGAGCACCGCTGCGAACGGAGCCCGTCAGTGAGTGGGTTCAATCTGTCGGCGCTTGCGGTGCGCGAGCGTGCCATCACGGTCTTCTTGATCTTCCTGATTTCCGTTGCCGGCATTGTTTCTTTCTTCCAGCTTGGCCGCGCGGAGGACCCCGCGTTTACCGTCAAGGTCATGACTATCGTGACGGCCTGGCCGGGCGCTACGCCCACGGAGATGCAGGACCAGGTCGCCGAGAAGCTGGAAAAGCGATTGCAGGAGCTTCGCTGGTATGACCGCAGCGAAACCTATACGCGGCCTGGGCTGTCCTTCACCACGTTGACATTGCAGGACGGCACGCCGCCTTCGGAAGTGCAGGAGGAGTTCTACCAGGCGCGCAAGAAGATGGCCGACGAAGCGGCGAACCTGCCCGCAGGCGTGATCGGTCCGATGGTCAACGACGAATACGCGGATGTGACCTTCGCTCTGTTCGCACTGAAAGCGAAGGGTGAGCCGTTCCGCCTGCTTGCGCGTGATGCCGAGACGCTGCGTCAGCGATTGCTGCACGTTCCTGGCGTGAAAAAGGTCAACATCATTGGTGAGCAATCCGAGCGCATCTATGTGGAGCTGTCCCACGAGCGGTTGGCGAACTTGGGTATCACGCCACAGGAGGTATTCGGAGCGCTGAACGGACAGAATGCCCTGACCCCCGCAGGCTCGGTAGAGGCCAAGGGCCCGCAGATCTTCATTCGCCTCGATGGCGCACTGGATCAGCTGGACAAGATTCGCGATACGCCCATTGTTGCACAGGGAAAGACCCTCAAATTGCAGGACATTGCCACCGTCAAGCGGGGCTATGAGGATCCGTCGACCTTCATGATCCGCAACGGCGGCGAGCCGGCGATGCTGCTTGGGATCGTCATGCGTGACGGCTGGAATGGCCTGGATCTTGGCACCTCACTCGATGCGGAGGTCAAGAAGATCAATGACGGGCTTCCTGTGGGCATGGCACTGGACAAGGTCACCGACCAGGCCGTGAACATCAGCGCGTCGGTCGACGAGTTCATGACGAAGTTCTTCGCCGCGCTGCTGGTGGTGATGCTGGTCTGCTTTGTCAGCATGGGCTGGCGGGTGGGTGTCGTGGTGGCGGCAGCCGTGCCGCTGACGCTGGCTGCTGTGTTCATGGTGATGGCCGCAACCGGCAAGAACTTTGATCGCATCACGCTCGGCTCGCTGATCCTGGCACTGGGCCTGCTGGTGGACGACGCGATCATTGCCATCGAAATGATGGTAGTGAAGATGGAAGAGGGTTACAGCCGGGTCAAGGCATCGGCCTACGCGTGGAGCCATACGGCAGCGCCGATGCTGGCGGGCACCTTGGTGACTGCGGTGGGCTTCATGCCCAATGGCTTTGCACGGTCCACCGCGGGCGAATACACCAGCAACATGTTCTGGATCGTGGGCATCGCGCTGATCGTGTCGTGGGTGGTCGCGGTGTTCTTTACGCCGTACCTGGGTGTGAAGCTTCTGCCTGAACTCAAGGTTGTGGAAGGCGGTCACAGCAGTCTTTACGACACGCCGCGCTACAACGGCTTCCGGTCGATCCTGGCGCGCGTGATTGCGCGCAAGTGGCTTGCCGCAGGCTCGGTGATTGGCCTGTTTGTGCTTGCTGTAGTGGGCATGGGGCTGGTGAAAAAGCAGTTCTTCCCCATTTCCGATCGGCCGGAAGTGCTGGTCGAAGTGCAGATGCCCTACGGCACGGCCATCGAACAGACCAACCTGGCCACCAGGAAGGTGGAGCAGTGGCTCGCTGGGCAGGAAGAAGCGAAGATCGTCACGGCCTACATCGGTCAGGGCGCGCCCCGGTTCTATCTCGCCATCTCGCCGGAACTGCCGGACCCGGCGTTTGCCAAGATCGTGGTGCGTACCGACAGCCAGGAACAGCGCGATGCCTTGAAAGCACGGCTGCGTCAGGCGGTGGCGGAGGGCTTGGCGCCCGAAGCGCGGGTGCGTGTGACCCAGCTGGTGTTTGGGCCTTACTCACCTTACCCGGTGGCGTATCGCGTCAGTGGTCCGGACCCGGACGTCATCCGTGGCATTGCGGCCAAGGTTGAGCAGACCCTGCACGCCAGCCCGATGATGCGCACGGTCAACAGCGATTGGGGCGTGCGCACGCCAACGCTGCACTTCACGCTGGATCAGGACCGCCTGCAAGCGATGGGAATGACGTCGGCCTCTGTCTCGCAGCAACTGCAGTTCTTCCTGAGCGGGGTGCCGGTCACTGCCGTGCGCGAGGACATCCGCACCGTCGAGGTTGTCGCCCGGTCAGGCGGGGACACACGCCTGGATCCTGCGCGGATTGCGGATTTCACGTTGGTCGGCGCTGCGGGCCAGCGCGTGCCGCTGTCCCAGATCGGCACGGTGCAGGTCCGGATGGAAGAGCCGGTGCTGCGCCGCCGTGACCGGGTGCCTACCATCACCGTGCGCGGTGACATTGACGATGCGTTGCAGCCACCGGACGTATCGGCAGCGATCAGCAAGCAGCTTGAGCCCCTCATTGCCTCGCTGCCCGAGGGCTACGCCATTGCCCAGGCCGGTTCCATTGAGGAATCGGGCAAGGCAATGAGCGCCATGCTGCCGCTGTTCCCGATCATGCTGGCGGTGACCCTGCTGATCATCATCCTGCAGGTGCGGTCCATCTCGGCAATGATCATGGTCTTCATGACCAGTCCGTTGGGGCTGATCGGCGTGGTCCCAACGCTGCTGCTGTTCCAGCAGCCGTTCGGCATCAACGCGCTGGTGGGGTTGATTGCGTTGTCAGGCATCTTGATGCGCAACACGCTCATCCTCATCGGCCAGATTCACGAGAACGAAGAAGCCGGGATGGAAACCTTCCACGCCATCATCGAGGCGACGGTTCACCGAGCGCGCCCGGTGATCCTGACGTCCCTGGCAGCGGTGCTTGCGTTCATTCCGCTGACCCATTCGGTGTTCTGGGGAACGCTTGCCTACACGTTGATTGGCGGCACCATCGCCGGCACCGTGATGACGCTGGTCTTCCTGCCGGCGATGTATGCCATCTGGTTCAAGGTCCGAGCGGAAAAGACCCCCGTTGCCTGACATTGGCCCGGACCGCTTTTATATGGGAGTGATTCATGAGCATTGCTGACAAAGACCGCATCGTGGTGACCGGAATGGGCGTAGTCAGCCCACTCGGCTGCGGGGTTGAAACCGTGTGGTCCCGTCTGTTGGCGGGGCGCTCCGGCATCGGATCGCTGGGTGCTGATCTTGCGGCCGGAACCGGCAGTGAAGTCGGCGGACGTGTGCCTGACCGCGTTCAAGACCCGGAGGCGGGCTTTGATTCCACCGGGATCATTGCGCCAAAAGATCTCAAGAAGATGGATCGGTTCGTTGAGTTTGCGCTGGTTGCCGCGCATGAAGCGCTTGAGCAGGCGGGCTGGCATGATGCCGATGAACGCGGGCTGCTGCGAACCGCCACCGTGATTGCCACCGGGATAGGCGGGTTTGGATCGATCGTCAATGCGGTCCACACCACTGACAGCCGCGGGCCTGGTCGATTGTCGCCGTTCACTGCGCCCACCTTCCTGGCCAACATGGCGTCTGGGCAGGCATCGATCCGCTACGGGTTCAAGGGACCGCAGGGCGCGCCCGTGACGGCGTGCGCAGCGGGCGTCCAGGCGATCGGCGACGCAGCGCGCCTCATCCGGGCCGGAGAGGCGGACATCGCGCTGTGCGGTGGGGCGGAGGCCGCGATGCACCGGGTCAGCCTGGGGGGCTTCGCGGCGGCCAAGGCGTTGAGTACCTCTTTCAATGACACCCCACAAGCAGCGTCTCGCCCCTTCGATGCGCAGCGGGACGGGTTCGTCATGTCGGAAGGGGCAGGGTTGCTGGTCATTGAGCGGCTGGACCACGCCCTGGCGCGTGGAGCCAAGCCGCTTGCCGAACTGGTTGGCTACGGCACAACCTCTGATGCCTACCATCTGACGGCCGGTCCCGACGACGGCAGTGGCGCGCGGCGGGCGATGGAGATTGCGCTGGCGCAGGCGGGCATCACGCCGGCGCAGGTGGATCACATCAATGCGCATGCGACCTCTACGCAGGTCGGTGATCGGGCAGAGCTCGCGTCGATGCGGGCGCTGTTTGGTTCCCGCTCCGATCTGCTGATCTCTGCCACCAAGTCCAGCACGGGCCACCTGCTCGGAGCGGCTGGCGGCATTGAGGCCATCTTCACCGTTCTTGCCCTGCGTGATCAGGTTGCGCCCGCGACCCTCAATCTCGAACATCCTGACGCGCTGGCAGAAGGGCTCTCAATCGTCGCCGGTCAGCCACAGAAGGCAGATATCGAATTTGCCCTGAGCAACGGGTTTGGGTTTGGCGGCGTCAATGCCAGTGTGCTGTTCCGACGCCTATGAACGCGGCTGCCTCAAGCTCCTTCGCAAGCAAAACCACGCTGCGCTGGGAGAATGCCAGGGCGCAGAGCCGACGGTGCATCCTGGACGCGGCCGCTACCGTGTTCGCAGAGGAAGGGTTTGAGGGCGCAACGATGAGGCGCATCGCTGCTGTCTGTGGCGTCACCAAGGTCACGATCTACGCGCATTATCGTGACAAAGAGCGCCTCTACAAGGCGGTCATGGACAGCCATCTCGCAGCGATGGCGTCGGGTAAGCCCGACATGCAGGGAACGGCAGGCCTGGGCGACGCGCTGATGCGCATCAGTAGTGGTATCGGACGACTGGCGGCAGATGCTTCCTGTCGGGCATTCTGCGCCTCGTTGTCGCGCTCCATTTACGCCAGTGAGGTCTACATCGAACATTGGAACGCGATGCTGGAGCCGTATCTCACGTGTGCGGAGCAAGCGTTTGCGAAGGCTTCAGTCCGCGCGAGCAATGCCGGTGACGGCGAGAAGTTCCTCACGCTCCTCCTTGCAGGGCATGGCCTGCCTGGTGGGGCAAGGCCCATGGCCGAGTGCGGTGCAACCGTCGCGCTTTTTGTGCGGGCCTATGACGCCTTCGGGCAGTGACCCGTATGGCTTAGAATCGGCCTGAAACCTGCCATCGGATCGTCAAGGAGACGTGCCTGCAATGATAAGGATATCCATGCCCACTTTCCTCGCCGCTGCGTTTTCCGCTGTCGGCTTGACGACGTTTGCAGCAGCGACCGAGGCGCTGCCCAGCGGATTGGAGGTGGCGCTCCACCGCGTAGCGGCCGTCGCGCAGGCGCCCGCCTCGACGCAGGCAGCAGAGACATTGTGGGGAACGCCGTTGGATGCGCCCGTGGTGCTGCATGACCGCACCACCGGAACACGTTGGCGTTTGAATGCCGTCACTGGCGGTGTGGAGTCTGTTGCGCTGCGCAAGGATCAACCGCCCGCGAACACCTGCATCGACATCGACGGCACCTCCAACGTGCTGTTGGTGCTGCCTCTGCCCGTGGACAACGACGGACTCGCGACCCTGTTCTGGCATGAACAATGGCACTGCGTGCAGACAGCGCTTGGACTCTCGGCGTCTGAAGGCGATACAGCGCATCTGGATGACGAGAGTGGCCGAACGGCAGTGCGATTGGAGCTGCGTGCGCTCGGGCAGGCGCTGTCCGCGACCGATGATGGCGATCGCCGAAGGCATATCGCGGCCGCGTTGCGGTTCCGGGCGCTTCGATCTGGCGAGGTGGCGTCGGGCGCCCGCGCGCTCGCCGAAGAGGCGAAGGTTGAACGCAACGAGGGCCTTGCCGAGTACACAGGCCGCAAGGTGGCGGCCGCTGCCAACGGAGAGAGTGTGCTGCCCGCGTTGGTGAGGTCGCTGGCTGCGGCAGATGCCTCGGCAAGCTATGTCCGCTCGGCGGCGTACGTGACCGGGCCGGCGTACGGCGTTCTGCTGGATCGTTGGTCCCCGGGCTGGCGCAGCGGACTGTCGACCACGTCCGACCTGCCCGGGCTGCTGGCCGATCAACTCGGTATGCCGCCCAGCGCGTCCGATCTCGAGGATATCGGGCGCGGTTATGGGATGGACGAGGTGCGTGCGCAGGAGCAGGAGCGCGCAGCGATCCGGGCGCAACGCAGTGCTGTGTATCGCGAACGGTTCCTCGGAAGCGATGCCGTTCGGCTACCACTGAGCAAGCCCTCCGCGTCGTTCGATCCGCGCACGCTCTTTCCGCTGGGCGAGGTGGGAACGGTCTATACGCCGCTGACGGTGCGCGACGAATGGGGCGAGCTGACGGCGGAATCTGGTGCGTTGCTGTCGAAAGACTGGAGGCTCGTGACCCTGGGCGGCGGCGCGCTTGCTGGTGGTGCCTCGAACTGGACAGGACCAGGCTGGAGCCTCGCTCTCAGCGAGGGCTGGCAACTGGAGAGGGACTCTGACGGGTGGCGTCTGACGCGCCGGAAGGAAGACGGTAACCGCAGGTAAAAGAGGTGCTGGATCGTCTGCGACCTACCGCATCTCCACCACCACCTTGCCCTTGGCCCGGCTGCTCTCAACGTGGGCCAGGGCGCCTTGGGTCTGCTGGAACGGGAAGACCCGGTCGATGACCGGACGGATCGCACCAGCCTCCACCAGCGAGGTGATCTCGCTCAACTGCTGGCCGCTGGCCCGCATGAACACGAAGGTGTACGTCACGCCCTTCTGCTTGGCCTTGCTGCGGATGCCATGGCTGAGCAGGCGCATGACCTGCTTGAGCGGCCAGGCCAGCGCGCGCGCACTGGCAAACGCGGGCGTGGGTGGCCCCGAGATCGAAATGAGATGCCCGCCCGGCCTGAGGATCTGCAGCGAGCGGGTCAGTTCATCCTTGCCGAGGCTGTTGAGCACCACATCGTAGTCGCGCAGTTCCGTCGCGAAATCCTGCTGTTTGTAATCAATGACGACGTCTGCGCCGAGATCCTTCACCCACGCGACGTTGGCGGTACTGGTGGTGGTGGCCACGAAGGCGCCCAGATGCTTGGCCAGCTGGATCGCCACCGTCCCGACGCCGCCGGAGCCGGCCTGGATGAAGACCTTCTGCCCAGCTTTGAGCTGGGCGGTTTCGACCAGTGCCTGCCATGCGGTCAGCGCGACCAGGGGCAGCGAGGCGGCCTCCACCATGGTGAGGTTGCCGGGTTTGAGCGCCACCGAGGCAGCATTGACCGCAATGAATTCGGCGAACGTGCCGATGCGATCATCGTCGGGACGCGCATACACCTCATCGCCGGGGTTGAAGTGGTGCACCCCGGCACCGACACTTACCACCGTGCCGGCCATATCGTTGCCAAGAATCAGCGGCAGGCGATAAGGCAGGATCAGCTTGAACTCCCCGGTGCGTATCTTGGTGTCCAGCGCATTGACGCTGGCCGCGTGCACGCGGATGAGCACATCGTCATCGCGCAGCGGAGGCTGTGGGGCGTCGCCGATGCGGCCGGTCTCTTTTTTGCCATAACGGTCGACGAGGAAGGCTTTCATGGGCGGTGTGTCTCTGGTGGAGGGTTGCCGTCAGGCTGCGGGGCAGGGAACGTGGTGGGCGCATCAGTTATCGAGGAACGCTAGCGCGTCCCGAACGAACTCGTCGTGATACTGGAATATCCCGCCATGACCGGCGTCGTCGTAGAGGACCAGCGTTGCATCGGGAATGCGGTGGGCCAGATCGCCACTGTTGGGTGTGGGGACCATGATGTCGCTGTCCCCATTCGCGATGAGCACCGGGATACGGATGTCGCCCAGGTCCTGGGGCGATTGCCTGCCCCACGCGGTGATCGCCTTCAGTTGCCGCAGGAACGCCCCGGGTGAGGCTGGCCTGTCGCGATCATTCGTGCGTTCCTTCAACCGTTGCAGGAACGCGGTGGCCGCCTGTCGGCTGCGGGCGCTGGCGGTGAAGAACAGGTAGTACTTGGGATCGCGCCGCGTCAGCAGGCCCTTGAGGATCAAGGGCCAGGACACGCGGCCCACCCGGTCGATACCGCGGCCACCCGCTGGCCCGGTACCGGTCAGGATGAGCCGACGCACCAGGTCGGGCGCGTCCAGCACCACCTGCTGCGCAACGAAACCGCCGAGCGAGAAGCCGAGCAGATCGACGCTGCCCAAGCCCATCGTGCGAATCAGCGCGATCGTGTCCTGCGCCATTTCCGCGACGGTTACCGGTGCTTTGCCACCTGATCCTCCAATGCCACGGTAGTCGATGGCGATGACGCGATGCCTGCTGGCCAGGCCATCCACGATGTGCGGGTCGAAGTTGTCGAGCACCGCGCCCCAGTGGTTGAGCATGACCAGCGGGGAGCCGTGCTGCGGCCCCAGTTCGCGGTACGCGAAACGGGTGCCATCGACCTCCAGCGAGCGGGTCGGTGCATTCTCGAACGAACGTCTGGAGGCGGGGGGCGTGCTGGGAAGCGTCACGGTCGCGTACCTGTGGGGTCAGGGCTTCACTCGGTGGGGCGATAGCGTTCCGCCGCCTGCGCCTGCCGGATGTCCGAGAGCAGGCCCTGACGCGATGCGTCCAGCGTGTCCCAGCGTTCGGCCACATGCAGCGGTGGAATCGTGACGGTCTCGCGGCGATCAAAGCCGACCAGCGCCGCATCAACCAGCTCGCCGACATCCATCACCTCCGGCAACGTGTTGATGTCGATACCGGCCCGCTGCCAGATCTCGGTGCGCGTCGTCGCCGGCAGCACAGCCTGAACGTAGACCCCCTTGGGCGTCAGCTCCAGGCTGAGCCCCTGCGACAGGAACAGCACGAAGGCTTTGGTCGCACCGTAGACGGACATGCCGAACTCCGGCGCCAGCCCAACCACCGAGCCGATGTTGATGATCGCGCCTTCACCGGCGTTGGCCAGTCGCGGTGCAACCGCAGCGGCCAAGCGGGTCAGGGCGAGGGTGTTCAGCGTGATCAGTTGTTCGATGCTGTCGGCCGACTGCTCGGTGAAGCCACCGGATTGGGCGATGCCGGCGTTGTTGATCAGGATGCCGATGCGCGCATCCTCGTGGAGGCGGGCTTCAACGGTGGCCAGGTCGCTGCGCAGGGTGAGGTCGGCCGGAAGTACATCGATGGCAACGCCGGTGTCGTGGCGCAGGCGCACGGCCAGTGCGTCCAGCCGCGCCGTGTCGCGCGCGACCAGTACCAGATCGTGGCCGCGGCGAGCAAATCGTTCGGCGTAAACGGTGCCGATGCCGCTGGAGGCGCCGGTGATGAGGACAGCAGGAAGCAGGCTCATGGTGTGTCTCTTGACATGTAATGGGGGAACGGGGATGCAGCGCGGCGATGGCGACGGGGTTACTGCGCGAACGTGTCGGTCAGGGCGGGGTAGTCGGTGTAGCCTTCCGCGCCGCCGCCATACAACGTGGCCGGGTTAAGGGCGTTCAAGGGCGCGCCGGTTTCCAGGCGTTCGACCAGATCCGGATTGCTGATGAAGGCACGGCCAAAGGCGAACAGGTCGGCCTTGCCACCGGCGAGATGCGCGTTGGCCAGCTCCAGGTCATAGCCGTTGTTGGCCAGGTAGGTGCCGGTGAAACGGCGGCGCAGGCCGTCGAAGTCGAACGGGGCGACATCGCGCGGGCCGCCCGTCGCGCCTTCGACCACATGCAGGTAGACGACGCCCAGCGCGCTGAGCTGATCGACGATGTAGTCGTACTGCGGCTGCGGATCGCTGATGGTCGCGATGGCGTTGGCCGGCGAGACCGGCGAGAGGCGCACGCCGGTGCGATCGGCGCCGATCTCAGCGGCTACGGCCGCAGTGACCTCCAGCAGCAGGCGTGCACGGTTTTCGATCGAGCCGCCGTAGGCATCGGTGCGCTGGTTGGCGCCGTCCTTGATGAACTGCTCGAGCAGGTAGCCGTTGGCACCGTGGATTTCGACACCATCGAACCCGGCGGCGATCGCATTGGCGGCGGCCTGACGGAAGTCGTTGACGATGGCCGGCAGTTCGTCGATCTCCAGTGCACGCGGCTCGGACACATCGACAAAGCCGTTGTGGACGAAGGTCTTGGTGTGCGCCCGGATGGCCGAGGCGGACACGGGCGCGGCGTTGCCGGGCTGCAGATCCACGTGGGAGATGCGGCCCACGTGCCACAGCTGCACGAAGATGCGCCCGCCGCGCGCGTGCACGGCATCGGTGACCTTGCGCCAGCCATCGATCTGATCCTGCGTGTAAAGCCCCGGCGTGTCCTGGTAACCCTGGGCCTGCGCCGAGATCTGGGTGGCCTCGGTGATGATCAGGCCGGCCGAAGCGCGCTGGGCGCAGTAGGTGGCGGCGAACGGACCGGGCACAAGACCGGCCCCGGCGCGGTTGCGCGTCAACGGTGCCATCACGATGCGGTTGGCCAGGGACAGCGGGCCAAGGGGGTAGGACTGGAAGAGCGTCGAGGTCGTCATGGTGGGTGCGGGGTCGTGAGCGGTGAGGGATGGCGCAGGCGGGCCGGCAGTGGCGTCGCCTGGAAGTGACTCAATGATGATGACCGTAATCTTAGATGTCAATGGTTTGATGATGGTGATCATCTATCCGTGGTAAAGTGCGCGTCTATCGAGGCAGAACGGCAAGAGACCACCCGTCATGAAGGTCACCAAGGCACAGGCGCAGGCCAACCGGGCGCACATCGTCGACACCGCTTCCACGCTTTTCAGGGAGCGGGGCTACGACGGTGTGGGCGTCGCAGACCTCATGGCGGCCGCCGGCTTTACCCATGGCGGCTTCTACAAGCACTTCGGCTCCAAGGCCGACCTGATGGCGGAGGCAGCAAGCTGCGGCCTGGCGAGATCGGCCGATGCCGCCGCCGACATGGACCTGGCGAGCTTCATGCGCTACTACCTGTCCCGGCAGCATCGTGACGCGCCAGGCCAGGGCTGCACCATGTCGGCGCTGTGCACCGACGCGGCGCGTCAGCCGGATCCGGTCAAGGCGGCCTTCGCTGCAGGTATCGAGGCGCAGCTGGCCGTCTCTCCCTACGCGGAAGGGCAGGCCGACGGCCCCACGTCGGAACAGGCGCGTGCTCGGCGCATCGCGTTGATGGCCCAGGCGGTCGGCGCGATGGTGTTGTCCAGGTCCTGCCCGGACGACTCGCCGCTGGCGGACGAGATTCTGGATGTGTGCCGGGAAGACGTGCTGGCGCGGTTGGGTGGTGTGCCCAACGGCTGACGCGTGCTGGCCCAGATCCGCAACGCGCAGTACGTGGCGCGCAACGCGTGTCCTGCCACTCGCCCGGTCGCCTCATGTCGTCGTGCGCGCGCCTCGTGCGCTAGCGATGGAAAAGCGTGCACGTCGCCTCTAGCTGGCTCACCGCTTGGTTCGCCTGACCGGGCCTGAAAATCGGAGGCTGCGTCTTGTACCACGCCGGTGGCAGCCCATCATCACGCTCCCTCTACGTCTCCCAGCTTCAACTGAATGCCGGTCATGGCGCTGGTGAAAAGGCCGCTATAGTCCGAACACCCCAGACAAAGGAGGCACTGCAATGTTTCTGACCACAAAACAAATGACGACGGCGCGTACGCTGGCTGTGGCAATCATCGCTACCGTAGGCCTCAGTTCCTGCGCCACGTACAAGGACGAGTTCGCAACGATCAACTCACGCCTTGATCAACTCGACACGAAAGTGCAGGGCGCGGCCCAGAGCGCCGAATCGGCCAATCAATCCGCGCAGCAGGCCAACCAGCGTCTGGATCAGATCGAAGGCCGTGTGCAGCAGCTCGAACAGGCGCCCCGCCGCAAGCCACGCGGTTGATCGCTCGTGCTCCGTGTGTGAGCAACGTTTGAATCGACAACGGGTGGCCTACGCAGGCCACCCGTTGTCGATGATCGTGCAATCGTCATTGCAAGGAAGTGTCCCATCCGTACGCACTCTTACCCCGTAGTCCTGGCCCTTCGCGGCGCACTGACCATGGCGCTGGCGCTGGCAAGCATCGGCGTGGCAAACGCCGAGGATGCGGCTGCGCAGCCGACAGCCGCTGTCGATGAACTCCCGCCAGGCCAGGAAGTATCCAACACCGTGATCGAACTCGCGGGCTGGGTGGTTGCCACCAAGGACAGCCAGGGCTATCCGTTCGCCATCATGGACAAGGCCGCTGCCCAGGTGCTGGTCTTCGATGGCGAGGGCCGGCTTCGCGGCGCGGCGTCCGGGCTGTTCGGCTCGGCCACCGGTGACCATACGGCCCCCGGTATTGCCGGTCTTGCGCTTCGCGAGATTCCGGGTCGGGACCGTACGACGCCTGCAGGTCGCTTCGTGGGCGGGTACGGCCCGTCGATCGATGCCGGTCGCGTGCTGTGGGTGGATTACGAGTCCGCCGTCTCCATCCATCCGACGGCGATGGGCGTCCCGGCCGAAAGGCGCGTGGAACGTCTGGCATCTCCCTCGCCGGACGACAACCGCGTTACCCATGGCTGCATCAATGTGTCGCCAGGGTTCTACGAGAAGGTCATCCAGGCGACGTTCGAGCGGGGCGGGGTGTTCTACGTCCTGCCGGACAAAGCGTCGATAGCGGAGACCTTCCCGGAGTTCGCGAAGAGCCGTGCGGCGACGCAGGGCGACGAGGGAACCCGGGCTGGCCCTGCCGGCAAGTGAGGAGCGCATCGCATCACGGTGCATGCCGTTCGAAGTGTGCTTCAAGCACGTTGATGTCTGCCTCAACAACGACAGCAGCCACGTAGCCATCCGGCCGGATCAGCAGCCACTCACCCGGCTCCAGACCGTAGGCCTCGGCGAAGTGTCCGGCCGCATCACGCAGATCGCCGCCCTGGCCGATGACATGCATGCGCAGACCCTTCCGCGCAGGTGCGGCGGCGCGGCGGGTTTCGTAACCCAGCAACGTCCAATGGGTCCCGCGAAAAACCTCGAACAGGCGTACTGGCTGACCCCCCGCACCCTGCAAAAGGGCGTCAGGGGCGCGGCAACCCGGCGTGATACGCCCACTTCGGAGCTCGGCAGGTAGCGAGAGCGAGGCGTCGGCGTACCCGAGGTCGAGCTGCTGGACCTCGCGCCCACGTCGATTGTCGCCGCGTTGTGCGTGGTCAAGCAGCGTGGTTGCAAGCCCGAGCATGGAGGCCGCAATGGGGCGTCGCTCTTGTTCGTACGTACCGAGAAGCGCGTCCGGTGCACCCTGCAGCACTGCAGCCAGTTTCCATCCAAGGTTGTACGCATCCTGCACGCTGGTGTTCAGGCCCTGGCCGCCGGTGGGTGGATGCGTATGGGCAGCATCGCCTGCCAGGAAGACGCGGCCGTCGCGGTAACGCTCTGCCAGCCGGGCGCTCATCTGGTAGGCCGAGGCCCATTGCACGTCGAGAACGGTGAGATCATGGCGACCGGTCCGCGCACGCACCATGGCACCGAGGCCGTCGGCCGAGAGGTCCACCTCACCCTCCAGCGGGACCGGCGCCTGCAGTTGGAACAGGCGTGTTCCCATGAGTGGACACAGAGAGATCCGTTGCGCCATGTCGTCCTGGTTGAACGTATGCCAGGCGTCGCGTGGCAGCCCTTGCAGCACGATGTCGGCCACCACCGCGCGCACGCCCAGCGTTTTGCCGGGGAAGCCGATACCCAGCGCCTGGCGCACGAAGCTGCGCCCGCCGTCGGTGCCGATCAGGTAGCGCGTGCGCACGGTCTGCTCGCCCGTTGGCGTGGCAAGACGGACGCTTACCCCGGTGTCGTCCTGCTCGACGCCGATCACTCCGTGTCCGAAGTCGACCCGGTGCCCCAGCTCCGCCAAGCGGTCGCGCATCACGGACTCGGTCAGGAACTGCGGCACCATCAGCGGCTGTCGATACGGTTCGGCCGGGGAAGCCGGCGCCGCTTCGATGACGGCGGCGTCCGTGTGGGTGCCATCAGCATGATGCGAGCGCGAGACCGGGTAGAGGCCGCCGGCCGCGAACAGCTGATCGACGATGCCCATTTCTTCGAAGACTTCCTGGCTACGCGGCTGGATACCTTTGCCACGCGACCCATGGAACGGGTTTTCCCGCTGCTCCACCAGGCGGAATGCCACGCCACGGCGGGCCAATTCGATGGCCAGGGTGAGGCCGGCTGCGCCGGCGCCACAGATCACTACGTCAGGGGTGTTGCCCATTGCATCGCTCCAGGTATGTGTAATATGCACTTACTTGGAGGGGATGCTATGCCGGTGAAAAAGAAGGTGCAAGATACACATAATTCGGCCGAGTTGAGGTCGCTTCACCTGTCGATGGTCAGCCTCGCCAGTGTGATGAACCGCCCGCGCAACGATGAACGGCTGATCCAGGAGGCGGGCGTGACGCTGGACCAGGCGTTGTTCCGGCTGCTGGTGGTGATCGAACGGGTAGGGCCGATCGGGGTGGTTGAGCTGGCCGATCGCCTGGGCCGGGATTACACGACCATCAGCCGTCAGGTGGCCAAGCTGGCTGCGATGGAACTGGTCACGCGTCGCGGTAACCCCCAGGACCGCCGCATCCGTGAGGCGACCATTGCGCCGAAGGGCAAGGACATGACGGACCGGTTGGATGCCGCACGTGAGCGGATCGGCCGGGAGATCTTCGCCTCCTGGCCTGCGCAGGATGTATCGGAGCTGGTGCGTTTGATGGCAAAGTTCGCCAGCGCGCTGGAAGCGCGGGAGCGCGAGCCGTAACGACGCACCGCGGACGTTTCAGCCCACCTGTTCGTCGCTTGGCCCAGTCACAACCTCAAGGCATTACACGTGAAAGGATTCCCGTTGCTTCCGCTGCTGCTTGCAGTGTCGTTACCCGCCAGTGCCATCGTCATTCGCCACGATGTGGAGGATGCCGCGTACCGCGTTCCCGCCACCGAGTTTCCCGCCCTCGTGGACATGCCCGGCGAGGGCCACGGCGCGCTGATCGCACCGCAGTGGGTGCTGACTGCCGCGCACACGCTGCCGATGCAGGCCGATCTCAAGCAGGTGATGATCAACGGTACTGCGCGGGAGGTTGAGCGCGTCATCACCCATCCCGGCTACAGGACGCTGCCCCAGACGTTGATCGATCAGGCCATGGCCAGCGGCGAGGCGATGCTGATCGTGGTGTTTCTCGCCTCGGGCGATGATGTTGCGCTGATCCGGTTGAAGGCGCCGGTCACCGACGTGGCGCCGGTGGCCCTTTACGGCGACAGCGACGAGGCCGGTCAGATCGCGAAGATTTTAGGAAAGGGTGCAACGGGTACCGGCGCCACCGGGCATTCTCCCAACGGCCCCAATCGCACCGAGCTCCGGCGTGCGTTCAACCGGATCACCAGTGCCTACGACCGCTGGCTCTGCTACGTGTTCGACGAACCGCCGGAAGCGTTGCCCCTCGAGGGCGTGCTGGGCAACGGCGACAGCGGTGGTCCGGTGCTCATCGAGCGCGATGGCCAATGGCTGCTGGCCGGGCAGGGCGCCTGGAAGGTCGTGCAGGGTAATGTGCTGACGGCTCGACCCGGGCGCTATGGTCAGGTGACCTGCAATGTGCGGATGAGCCACTACGCGGATTGGATTGAGCGCGTGATGACCGAGCAGCCGTAGGCAGTGCTGGAGGGCAGGATCTGGCGGACTGGCGTCGCCGCCAGCACGACGTCAGCTCCGATGCCTGGGCTATGATCCAGACGCCAGTAGCAAGGGAGCATCACTCACATGGATGTCGTGGAACCGCTGGATGTGCTTCGCACTTCCGTACGCCGCCTCACTTGGTTGACTGTCGCGCTTGCAGTGCTTGTCGTGGGCCTGACGGTGGCGGTCATCGCACTGTCGATGGCGCCGCGAGGTGCTCTCACCGTTGATGAAGTCCGCGCCCGTCGCATCGTTGTGCTGGATGACCAAGGCGTCATGCGCGTTGAGATGGGCCAGGATTCACATGATGCCGGCCGACGATCGCGCACAGCCGGCGTCTGGCTGTACGACGCCAAAGGCGACGAACGCGGTGGGATGGCAACCCACGAAGATGGCCTGGTAGGTCTTGCCTTCGATGCTCCGGTGGGGAAGGGCGAGGATCACCTGCGTGATCGCCTGAGCCTGCGCGTGGATGCCGATGGTGCGGCCCAGGTGCTGCTCACGGACAACCTGACCCGTGGCATCGTGGGCCTGCTGTCCGACGGTGCAGGCAACGGCGGGGTGGAGACGTATCGCTGGGACATGGGGGCAAAGCTCATCCATCGCCGTTACATCACGTTCGATCTGGACGAGCGGCAGGAACGCCCGTTGGGCGAGCCGCAGATGCAGTAGTCCGGCCTCAAGGGCTGTCGTCTGGAGGGCAGCCTGTGCGCGTCGGCGTACGCCGGTGAAGTGCGAAAGCGGTAGCCAGCATGCAGATGCCGGCGATGCCCATCACCCAGGCGAAGCCACCGGCCATCGCGCTGCGGTAAATCACTGCTGGCAAGGACCCCGTAACGGCAGCCGGGTGCTGGATCATGCTGTGCGCGTGCTGTGCGAGCACGAACTGCCCGGTTGCCGTCGCAGTGGTACGGAACTGCTGTACGGCCCACAGGCTCATCAGGCTGCCAAGCAATGCGATGCCCAGGCTCATCCCGGCTTGGCGCAGGGCATTCATGGTGGCTGAGGCGATACCTGCGCGTTCCGGTGGGGTGCGCGCCATGACCGCCATGCCCGTAGCTGGCACCGCCAGACCCATGCCTGCTCCCAGCGCCATGAGGCACATAGTGGCAAAGCCTCCGGCGGTGTCCGTAGTGAAACGGGCCATCGCACACAGCGCCAGCCCTGCCAATGCATAGCCCCACGCCAGCGCCGCGTGCAGCCCGAGGCGCACGGCAATGCGGCCGAACATCAACGACACCACGCCCATCACCAGGAATTGAGGGGCCAGCTGCCATCCGGCCTGTGCCGCGGTCTTTCCCTGTACCTGCTGGAAGAACAATGAAAGGAAGAACAGGCTGGCATAGGCAGTGAAGCCGAGCACGAACGAGGCGAGATTGAGCAGGGCGAAGCGACGGTCGGCGAAAAGATCCAGCGGCAGCAGCGGGCGCGTGACCCGACGTTGTACCAGCGAGAACGCCAACAATGCCACCAGCGCCGTGATCAACGAGAACCAGGTAGCGGGTGCGGACCACCCGCGCCCGCCGATACCGATCAGCCCGTAGGAGAGGGCTGCCAAGGCCAGCGTGCTGAGGATCTGCCCAGCGGGATCCATGGCCGCGTGCTGAGGATGACGTCGCTCGGGAATGCTCCAGGCGCCCAGCGCCAGTGCCACCGCCCCCAACGGAAGGTTGATCAGGAAGATGCTCTGCCATCCGGTCCACTGTACGAGCAGGCCGCCCAGCAACGGCCCAAGCACCAGCGCCAGCGCGCTGAAGGCGGACCATCCTCCGATGGCGCGCGCCCGTTGGCCGGGGTCCGGAAACGCATGGGTGAGGAGGGGCATCGCACTGGGGATCAGCAGCGCTCCCGCCACGCCCTGGATCGTGCGGCCGATCACCAGGACCGGCAGATCGGTGGCGCACGCGCAGACCAGTGATCCGGCAATGAACGTTGCCACGCTCGCCAGCCACATCCGGCGATGGCCATGGCGGTCACTGAGAGGGCCGGCCGAGAGCATGAAAGCGGACAGCGCGATGGCATAGGCATTGATGACCCACTGCAGCCCGGCGAGGTCGGTCTGCAACGCCCGTTGCAGCGTCGGCAGCGCGACGTTGACGATGCTGATGTCCAGCGAGGCAAGGAAGGTACCGAGGTATGCGGCCAGCACCAACGCTGGCTTTTTGAAGTGCTGCATGGGACGGAGCCTGTAGAGCGACCGCGCTTATCCTAGATAATGACTGACCGTCGGTCAATGACCGACGGTCAGTCATCTGTCTCGGCGGATTACACTACCGACACCCATCGCTCCCCTTTCAATACCCACGATGCAGACCCCAGCCCCGGCCAGGCCACGCACCAAACCCGCCTCCATCCGTCTCGAAGAACTGATGGATGCGGCCGAGACGCTGTTCCTGTCGCGCGGGGTGGAACAGACGACGATCAGCGAGATCGTCGCTGCCGCCGATGTGGCCAAGGGCACGTTCTATACCTACTTCGCTTCAAAAACGGATGTACTGAGAGCCCTGGCGGAGCGCTACACGCAGCGCTTCGTGGACGCACTGGAGCAGGCGATGCAAGAGCATCCGGCGGATGATGGAGAGGCTCGCCTGCGCGCCTGGATCGAAGCGAGCATCGCCCTCTATGCCCGGACCCATGCCGTGCACGACGTGGTGTACGCCAACCATCATCATCTTGATCGAGCCAACCGCGAGCGGAATGCGCTCCTTCAGCAGTTGCAGGGCATCCTGGAAGTGGGGGTGGCATCCGGGCTATGGCAGCTGCCCAGTCCCAGGGTGACGGCCTCGTTGATCTATGCCGGTGTGCATGGCGCAACCGATGACTTGATCGCGACACCGGAGCAGGATGCGGCGGCATTCAGTGCGGCTGTGGTGGAGGATTGTCTGGCGATGGTCGGCGCTCGAAGACCATCCGTGCGCCCGAAGAAGCGCGGCTGAGCCGGTGGACAACTTCACCGTGGCAATGCCATCGCCAATGTCGCGCTGTATGCGGAGATCACCGCCGAAGCGCATCGCGATCCGGTGATTGCCCAGGTGCTGCGCCGGCACGACAGGCAGACCCGTGCGGCGATCACCGCGTGGTTGCGGCAGCACGACATCGCGCGCGGCCGCACGCCCGAAGACGCCGACACACGTAGCGGGCGCTGCTGGCAGCCACGATTGCAACCGTGCTGGGGAAGCAAGCGCAGTCACGTGGATTTCACGGATCGGCGCGGTTAATCCGCCTGTGGCGGCCTCCCCGCTGTCCCGTGTGGAGCGGATCCAATGCGCATGCTTCCTTCGCTTCTCCTTGTCTGCGCGCTGGCCCCGGTGGGGGCGACATACGCCCAGGCACCCAAGGCAGCTGTCGGGGCCGTGGCGTCACCGCATACCTCCGATGGCATGGCCTGCGACAGCCCGAACCAGTCGCAGGCCGGGCTCAACCAATGTGCCAGCAACAGCGCGCAGCGCGCCGATGCCGAGCTCAATCGGATCTATGCCAAGGTGCTGGCGCTCAATGCCCAGGACACGGTGTTCCTGGAACGGTTCAAGGCAGCCCAGCGCGCCTGGCTGGTGTTCCGCGATGCCCAGATCGCGGCGCGGTATCCGTCTCCAGACGACTATGGGAGCGTGCTGCCGATGTGCCAGAGCGTTGAATACGAGCAGCTGACCCTGGATCGGATCAAGCAGCTCAAGGCCTGGGTTGGCGGGGTCGAGGAGGGTGACGTGTGCGCCGGGTCCTATCCCATGAGCGGGCGCTAGCCGGGGCCGTTTAACGCGTCGGTACGGCCAGGTGCGCACACTGGTCCTGTCTGCACTGTCCCTCATGCACAGGAACCGGAGATCCCATGTCCTTCAACGCCCTCCTTGCGACCAAGACCGGCGATACCATCGCGGCCGGTGTCGTCCCGCTGACCGAGCAGGATCTGATGCCCGGCGACGTCACCGTTGCCGTGGAGTACTCCACGGTGAATTACAAGGACGCCCTCGCGCTGAGCGGGCGCTCGCCGGTGATCCGCACGTTTCCGCTGATTCCCGGTATCGATCTGGCCGGTGTGGTTGAAACGTCGACCCACCCCGGGTTTGCCCCGGGCGATCGCGTGCTGGTCAACGGCTGGGGTTTGAGCCAGACCCACCACGGAGGCTATGCGCAGAAGGCGCGCGTGCCCGGCGAGTGGCTGGTGAAGATTCCCGCGGCATTTTCCAGCCGCGATGCGATGGCGGTCGGTACCGCCGGCTACACCGCGATGCTCTCGGTACTGGCACTCGAGCACGGCGGGGTGAGTCCCGATCACGGCGATATCCTGGTCACCGGGGCCAACGGCGGCGCCGGCTCCATCGCGATCGCACTGCTGTCCACGCTGGGCTATCGGGTGGTTGCATCGACGGGTCGGCTGGAGGAGTCCGCGTATCTCAAGGCGCTGGGTGCGGCCGAGATCATCGATCGGGCGACCTTGTCCGCGCCAGGTGCACCGATCGCCAAGGAACGCTGGGCCGGTGCGATCGACGCGGTGGGCAGCCACACGTTGGCCAATGTGCTGGCGCAGACGCGCTATCGTGGCGTGGTGGCGGCCTTCGGATTGGCCCAAGGCGCGGATCTGCCGGGTTCGGTGCTGCCTTTCATCCTGCGCAACGTGACGCTCGCCGGCATCGACTCGGTCAACGCGCCTTACGCCGCGCGCGAGCAGGCCTGGACGCGCCTGGCTACCGATCTGGACCTGGGCAAGCTGGCGCGCACCACGCAGATGATCGGGCTGGCCGAGGTGCCGGCGCTGGCCGACCAGGTGCTGCAGGGGCGTGTACAGGGCCGCACTGTGGTCGACGTCAACGCGTGATCCTGTCGCGGCACTAAGCCGGGTGGGGGCCAGGCAGCTGCTTGACCAGCTGTTCGGCCATGGCCTTGTAGATCGGCACGCGGCACACCAGGCCGGAGACGCCGCGCGCGATCAGCACGGTGGCCAGAATGGGCAGCAGCATATCGCTGCTGTCGGTCAGCTCCAGCGAGATGACCGCCGAGGTCAACGGTGCCTGGGTGACGCCGGTCAGGTAGGCACACATCCCCAGCAGCACGAAGATGCGTTCATCGACCGAAGGCATGAGGGCGGCGAGGTTGTGGCCGAGCCCGGCGCCGACGGCCAGGGCGGGCGAGAACAGGCCGCCGGGAATACCGGCGACGTAAGAGACCAGATTGGCGACCAGCTTCATCAGGCCGAACTCGTGACCCACCGAGGGCGCTCCCTGCACCAGTCCCTTGGCCTGCTCGTAGCCGGTGCCGAAGGCCCCTGCGCCAAAGGCGGCGCCCAGCAGCACCAGGGCGAGCCCGCACAGCGCCGCCAGCAGGACCGGATGGCGCTGGCGCAGCGTGCCCAGCCAGCGTGGCCTGCCTTCCATGGTCAGCAGCACGGCTTTGGCGAACAGGCCGCCAAGCAGTCCCGCGACGGTGCCGCACAGCACGATCGCCAGCCAGGCCTGCCCCAGCGGCAACGTGGCAGTCACCTTGCCGAAGTACGTGTAGTTGCCGAGCAGGCCCAGCGACACCACGCCACCCACGATGACCGCGGTGAGCAGCGTGCCGGAGAAGCGGTGCTCGAAGCGGCCGCTGAGTTCTTCGATGGCAAACACGATGCCCGCCAGCGGGGTATTGAAGGCCGCCGCGATGCCGGCTGCGCCACCGGCGAGCAGAAAGTGGGACAGCTCTTTCGGATCGCGGAACCCGAACCATCGCCCGAACATGTACATCACGCTGGCACCGACGTGCACGGTAGGGCCCTCACGGCCGACCGAGGCGCCCCCGAGCAACGACAGCGTGGTCAAGGCGAGTTTGCCGGCCGATACGCCCAGCGAGAGATTGTCACGCCGGAACGTGGGCGTCGGGATCTCCAGGGCCGCGATCACCTGCGGAATGCCGCTGCCGCGGGTGGGCTTGAGCGCACCACTGGTCAGCCACGCCAACAGCGCGAACACGGTTGGGGTGAGCAGCAGCGCCCACCAGATCGACTGGGCGATGATCGACTGGAAGACCCGGAAGGCCGCATCGCTGGCCTTGGCAAACACGATCGCGACCAGGGCGACAGCCACGGCACCGCCCCACAGGGCCGCACGGCGCTTCCACGCATCCCTGGACAGGAGAGGGCGTTGAGGGTCTGGCGAGGTCATGGGGCGAATTATCCCACGGTGATTCGCCGGTCCTCTTCACCGAATCTGTCGGTTTGCGCTTTCAAGCGCGGGTGCCCGCGCGGTGCCCGGGCAGGCACGCTGCGGGTTTACGTGCCGCGAGTGTCCGCGCGATCGTGTGGATCCGGGCGAATTTCAGCGGTGTCTGGCGTACCGATGAGGTGGCGCGCGTTGCGTGCATGAGTCGCTCGAGCTTCCATGCCCATTTCAGGGCGGTCACGGCGATGAGCCCGCTGGACTTCCGCCCGGTGGTTGCGCGATGACATCGGGAGGAGCTGCGGGACACCGTGGTGTGGCCGCACTCCCATGATGCCCGCGATGTAAGCGGAGGTGCCGCCGGTCAGACCGGGGCGAAACCGCGGGTGGTCTTCTTTTCGTTCTTTTCCGCCTTCTTTTCCTTGGCGGTCTTGGCAGGTTTCTTCTTCTGCTCTTTCTGTTTGTTCAGGCCTTTGGCCATGGCGACGCTCTCCAGGTGGGTTGCAACGGAGGCGAGCATGGCACATCCGGTGTCGGCCGGCGCATCGGCGTGCGATGGGTGCGCTGAAGTGAATCCGGGGTGCGCCCGTTCATGGCGCAGGGATATCCCGATAAACCGCCTCGCTGCTCAGCACCTTCAGTCCATCCGGACCACTGTGCAGCCGCCGCTGCTCACCGACCGCCTGCTGCGATTGCAGGCGATAGCCGCTCATGTCGGGGTCGGCCAGTAAACACTGTCCGGCGTCGAACGCGCGCCGAAGATGGCCTGGCCCACGCGCACCACGGTCGCGCCTTCTTCGATGGCGATCTCGACATCACCTGACATGCCCATGGAGAGCTCCTCCAGGCTGATGCCCGTCGGCAGGGTGGGGCGCAGCCGGTCGCGCAGTTCGCGCAGGCGCGCAAAGCACGGGCGCACCTGTTCCGGATCCGGGGAGAACACCGCCAGGGTCATCAACCCGCGCACATGCAGATTCGGAAACGCTGGCAACTGCTGCACGAAGTCGGCGACCTCGATCGGGTCCAGGCCGTACTTGCTGTCTTCGCCCGAGGTGTTGACCTGCACGAACACATCCAGCGTGCGCTGCTCCAGTTCCAGCCGCTGATCCAGCGCCTGTGCCACGCGCAGGCTGTCCAGCGCCTGGAACTCGCTGGCGAAGCGTGCGACGTCACGTGCCTTGTTGGTCTGCAGGTGGCCGATCACCGACCAGCGCAGGCCGGGCAGGTCGGCCATCGCCGCCGCCTTGCGCTGGGCTTCCTGCACCTTGTTCTCGCCCAGCTCATGGCAGCCGGCCTCCCACGCCAGGCGCAGGCGGGCCTCATCGACGGTCTTGCTGACCGGCAGCAGGCGCACGCCGGCCGGGTCGCGGCCGGCCAGTGCGCAGGCGCGGGCGATGCGTTCGCGGACCATCGCCAGGTTGTGGCGGATCTCGTCGACAGTGGTGGCCTGGGGCCAGGTGGGGGCAGCGATGGGCATGGGGAGCTCCGGAAGCGGGGACGGCTGCGGCGCGTCGGCGCGCCAGCAGGGCGGTCCCGTAACAACGGACAGGTTGTCATAGCGCTACCCGAAAATCACCGCCCGCCGATGTCAGGGCGCGGCGGCGGCGTTCGGGCTGACGTAGTGCGTCTGTTCGTCGTCGTTGAGGAAGATCAGTTCCGGTTTGCCCTGCCAGGAGGTCAGCATCGCGCCGGTGCTGTTCTGGTGTTTGACGACCAGGGTGGCGCCGCGATCCGGGTTGGCGGTGACCTTGAATACCTCGGTGGTGCCGGTGGCATCGTCCAAGGTGAGGATGGCCTCGTCGCCGACATCGGCGGTGCCGTAGCCGCCACGCTCGGAGCCATCGGCGCCCAGCAGGATCAGGCCTGACAGCGGTGACGCACGCGGCCCCTGGGTGATGCCCTTGGTGAGCGGATCGGGGACGGGGGCGCCGAGAATCACCCGCGCCTGGCCACTGGCATCGCGGATCACCACGCCACGGGCGGTGATGACACGCTCCTCGGACTGGCTCTGGTGCAGGCGCAGCGCGGTCCAACCGGAAACGATCAGGGCGAGGCTGGAAACGACCAGCGTGGTGACGGTCAGCGCGCGCGACATGGGGTTCTCCGGATCCTTGGAAGGCTGCGACCATACCGGATACGCCCTTCACGGCACCAGTCGGAAAAGTCTGGGATTACATTCAGAGCGTGAGGTTGGTCACGGGATGGCTCAGCGGAAATCGCGGCTGTGGGTACGCACGCCGTCGATCAGGGTGTCGATGTTGTGCATCTGGCGGACGATCAGGTGCTGCACGCCGTCCACGCGCTCGAGCCGGCCGTCGATCTGCATCAGTTGCGCTTCAACCAGCACGCGATGCTGGCGGTCGGCGATTTTGCGCCAGACCACTGCATTGACCATGCCGCATTCGTCTTCCAGGGTGAGGAAGGTGACCCCGCTGGCAGTCTGCGGGCGCTGGCGCATGCGTACCAGCCCGGCAAACCGCACGCTGCGCCCGTGCGGCAGGGCGGCCAGTTCGTCGGAGCGGTGGCAGCGGCGCTGGCGCAGCTGGCTGCGGATGAAGGAGACCATGTGCCGGCCCAGCGTGGTGCCGGTGGTGTTGTAATCGGCCTGCATGTCCTCGAACGCGCTGGGCAGCGGCAGCGCGACGGCGGCTTCGGCGGTGGCGCGGGCCATGTCGAACAGCGGCAGCGGCTTTTCCACGCCGGAGACGTCCCAGCGCGCGCGATGGCGATGGCCGCTCAGGCCCTTGAGTGCACCGGCATCGGCCAGCAGGCCCTGGTGGCGACGGTCCAGCTGTGCGCGCTGGCTCAGGTCGGCCACGCTCTCAAAGGGCGAACGGTGGCGCGCCTGCACCACGCCGGTGGCGACCGCCTCGCTGAAGCCATCGACCAGGCGCAGCCCCAGCCGGATGCCAAATGGCCGGCCTGGCGAGGTGGGCGGCACCAGCGTGCAGTCCCAGTCGCTATAGCGCACATCCACCGGCAGCACTGGCACGCCATGACGGCGCGCGTCCTGCAGGATCTGGTCCGGGGTATAGAACCCCAGCGGCTGGCTGTTGATCAGGCTGGCGGCGAATGCGGAGGGGTGATGGCACTTGAGCCAGCAGCTGACATAGGTGATCAGCGCGAAGCTGGCCGCGTGGCTTTCCGGGAAGCCATAACTGCCGAAGCCCTTGATCTGCTCGAACAGGCGCTCACCGTATTCGCGGCTGTAGCCGTTGGCGGCCATGCCGGCGAGCAGTTTGTCGCGGTGCGGCTCCAGCCCACCGTGGCGCTTCCAGGCGGCCATCGAGCGGCGCAGTGCGTCAGCCTGGCCGGGGCTGAAGCCGGCGGCGGCGACCGCCAGCTGCATCACCTGTTCCTGGAACAGCGGCACGCCCAGGGTGCGTTTGAAGACCTTCTCCAGCGCGGGTGGGTAGTCGATCTCTTCGATGCCTTCTTCCTTGAGCTTCTTCCGTCGGTTCAGATACGGGTGGACCATGTCGCCCTGGATCGGGCCGGGGCGCACGATCGCCACTTCGATCACCAGGTCGTAGAAACAGCGCGGCTGCATGCGCGGCAGCATCGCCATCTGGGCGCGGGACTCGATCTGGAACACGCCCAGGGTGTCGGCGCGGCAGATCATGTCGTAGGTGGGCTCATCGCCCTGCGGAATCTTCGCCATGGTCATCGTCGGTCCGCCATGCGCTTCCAGCATCGCCAGGCATTTGCGTACCGCGGTGAGCATGCCCAGCGCCAGGCAGTCGACCTTCATCAGGCCGGTGACATCCAGGTCGTCCTTGTCCCACTGGATCACCGTGCGGTTGGCCATGGCCGCGTTTTCCACCGGCACCATCGTGGACAGGGGGTGTTCGGAGATCACGAAGCCGCCGGGGTGCTGGGACAGGTGGCGTGGAAAATCGACCAGTTCACTGGTCAGCGCCACCACCCGCCGCATCAGCGGGGTCTCCGGATCGAAACCGCGCTCACGCAAGGCCTCCGGCAGCGGCTCATGGCTGCTCCAGCGGTCCAGGCAGGCGGCCAGTTCGTTGACCTGGTCCGGCGGCAGGCCAAGCACCCGCGCCACATCGCGTACCGCGCTGCGGCCCCGGTAGCTGATCGCCACGGCAGTCAAGGCGGCGCGTTCGCGGCCGTAGCGGTTGAACACGTACTGCAGCACTTCCTCGCGGCGTTCGTGTTCGAAGTCGATGTCGATATCCGGCGGCTCGTCGCGTTCGGCGGAAATGAAGCGCTCGAACAGCAGCTCCATCTCGCTGGGGTCGATCTCGGTCACGCCCAGTACGTAGCACACCGAGGAATTGGCGGCCGAGCCACGGCCCTGGCAGAGGATCTGCTGCCGGCGCGCGAAGCGCACGATGTCGTGCACGGTCAGGAAGTACGACTCGTACTGCTTGGTGTGGATCAGCGCCAGTTCGTGTTCGATCTGGTGGCGCTGCTGGGGCGTCTCGCCCGCGGGCCAACGCCATTGCATGCCTTCTTCCACCAGCACCCGCAGCCAGCTGGCCGGGTCGTGGCCGGCCGGTACCAGTTCGCGCGGGTAGGTGTACTTCAGTTGCTTGAGATCGAAGTGGCAGCGCTCGGCGATGCGCAGGGTCTCGGCCAGCAGCTCGGGCGGGTACAGCGTGGCCAGGGCCTGGCGGGTGCGCAGGTGACGCTCGCCGTTGGGGAACAACCGCCAGCCTGCCTCGCCGAGCGTGCAGTGGTGGCGGATTGCGGTGAGGGTGTCCTGCAGCGCGCGGCGGCGGCGCACGTGCATGTGCACATCGCCGCTGGCCACCAGTGGAATGCCCTGGTCGCGGCCGAAACGACGCAGGCGCTGCAGGCGCGCGCGATCATCGGCCTCGCGGTGCAGTTCAACGGCCAGCCACAGCCGCTGCGGAAAGCAGGCTTGCAGCCACTGCGCATCCTCGATGCCCGGGGCAGGGTCTGCCCACAGGCACAGCAGGCCGGCGTGCAGCGGTTCGATGTCGCTGCGCAGGCAGCGGTACTCGCCCTTGGGCGCGCGCCGGCGGCAGGTCGTGATCAACTGGCACAGCGCGGCGTAGCTGCCCTGGTCGGTGCACAGCAGCACCAGTTTCGGGCCGTCCTCCAGCCGGAATTCGGCACCGGTGATCAGGGGCAGTGCGTGCTTCTTCGCAGCCTGCCAGGCGCGCACGATACCGGCCAGCGAGCACTCATCGGTGATCGCCAGCGCGTGGTAGCCCTGGCCCTTGGCACGCGCGAACAACTCCTCGGCGATGGACGCGCCGCGCTGGAAACTGAAGGCCGACAGGCAATGCAGCTCGGCGTATCCGGGCAGCGGTGCGCTCATGCGAACCAGCCGTGCAGCATGAACGGTCCGCTGCGTGCATCGGCGGCGGTATACGCCCAGCCGCGCTGGCCTTGCGGCGTTTCGATGACGTAATAGTCGCGGCGGATGTCGCCGGCATCCCACCAGCCCGATTCGATCCGCTCCGGCCCAGACAGGATGCGCAGGTGCGGATCCTGCAGCGCCTGCGGCTGGGCCAGCAGCCAGCCCGGGCGCATCGGCAGCACCGGGGGCGGGGGCTTGGGCGCGCCCTGGGCGTCACCGGTCGCGCGTTCGGGCCGATGGTCGGCACGCAGCCCCAGCCCCTGCACAGCGTCATCGCCGAGCCGGGCGCGAAGACGCTCGCGCAGCTGCTCCCACGGCATCGCCTGCTGCGGGCGCGGGTCGAACAGATCGCGTGCGGCCGGGACGAACGGCGGCAGTTGCTCGGCCTGCAGGCGCAGGCCGCGGCTGCCCGCTGGCAACTGCAGATGATCCACACGGTTGCGGGCCAGTTCGAACAGCATCGCCGGTTCGCGCTCGGGCGCGAGCAGGCCGATCGAGAGGCGCGTATCGGGGTGGTGTTCGTGCTCGAACCACAGATCGAACTGCAGCACGCCGCCATCGCGCGAGCACAGGAATGCGGCCAGATCGGCGGTCAGGCGCCGCAACGGGAACAGCATGGCCTGGGTGGACTCGACCTCGTACTCGAACTCGATGCGCGCATCGAAGCGGTCCGGCGGCTGGAAATAGCGCAGCGGCGGCGTGCTGATCCCGCGCAGCGCATCCAGGTGCGCCAGCACCTGCGGCGGGAAGCGCCGGGCCAGGCTCTCGCGCGGCAGGCCGAACGCCGCGCCCAGCGTGCGCAACCCCGAGCGCGCCAGCACCGTGACCGCCTCGGCCGGCAACCCGCTGCGTTCGATCGGCACCTGGGCCAGCGCCGCCTCCACCTGGTGCGCACCCACGCCGAGCCGGCCATGCACGCGGGCCAGCACGCTGGCGGCATGCGGATTCGGTGCGGCCACCAGCCGGTGGCGGAAACCCAGTTCGGTCAGGCCACGGGTCAACCGCTGCTCGACCTTCGGCCAATCACCAAACAGCGCGCGGCTGGCCCGGATTTCCAGTGCCAGCGCGTGCGGGAAATCCAGGCTGACCTGCGAGCTGATGCCGTACAGCCAACTGGCCAACAGCTGGCGGGTGGCCTGTTCGGCGCGCGGGTCGTACTCCACGGTGAGCATGTCGCGGGTGAGCACCTGCGCAGCTGAGAGCAGCATGCCGCGGCGCAGCCCGAGCTGCCGGGCCGAGGGACTGACCGCATGCAGCACGCGTCGCTGCGCCGGGCCGGTGACCAGCACCAGCGGCGCAGCCGGGTCCGGTTGCTGGCGCAGGGCGGCATCCAGCGCCAGGTGCGGCAGCAGCAGGCAGGCCCAGTCCACGGCGGCGGCTCAATGAGCCACGGCCAGCGGCAGCGGCTGCGCCGGTGCCAGCCCGCCGCGGCACTTGAGCACCCGCACCTGGCCATCGTCGAGCTGCAGGCGCAGCGCGGCCGGGGAGGGGTTGCGCGCATGCCGGGCATCCCGGAAGGAAAACCCCAGGCACTGGCCGGTTTCGGCCGCCACCTGCAGCCGGCGCAGCGCGCGGTCATCGGCCTGCTGCGGCCAGCACAGCACCGCCGCACATGCGGCCGAGCGCAGGCATTGCTCGGCGGCCCACAAGGCATCGCGCGGGCTGGCCTGGACCACCTGCACCTGGTTCAGTGCCAGCCCGGCGCGGGCCCAGGCCGGGGCATGCGGCAGGTGCGGCGGGGCGATCAGCACCACGGTCTGCTGTTGCTGGCTCAGCCGCGCCAGCGTCGGCCAGACCAAGGCCAGCTCACCGACCCCGGGCGAGGCCAGCAGCACCTCCGACAGCGCCGAGGGCGGCCAGCCACCGCCGGGCAGTCGGGCATCCAGCGCCGGGTGGCCGGTCGGGTGCGGGGCCACCTCGGGGAAGGCCGCACGCGGCTGCCCCCGCCAGACCCGGCGGGTTTCCAGCAGCCGGTCCAGGGCCAGCACGGCGCCCATCAGCGGGCCTCCCGGCAGGGCTGGAGCAGGCGGAAACGGGCAGGAAACAAGGGCATGGCGGCGAGTATCGGCAGCACGCGTGTCAAAGGCTGAGACCGACAATCCTACCCGCAATTAGTAAAAATGCTAACGAATTCGGCGGCCGGATTCCGAACCGGTTGAGGGTGATGAATGCTTCAGGAGAGCGGAATGGCAGCGCGCCAGATGGGATGGCCACGCGCGTGATGGAGGGCATCCACGCATGGCGAGGATCTACTCAGCGCCCCTGCGGATCGGGCCGGTGGTGCACGTACTCGACCACGGTGCCGTCCGGATGCACGGCGTTGAAGGCCGCGCCGGTGGGCACGACCTGCAGTGGAAAGATGATCTGCGCCCCGGCCGCCACCAGCCGGTCGTAATAGGGCTGCACGTCATCCACCAGCAGCGTGCCGGTGGTGGTGGTGAACGGAGCCAGCTTGTCCGGCGCGCCCTCGATCAGCAGGAATGCCCCGACCATCGCCAGGCGCAGGCCGGCCTCGGGGAACGGAAAGCCCGCATCGGCGACCACGCCCTGCAACTGCTCGTAGAACGCCACCCGTGCTTCCAGTTCGCCCGGGCCGACGAACACCCGGATCAGCACCCGCGGGCTGCGTTGCCGGGAGGTGTCGTTGCGGTCGCGCCAGAGTTGATCGAAGTGGCGGTGTGGGGGCATGCGGCGGCTCCGGGACGTGAGCGGTCATTATCGAGCCGCGATCCGCCCGGAACCGGGCAGGGCTCATGACCACCGGTGATGGCGTGATAACCCGGCATCGCCCACCACACCACCAGCGCGAGCAGCGACACACTGGTACCCGCCATGCAGACCCCGGGCCAGCCGAACGCGGCATACAACGCACTGCCGGCCAGCGCCCCCAGCCCACTGCCGGCAGCGTAGAACAGCATGTAGGCGGCGATCACCTGCGCCTGCGCGTGCGGGGCTGCGGCCAGAATCCGACTCTGGTTGGTCACGTGCAGCGCCTGCACCGCCAGATCCAGCAGCAGCACGCCGAGCACCAGCCAGCCCAGGTGGTGGGACATCGCGGCGGTCGGCAGCCAGCTCAGCAGCATCAGCCACAGGGCGCCGGTGGTGACCCGCCCGGCATGGCCCCGGTCACTCCAGTGCCCACTGCGTGCCGCCGCCAACGCACCCAGCAGCCCGACCAGCGCGAAGGCGCCGATGGCGGTGTGGCTGAGGGCATACGGCGGCGCGCCCAGCGGCAGGCTCATGCTGCTCCAGAACAGGCCGAACACGGTGAACAGCAGCAGGCCCAGCACGCCGCGCTGGCGCAGCACGGGCTGTTGCCGCAGCAAGGCGATCAACCCGGTGCGTGCGGTGGATGCAGTCGAGGCCGGCAGCCGTGGCAGACGCGCCCACAACAGCGCGCCCGTCACCACCATCAGCGCCGCCGAGAGCAGGTACACCGCCCGCCATCCGCCCAGATCGGCGACTGCGCCGGCCACGACGCGTGCCAACAACAACCCGACCACCACGCCCGCCTGTGCGGCACCAACCACGCGGCCGCGCTCGTGCACGCCTGCAGCGGCGGCGGCATAGGCGATCAACCCCTGGGTCATCGCGGTGCCGAGCAGGCCCACCGCCAGCATGCCCAGCAGCAGGCTCCAGGCCTGTGCCGCCAGCGCGACGGCCAGCAGGGCCAGCACCAGGCCAATGGTCTGGATCGCGATCAGGCGGCGGCGGTCCACGCGGTCACCCAGTGGCACCACCCAGAGCAGCGCCGCCACCGACCCCAGCTGGGTGGCGGCGATCACCGCGCCGATGCGGGACGTGCTGATCTGGAGATCGGCGGCCAAGGCATCCAGCAAGGGCTGGGCGTAATAGACATTGGCCACGCTCAAACCGGCGGCGCAGGCGAACAGCATCAGCAGGGCGGAGGGGAGCGGGGAGGTGGACGCACGCGAGGCGGAGGCAGGGAGCGGCATGATGCAGTCTCAAAACAGAACCAGTTGATTCTGGAGTATGTGGTTCTAAAATGAAACCTCGAAAGGAGGCCGCACATGACAACCGATGCCACTACCCCCTGCCCGGTGGGGCGCGCGCTGGATCTGGTCGGTGACCGTTGGTCGCTGCTGATCGTGCGCGAGGCCTTCGACGGGGTGCGCCGCTTCAGCGATTTCCAGCGCCGCCTGGGGATGTCGCGCAGCATGCTCAGCCAGCGCCTGCAGGCCTTGCTGGAGGCGGACGTGCTGACGCAGCAGCCGCTGGGCGAAGGCCGCAGCTATCAGGAATATGTGCTCACCGAGCGCGGTCGCGCGCTGTTCCCGCTGGTGGTGGCGCTGCGCCAATGGGGCGAGGCCTTCCTGTTCGCGCCCGGCGAGCCACGCTCGGTGCTGCAAGCCGACAGCGATGGGCTGCCGTTGGCGCCGATGCAGCCGCGCGACCAGCGTGGGCAGGTGGTTGAGGGCGCCGACACCCGGGTGATGAAGCCCCTGTCACCCTGATTTCGCGCGGGTTGCGGTGTCTCAAATGTAAGCATCCTGTTGACAGGCATGAACACGCTCGCCCACTCTTCCGGGTGGGGCGCCGGTCACGGGCTCCCGGGTGGTGCGGCTGTCACGACGGGCGGAGGGGCCTGGACGTAGCCGTCATCGCCTTGCGTTGTAAACGGTTCCGCGCGCCCGCGCGTGGTTCCCGCCGACATGGCGCTGCACCCTTCTGCGGCAAGACTCCCTGGATTTATTGCGCAAGCAAAGGTGTTTCGTCCGCTCATGAAAACGATTTCAAAGCCCCTGGCCCTGACGGCCGCCATCGCGCTCTCGCTGAGCGCTTCCGCCTGGGCTGCTGCCCCGGCCGCCACCACCGACGCGTTCACCGTGCTGACCCTGGAACAGACCCCGGGTGACCTGGACGCCGCCGTGGTCGCCGCGCAGCTGGAGCAGCTGCAGGTCGATGCAGTGACCGTGCGCAACGTGGAGCGCCGCGCGGACCGCGTGGACCCACTGCAGGGCCTGGCCGATGCGCTGGGTTATCACTATCGTTTCGTGACCGCCGATCCGGCCGCCGCGCAGCAGACCGGCAGTGTCGTGCTCACCCGCCTGCCGATCGAGGCCGAATCGGGCACCGAGCAGCCGTCGCTGAACTACCTGCGCCTCAACGATGGCCGCCACGTGGTCGCGCTGTACACCAGCGCCGCCGATGCCGCGGCACTGCCGCCGCTGGTCACCGGTTCGCGCCTGGGCGCGCCGGCCGTGCTGCTGGGCGCGGTCAGCGCCGATGCGGCCACCACCGCGGGCTTCGATCCTTCGCGTGTCGCGCTGGAAGCCAATGAAAGCTACTTCAGCGATGGCTTCCAGTCGGCCACGTCGGCGGCGATCAAGCTGCGCACCCATGACGGCAAGAAGGGCACCACCGCCGCCACGCTGCTGACCCTGGGCTATGCCGCGCCGGTCGGTGGCGACACGCCGTGGATGGACACCGGCCTGAACGCCGATGCTCGCGCCAAGGCCCTGGTTGCGCAGATGACCGTGGATGAGAAGTTCCAGATGCTGCACAGCTACTTCGGGCTGGGCAAGGATGGCGGTCCGCTGCCGGAGGGCGCGGTGGGTTCGGCCGGTTTCGTGCCGGGCGTCCCGCGTCTGGGCATTCCGGCGCAGCAGTCGGCCGATGCCGGTGTTGGCGTGACCAATCCGGGCGGCCTGCGCAAGGGCGACCACGCCACCGCGATGCCGTCCGGCCCGTCCACGGCCTCCAGCTGGAACCCGGATATCGCCTTCGCTGGCGGTGCCACCATGGGTCGCGAAGCCTGGCAGCAGCGCTTCAACATCCTGTTGGCCGGCAGCGTCAACCTGCAGCGCGATCCGCGCAATGGCCGCAATTTCGAATACGCCGGTGAAGATCCCCTGCTGGCCGGTGTGCTGGTCGGTGAGTCGATCCGCGGCGTGCAGAGCCAGCACGTCATCTCCACGATGAAGCACTTCGCGCTCAACGACATGGAGACCTCGCGCAATTTCCACAGTGCCGAGATCGGCGAGCAGGCGATGCGCGAATCGGACCTGCTGGCGTTCGAGATCGCCATGGACATCGGCAAGCCCGGTTCGGCGATGTGCTCGTACAACCGCATCAACGGCACCTACGGCTGCGAACACGATTACCTCATGAACGAGGTGCTCAAGCAGGAATGGAAGTTCCCCGGTTTCGTGATGTCCGACTGGGGTGGCGTGCACAGCGGCTCCAAGGCGGCGCTGGCCGGCCTGGACCAGCAGTCGGCCGGTGAAGTGTTCGACAAGGCGGTCTATTTCGACGAACCGCTGCGCCTGGCCGTGGCCGGTGGCGTGGTGCCGCAGGCGCGCCTGGACGACATGGTCGGCCGCATCCTGCGCACCATGTTCGCGCACGGCAATTTCGATCTGCCGCCGGTGCATGAGCCGATCGACGATGAGGCCGGCTTCCACGCCGCGCAGCGTACCGTTGAAGAAGGCAGCGTGCTGCTGCGCAATGCCGATGATCTGCTGCCGCTGGGCAAGGACGTGCAGCGCATCGTCATCATCGGTGGCCATGCCGACAAGGGCGTGATCGGCGGCGGCGGTTCTTCGATGGTGGGTTGGACCGCGCGGGGCACCAATGCGGTGCCGGGCGTGATGCCGACCACCTGGCCGGGCCCGGTGATCTTCCACCCGTCCTCGCCGCTGGAAGCGCTGCGCGCCGAGCGTCCGGATGCCCGCATCGATTACGTGGATGGCCGCGATGTGGCCGCCGCCGCGCGCGCTGCCGCAGCCGCCGATGTGGCCATCGTGTTCGCCACGCAGTGGTCGGCCGAATCGGTCGATCTGCCGCACATGCAGCTGCCGGACAACCAGGACAAGCTGATCGCCGGTGTGGCCAAGGCCAACCCGAAGACCGTGGTGGTGCTGGAAACCAATGGTCCGGTCGAGCTGCCGTGGCTGCAGCAGGTGCCGGCCATCCTGCAGGCCTGGTACCCGGGCATCCGGGGCGGTGAAGGCATCGCCGCGCTGCTGACCGGCAAGGTCAATCCGTCCGGTCGCCTGCCGGTGACCTGGCCGACCGATGTCAGCCAGCTGCCGCGCCCGCACGTCAATGGCCTGGGCTTCAACCCGAAGAACAAGCCGGATGACACCATCGATTACGACATCGAAGGCGCCAACGTCGGCTACAAGTGGTTCGCCGCCAAGGGCCTGACCCCGCAGTACGCGTTCGGCCATGGCCTGTCCTACACCAGCTTCGGCTACGACAACCTGCAGGTGGTCGTGGAAGGCCAGCGTGTGGTCGCCAGCGTGGACGTGCGCAACACCGGCAAGGTCGCCGGTGCGGATGTGCCGCAGCTGTACCTGCAGCTGCCGCAGGGCAGCACCACCCCGATCCGCCTGATCGGCTTCCAGAAGGTGACGCTGCAGCCGGGCGAAAGCCGCCGGATCCGCATCGAAGCCGAGCCGAAGACGCTGGCCAGCTTCGATACCGCCGCCAAGCAGTGGAAGATCGCCGGTGGGCAGTACGAAGTGCAGCTCTCGCGCGCGGCCAATGCACCGGTGCAGCGCGTGCCGCTGGAGCTGGCCGAGCAGGTCGTCCGCTGAGCTGACGAACGCGCCGGTACCGACCCACGGGCGGTACCGGCCGCGGATCGGACGCAACGCGCGTTACGGGGTAGGGCACGACCGGTGGTCGTGCCACCGCTCACCCCGGCAGGTGCTCGCGCAGGTGCGCCAGCAGCAGCCGGACCCGGCGCGAGGGCTGGGCGGTGTTCGGAAACACCGCATATACGCCCTGGCGCGGGAAGCGATGACGGCGCAGGATCGGCAGCAGCCGGCCCTGCGCCAGATCGTCATCGATCAACCACTGCGGCAACACGGTCGCGCCGGCCCCGGCCAGCGCGAAGGCGCGCAGCGTGGATGCGTTGTCGACCGTGACCACCGCATGGGCGGGGTTGCAGGCAAACACCTGGTCGCTGCCATCGGGCGCCACCAGCGGTAGATCCGCCAGGCGCGGATACCCCAATCGTGGCAGCGTGCGGATCCAGTCCGGGTCATCGCGCGCGGCATCATCGGGCAGCGTGGACAACAACGACGGCGCGGCGACCGCGCACAGCGCGTGTTCGTCCAGCAGGGTCGCGCGCAGCTGCGAGTCCTGCAGGCGCCCCAACCGGATCGCCAGATCGAACCGCTCGGGAATCAGGTCCGCCGGCGCCGGTGAGGTGGACAGGTGCAGGCGCAGCTCCGGATGCAGGGCGCGGAATGATTCCAGCACCGGCACGACCCGGGCGATCGCATACTCCGGCGTGGTGGTCAGCCGCAGCGTGCCACGCAGCTGCAGCTGTTCGCTGCGTGCCTCCTCGATCGCCAGCTCGGCAGTCGTCAACAGGGCAGTGCAGTGCTGGTAAAAGCGTTCGCCGGCCTCGGTCAGCGCCAGACTGCGCGTATTGCGCACCAGCAGCGTCACGCCCAGTTCCTGTTCCAGTCGCTTGAGGTTGAAGCTCACCACGGCGCGGCTCTGGCCGAGGCGCTGCGCGGCAGCGGTCAGGCTGCCGGCGTCGACAATCGCCTTGAAGGTCTCGAAGCGGTCCAGGCTGACCATGGCGGCGCTCTAACTGTCAAAAAAGGTTTGACAGTCTTGCATCCGGTTGCCTGTATATCCAGCCGCCGCCAACGCGCATGCTGCCGCCTCGCAATCGGAGCGCCGCATGACATACCGGGCCAGGGTGGAAACGTTGTACCTGCTGGGATTCTCGCTGGACCTGGTGAACATGTTCATCGGTACCGTCGCGTATCCGGCCATCGCCACCGAGCTGCACGCGTCCGTGCCCCAGCTGGCGTGGATCGGCAATGCCTACATGCTTGGTCTGACCCTGGTCATTCCGCTGGGCAGCTGGCTGGCGGCGCGTCTTGGCGAACGCCGGGTGCTGTGCGTCTCGCTGGCGTTGTTCACGGTGGGCGCGGTACTGGCGGGCACCGCGGCCAGCATCGAGGGGTTGATCGGCTGGCGGCTGCTGCAGGGGCTGGGCGGCGGACTGCTGATTCCGGTCGGGCAGGCGATGGCCTACCGCGAATGCCCACCGGCCGACCGCGCGCGCCTGACCGCCCGCATCATGGCGGTGGCGCTGCTGGTGCCGGCGCTGTCGCCCACACTGGGCGGTGTGCTGGTGGAGTGGGGCTCATGGCGCGGCGTGCTGCTGGTCAGTGTGCCGCTGGCCATGGTGGCCTTCGCGCTGGCGGCCGCGTGGGTACGCCAGCGTGCGCCGGTGGCCGTACCTGCGCTGGACCGTCGCGGGCTGTTGCTCGGCTCACTGGGCCTGAGCGTGTTGCTGGTCGCGCTGAGCCTGCTGGCAGAGCCGGGGCAGTGGATGCTGGGCGCGGGCCTGCTCGTGGTCGCCACCCTGGTGCTGGCGTTGTATGCCCGCAGTGCACGCCGTACGGATCATCCGGTCCTGCAGTGGTCGCTGCTGCGGCATGCCTCGCTGCGGCTGGCGATGCTGGTCTATCTGCTGGTGCCCGGTACGTTCATCGGCACCCAGCTGGTGGCCACGCTGCTGCTGCATCGCCAGGGCTACGGCGCCGCGGCCATCGGCGGCTTCATGCTGCCGTGGGCGATCGCCTCGGCCTGCGCCATCGCCACCACACGACACTGGCTGCCACGCATCGGGGCGCGCCCGCTGTTGACGGCCGGCATGGGATGCCAGGCGGTCGGCATCGCGCTGTTGATCGGCATACAGGCCAGCCAGCCGTGGCTGCCGGTGCTGGCCTTCGCACTGATGGGCCTGGGCGGGAGCCTGTGCAGCAGCAGCGCACAGACGCTCGCGTTCCAGAGGCTGGCGGACGCGGAGCTGCTGCCGGGCAGTGCGCTGTGGAATCTCAACCGTCAACTCAGTTTCTGTCTGGCCGCCGCGCTGCTGGCCTGTGTGCTGGCAGTGCTGTCGTCCGTGCTGCCAGCGCACGCGTTCCCGCTCACCCTGATGCTGGCGGCGGCCATGAGCCTGCTGCCGATGCTTCTGCTATGGCGCCTGCCGGCGTCTTCCCTTGCCTTGAGAACCTCCCCATGAATGACACGCTTGCCTTCAACGAGATCCATGACCTGCATGTGCTGATCGAAGACTGGTTCACCGGGCGCTCGCCGGTGGCTGCGTTGCACACACTGCTGGCCCACTTCAGCGAGGACTTCAGCATGGTCGGGATCCGTGGCGTCCGCCTGGACACGCCCGCGCTGGCCGGCTTCTTCGCCGCCGCCCATGGCAGCCGGCCCGGGTTGCGGATCACGGTCGATGCACTGCAGTACCTGCCGCTCGCGCCAGCCGCCTGCGCGGTGCGCTATCGCGAGGATCAGATCGGTGCGGATGGCACCGGCCATCGACGTGAGGCCTTGGCTGTCCTCGTGAGCCGCCCGGACGGCACGCTGCGCTGGCAGGCTTTGCACGAAACGGTGGTTGGCAGCTGAATGCGCGAAACGGCCACGGAACAGGCCGATCGGCATCTACCGGGGCCGCGCCTGCGGCGCTAGGCTGCGGGAGTTGCCATCACTGCCGGGAGAGCCCCATGCGTGTGCGTGTATTGCCAGTTGCGTTGTTGAGTCTGATGGTTGCGGCCAGTGTGTCGGCGCAGACCTCGCCGATGACCCCGGACATTCCCGCCAAGGGCTTCGTGACGCCCACGGCGCAGGACAACTACGACAAGCGCGTGGTGATGGTGCCGATGCGTGACGGAACGAAACTCTACACGGTGATCGTGGTGCCCAAGGGCGCCAGGAACGCGCCGATCCTGCTGACCCGTACCCCGTACGATGCCGCCAACCGTGCCAAGCGCATGGATTCGCCGAACATGCGCGACATCCTGCCGCAGGGGGATGAGGTGTTCGTTGATGGCGGTTACATCCGGGTGTTCCAGGACATCCGCGGCAAGTACGGCTCCGAGGGCGATTATGTGATGACCCGGCCGCTGCGCGGGCCGCTCAACACCACGAAGGTGGACCACGCGACCGACGCATGGGACACCATCGATTGGCTGGTCAAGCATGTGCCCGAAAGCAACGGCAAGGTCGGCATGCTGGGCTCGTCCTATGAGGGTTTCACCGTGGTGATGGCGCTGACCAACCCGCACCCGGCATTGAAGGTGGCCGCGCCGCAGAGCCCGATGATCGATGGCTGGATGGGCGATGACTGGCTCAACTACGGTGCGTTCCGGCAGGTCAATTTCGGCTATTTCACCGGTCAGCTGGCCAAGCGCGGCAAGGGGCCGTCGATTCCCAGCGTGGGCTACGACGACTACACGACCTTCCTGCGCGCCGGCTCGGCCGGGGACTACGCCAAGGCCAATGGCCTGGATCAGTTGCCGTGGTGGCACAAGCTGATCGAACACCCCAGCTACGACGCGTTCTGGCAGGAGCAGGCGCTGGACGCGCGCATGGCCAAGACCGAGTTGAAGGTACCCACCATGTGGCTGCAGGGGCTGTGGGACCAGGAAGACATGTGGGGCGCGGTGCACAGCTATGCGGCGATGGAGCCGCGTGACACCGGCAACACACTGAACTATCTGGTGATGGGGCCGTGGCGGCACAGCCAGGTCAACTACGACGGCAGCAGCCTGGGCGCCTTGAAGTTCGACGGCGACACCGCGCTGCAGTTCCGCCGCGATGTGCTCAAGCCGTTCTTCGATCAGTACCTCGTGGATGGCGCGCCCAAGGCGCAGACGCCGCCGGTACTGATCTACAACACCGGCGAAAACCAGTGGGACAAGCTGCAGCAGTGGCCGCGCAGCGTGGCCCAATCCAGGCCGCTGTATCTGCGCGCGGGCGGCAAGCTGTCCTTCGAAGCACCGCAGGCGGGAGAGGCGACGTTCGAGGCGTATGTGTCCGATCCAGCCAAGCCGGTGCCGTTCGTGCCGCGCCCGGTGCGGTTCGCTGACCGCGATATGTGGACGAGCTGGTTGGTGAAGGATCAGCGCTTCGTGGACGGCCGGCCGGACGTGCTGACCTTCGTCAGTGAGCCCTTGACCGAGCCGCTGCGGATCGGTGGTGCGCCGCAGGTCAATCTGCAGGCGGCGACGAGTGGCAGCGACAGCGACTGGGTGGTGAAGCTGATCGATGTGTATCCCGACCAGACGCCGTCGACGCCCGAGATGGGCGGGTACGAGCTGTCGGTCTCGATGGCGATCTTCCGTGGCCGGTACCGCGAGAGCTTCAGCGACCCGAAGGCGATCGCGGGCAACCAGGTGCTGGACTATAGATTCGGTCTGCCAACGGCGAACCATGTGTTCCAGCCGGGCCATCGGGTGATGGTGCAGGTGCAGTCGAGCCTGTTCCCGCTGTATGACCGCAATCCGCAGACGTTCGTGCCGAATATCTACCTGGCCAAGCCGGGCGATTACCAGAAGGCGACGCAGCAGATCTGGCACGCACCGCAGCAGGCCAGTTTCATTTCATTGCCGGTGTACTGAGCGGACACAGCCTGCTTTCCCACGCGGCTGCGCTGGCACGCCGCATGCGGGGCCGCTCCGGTTGCATTGCATCGTCCGTGGACAGGCGGTAGCGTGCAGCTCCGCTTTCCCTGATGTGACCGATGAAAAGGATGTTCGTGGTCGGCGCGCTGATGTCGCTGGCAGGCGGCGCGCCCGCGCAGTCGTTCACCGTGCTGGGCAACAGTTTCGGCGCCGAGGCGCTGGTGTCCGTCGATGGCCGTCTGCTGGTGCCCCCCAATGGTGCGCGCATGCATCGGCTGTCCGCCGACCGCTGGATGCGCGCGCAGGGCCCCACTACGCCGCAGCAGTGGTACGACGATGCAGGACGCCTGCTGCGCGAGGACCGCGGCTACACCGAGTATCACGAACGGTTCGTGCTGCGGCAGGCCCCACCCGGTGATCCTGTGTGGGAGGCGTTCATCCAGACGGATGGTGAGGCGGTCGGTGGCCGGGGTGTGGTGGATGCGCTGGGGCAGGTGCGCCTGCCGGCACTGAAGGATGGCGAATGGCTGCCGTTGGCGGTACCCGATCGCGTGCTGTGGAACGCGCGCAGTGGTCCGCTGCGCTTCCATGACCTGCAGGGGCGCCCGGTCATGGAACTGGACGAGCGACAGGTCCAGTGGGTGGCCGGGCCCTTCGCCGGCCGCCACGTGTATGTTGCGTGCAGTGTCCAGGTGCCTGAGCACTGCGAGGTGCGGGATGAAAACGGCACGACGGTGTTTTCCGATGACATCGACGCGCTGTTGCCGGTTAGCGACGGTGGCTGGTGGCTGCGTCAGGGCGAGCTGTGGCGGCGGGTGGATGCACAGGGCAGGACGACGGACATCGCCCGCTATCGGCAGGATGGCCTGTATCCCCGCTACCGACAGTACGGCGGTACCGCAGGCCGGCGCGACTGGCCCGAGCAGGTCTATCGGCACGCTACCGGCAGCGCCGACGACACGCCTGAGCCCGGCTGGCTGATGGCCGACGGACACTTTGCCGCGCAGCGTGGCACCGTCCGCCTGGACTACTGCGGTGGCCGCTGGCAGGTGCTGGACAAGGAGGGCGCCCACCCGCCCACCGCCGCCCCGGCCGCGCTGGCAGCGGTGCTCGACGAACCCGATGCCGAACAGCGGCAGGCACCGCCGTGGCGCGTGCGCCATCCCACCCAGACCGAGACCGCAGCGGTGCTGGACTGCCATGGCGAGGTCGTGTTCGCGCCTTCAGACGTGACCCGGTTCGACGCCGTCGGCACTGGATTGCTCGGCAGGTTTGGCAGCGAATCCTCACCGCGCCTGTGGTGGGATGGACGCACGGCCTACACGGTGCCTGCCGACATGGCCATCGACGAAAACCACGTCACCCCGCCGTTGCTGTTGCTCCGGGAGCAGGCCGCCGGCGTCAAGCACCTGTACAACCTCGAGCGTGGCCGTATCGTGGGTCGTCCCGTCGACGATGTGGTGCGCATGGACGGTAGCCGGGTGGTATTCCGCCGGGACGGAAAGCTGGGCATGATGCTGGCCGATGGCAGCGAACCGGCGCCGCCGGAGAGCTTCGATATCCTGCCCTGGGGCGCGGACCGCACCTGGACGCGCCGCTATCTGGACGGGGGCGATGAGGAACTGGTCCTGCTGGATGCCAACCATCAGGTGCTGCTGCGACGACGCCTGCTGTTCAGCGGCGTGGAACTGCAGTCCACCTGGCAAGGGGACGTGGAGAGTCAGCCGCTGACGCTGTTGAATCTCGGCACCATGCGCTTTGCCGAGGGTGAGTACTTCGTCCAGCAATGGCTGGATCGCGACGGACAGGTGCTGCTCAGTGACATCAGCTGTCCGGCACCCGGCAATGGCCCGCCCTCGAAGGGGAAGGGCATCCTGCTCGGGCGCGGGTGGCGCGTGGACAGTGTGCCCACGCGCCCCTGCACGCTGCCCCGGGCGCTGCTGCCGGTGCTTGCCGGCGGCGATGTGACCGATGCGATGCGCGACCGGTGACCGCGCGCGGATCAGCCTGAAACGCTGGGGTAGTCGGTATAGCCGTGCGCACCGCCGCCGTACAGCGTGTCCTGGTCCAGGTCGGACAGCGCTACGCCGAGACGGAAGCGCTCGACCAGATCCGGGTTGGCGATGAAGGGGCGGCCGAACGCGATCATGTCGGCATAGCCCGACGCCACGGCCGCTTCCGCGCGTGCCTGGTCATAGCCGTTGTTGGCGATCCAGGCCCCCTTGAACTTGGCGCGCAGGGCGGCATAGTCGAAGGCGATGTTGTCACGCGGGCCACCGGTCGCCCCTTCGATCACATGGATGAAGGCCAGCGGGCCGATGGCATCCAGGCGTTCGACGGCGCGTTCGAACAGCGGTTGCGGGTTGGAATCGGCAGCGTCGTTGGCCGGTGTCACCGGCGACAGGCGCACACCGGTGCGGTCGGCGCCGATTTCCGAGACGATCGCGCCGACCACTTCCTCCAGCAGACGGGTGCGGTTCTCGATGCTGCCACCGTAGTCGTCGGTGCGCTGGTTACTGCCATCGCGCAGGAACTGATCGATCAGGTAGCCGTTGGCGGCATGCACTTCCACGCCGTCGAAACCGGCGGTGATCGCGTTGCGCGCGGCCTGGCGGAAGTCCTGGATCAGGCCGGGAATCTCGTCCAGGCGCAGGGCACGTGGTTCGGAGACCGCTTCAAAGCCCTTGGCCGTGAACGTTTTGGTGTTGGCACGCAGGGCACTCGGTGCCACCGGGACCTCGCCCTCGGGCAGCAGGCTGATATGCGAGATGCGGCCGACGTGCCACAGCTGCAGCACGATCTTGCCGCCGCGTGCATGCACCGCATCGGTGACCTTCTTCCAGGCGTCGATCTGGGCCTGGCTGTAGATGCCGGGCGTGTCGAGATAGCCCTGGCCCATCGGGCTGATCTGGGTGGCCTCGGCGATGATCAGGCCGGCGCTGGCGCGCTGCTCGTAGTACTGGATGGCGAGCGGATTGGGGATGCGGTCGTGGATCGCGCGGTTGCGTGTCAGCGGTGCCATCGCGACGCGGTTGGCGACGTCGATGGCCCCCAGACGGGTGGGGGAGAACAACTGGCCGTCATTGGAGTCTGTCATGGGTTTACCTTGGGGGAGGGCGACCGCCATCGGCCGCTGAAAGAAGGGAGGCAGGCGTACGACCCCGAGCATAGGCGCAGGTGCGTTGCAGCGATGGGAAGGATTGTTGCGGAGCACGCTGTGCACGTTCTGTAACGTTTTCGCGGCGTATGGTCGACGCATGGGCAGGCACTGCCCGCAGCCTTATTCCAACCCGAGGAACAACGCGATGATTGATTATCAACTCAAGGGAAAGGTCGCCATTGTCACCGGCGGCGTCTCCGGCATCGGCCTGGCCGTGGCCGAACTGCTGGCCGATTCCGGCGCGGCGGTGGCGGTCTGGGATCTCAAGGCCGATGCCGTCGAGAAGACTGCCGAGGCGCTGCGCAGGAAAGGCGTGAAGTCGATCGGCATCGCCTTGAACGTCACCGACGAGAGCGCCGTTGAAGCGGCCGTGAAGCAGACCGTCGAGGAACTCGGCGGGTTGGATATCGCAGTGAACAACGCGGGTATCGGCGGGCCGTCGGCGACCAGCGGCGACTACCCGGTGGACGGCTGGAAGAACGTCATCGACGTCAATCTCAACAGCGTGTTCCTGTGCCAGCGGGCGCAGATCCAGGCGATGCGCAGCGCGGGCAACGGCGGCAGCATCATCAACATGGCCTCGATTCTGGGCCAGGTGGGGTTCGGCAACTCCTCCGCCTACGCGGCTGCCAAGCACGGTGTGGTCGGGCTGACCCAGACGGCCGCGTGGGAACACGCCGCAGACAAGATCCGCATCAACGCCGTGGGCCCCGGGTTCATCGCCACGCCGTTGCTCGACAAGATGGACCCGAAGGTGAAGCAGGCGCTGGAGAGCAAGCACGCGCTCGGCCGGCTCGGCACGCCGGAGGAAGTCGCTGCGCTGGTGGCCTGGCTGGCCAGTGCGGACGCCAGCTTTGCGACCGGCACGTACTACGCCATCGATGGCGGGTACCTGGCGCAGTAAGCCCCGCGACGGCAGGCTCACCGGGGCCTGCCGTTGGCTTCACGGTCCTCAGACGCCCTTGTCTGCGACGCTCCGTCCATTGCCGGATGAGAGGTGCAGATGGGACTGGAACAAGATCTATCAATCCTGCTGCGGATCGCCGTGGCAATGCTGCTCGGCGCCACGCTTGGGATCGAGCGGGAGATGGGCAAGCATGCGGCCGGGCTGCGCACGCACATGCTGATCGCCGGTGCTGCCGCCCTCATTGTCGGGCTGGGTGACAGCATTGCCGAGCACTTCCAGGAAGAGCGCTACCGCGACCTGCTGCAGGTCGATCCGGTCCGTCTCATCGAAGCCGTGGTGGCCTGCGTCGGCTTTGTCGCCGCCGGTACGATCCTGCGCGGTTCGCGCGACGATCAGGTCAGCGGCCTGACCACCGCCAGCTCACTGATCATGGCCGCGGCGATCGGTATCGCGGTCGGCATCGGTGAGTACGTGATCGCTATCGGGGTGAGTGTGTTGTGCCTGATCGTGCTGGTGGTGTTCAGCCGTATCGCTAAAAAACTGGAGTCGTCATGAGCAGTGAACGTCCCTTCGAGATCCAGCGCATCGACCATGTGGTGCTGCGCGTGCAGGATCTCCCACGCGCGGTGCGCTTTTACTGCGACGTCCTGGGCTGCACGGTCGCCCGCGAGCGGCCCTCGTTGGGCATGGTGCATCTGCATGCCGGCGAATCGCTGATCGATCTGATCAGTGTCGACGGCCCGCTGGGGCGCGAAGGTGGCGCAGCACCTGGGCGGGAAGGGCGCAATGTCGAGCATGTCTGCCTGCGCGTGGAGCCGTTCGACGCCGAACAGGTGCGCGCGCATCTGCAGGGGCTGAACGTGGTCCTGAGTGGACCGGCCGAGCGCAACTACGGCGCGGAGGGTGACGGTCTGTCGCTGCGCCTGCGCGATCCGGATGGCAACTCGGTCGAGCTCAAAGGCCGCTCGAACGACTGCGGCTGCTAAGTGGTACTACCAATAGGCGGGCCTAGACCTATGGTCTAATAGGCTCGCCTTGCGTTTGGCGTTTCAATGCGGGCAGTTTCAACGACTGACATGCATGTTGGTAATACCAATTGTCGTCGTTGAGCGTTCTTGGTTCGCGCGGTGCTGACCGCGCGGACCCCTGTCCGTCTTGATGAGATCCGCCGATGCAGGCCTGGCAACAACTGTATGACCCCGCTGGCAACCTCTGGCTGTCGAGCCTGATCGCGCTGCTGCCGATCGCCTTCTTCTTCGTCGCGCTGGCCGTACTGCGCATGAAGGGGTGGCTGGCCGGCACGATCACCGTGGCGATCGCGTTGGCGGTCGCCCTGCTGTTCTACCGGATGCCGCTGTCGCAGGCATTCGCGGCGGCCGGGTATGGCTTCGTCTATGGCCTGTGGCCGATTGCCTGGATCATTCTGGGCGCGGTGTTCCTGTACAAGGTCTCGGTCAAGACCGGCCAGTTCGACATCATCCGCGCCTCGATCCTCTCGGTTACCGAAGACCAGCGCCTGCAGATGCTGATGGTCGGCTTCGCGTTCGGCGCGTTCCTGGAAGGGGCGGCCGGCTTCGGTGCGCCGGTGGCGATCACCGCCGCGCTGCTGGTCGGGTTGGGCTTCAAGCCGCTGTATGCGGCCGGCCTGTGCCTGATCGTCAACACCGCGCCGGTGGCGTTCGGCGCGATGGGCATTCCGATCATCGTGGCCGGGCAGGTGACCGGACTGGACGCCTTCGAGATCGGCCAGATGGCCGGGCGCCAGCTGCCGTTCCTGACCCTCATCGTGCTGTTCTGGATCATGGCGATCATGGATGGCTGGCGCGGTGTCAAGGAAACCTGGCCGGCGGTGCTGGTGGCCGGCGGTTCGTTCGCAATCGCCCAGTACCTGACCTCCAACTTCATCGGCCCCGAGCTGCCGGACATCACCGCCTCGCTGACCTCGCTGGTGTGCCTGACCCTGTTCCTGCGCAGGTGGAAGCCGGTGCGGATCTTCCGCTTCGATACCCAAACCAGCGCCGAAGCCGCGGCCCAGGCCCTGGAAGCGCCGCGGCATTCCACCGGCCAGATCGTCAAGGCGTGGTCGCCGTTCCTGATCCTGACCGCCATGGTCACGATCTGGAGCATCCCGCCATTCAAAGCGCTGTTCGCCGCCGGTGGCGCGCTGGAGCACTGGGTGCTGAAGATTCCGGTGCCGTCGCTGGATCAGCTGGTACAGAAGATGCCGCCGATCGTGCCGGTGCCGACCGGGTACGAGGCGATCTACAGGTTCGATGCGGTTTCGGCGACCGGCACGGCGATCATGCTGGGCGCGGTCATCGCGATCGTGCTGCTGAAGATGCGCCCGGCCGCGGCGCTGCGCACCTTCGCTGAAACCGCCAATGAACTCAAGGTCCCGATCTACTCCATCGGCATGGTGCTGGCGTTCGCCTTCATCGCCAACTACTCCGGGCTGTCGGCGACGCTGGCACTGGCCCTGGCGCACACCGGCAAGGCGTTCACCTTCTTCTCGCCGTTCCTGGGCTGGCTGGGCGTGTTCCTGACCGGGTCGGACACCTCGTCCAATGCGCTGTTCTCGGCGCTGCAGGCGACCACGGCCCAGCAGATCGGCGTGTCCGAAGTGCTGCTGGTCGCGGCCAACACCACCGGCGGGGTCACCGGCAAGATGATCTCGCCGCAGTCGATCGCGATTGCCTGCGCGGCGGTCGGCCTGGCCGGCAGGGAATCGGACCTGTTCCGCTTCACGGTCAAGCACAGCCTGATCTTCACCGTGATGGTCGGCATCCTCACCACGGTGCAGGCCTACTGGCTGACCTGGATGATTCCCTGAGCCCATGCGCGGCAGTCCGGCTACTGGCATCGACCCCATCGCCCGCCACGCGGGCGACAATGGCGGCATGAAGAACGAACGCCTGTCCGACAAGGTGGCCGCGCAGCTGCGTGGCCTGATCCGTGAGCAGAACCTGCAGCCGGGCGACCGGTTGCCGGCCGAGCGGCCACTGGCGGTGCAGCTGGGGGTCTCGCGCACCGCGCTGCGCGAAGCGATCGCGCAGCTGGCCAGCCAGGGCCTGCTGAGTGCACGGGTCGGCGGCGGTACCTACGTGAGCGAGCCGGCGGCCCGCGCCCGCCAGACCATCGATGAGCCGTTGATGCCGTACCTGCCGCTGTTCCAGGGTGACCCGGAATACCGCTTCGATGTGCTGGAGATCCGCCATGCACTGGAAGGGGCGACCGCCTGGCATGCGGCCTTGCGCGCCACCGACGAGGACCGCGCGAAGATCCGCCAGGCCTTCGACACCATGATGGCCGCGCACGGCAAGGACGACCCCGCCGGTGAGGCACGGGCCGATGCAGCCTTCCACCTGGCCATCGCCGAGGCCTCGCACAACCTGGTGCTGCTGCAGGTCATGCGCGGCCTGTTCGAACTGCTGCAGACCAACATCTCGCAGAGCCGCGAGAAGCTCTATACCTCGGCCCGCACCTTTGAGCCGCTGTCGGTCCAGCACCGCGAGATGATGGAGGGGGTGCTCTCCGGCGACCCCGAACGCGCGCGTGCCGCCGCGCACGCGCACCTGGAATTCGTGCACACGTCCCTGCGCACGCTCGACGACAACGAAGCCCGGCGCGCCCGCGCGTCGCGGCTTCCTTCTTCCCACGGTTGACCCATGATCATCTCCGCCTCCACCGATTACCGCGCAGCGGCGCAACGCCGCCTGCCGCCGTTCCTGTTCCACTACATCGATGGCGGCGCGTATGCCGAGCACACCCTGAAACGCAATGTCGCGGATCTGTCGGACATCGCGCTGCGCCAGCGCATCCTGCGCAACATGTCCGATCTGAGCCTGGAAACGACGCTGTTCGGCGAACGCCTGGCGATGCCGGTGGCGTTGGCGCCGGTCGGGCTGACCGGCATGTACGCGCGCCGCGGTGAAGTGCAGGCGGCGCGGGCGGCGGCGAGCCGGGGGATTCCGTTCACGCTGTCCACCGTCTCGGTCTGCCCGATCGAGGAAGTGGCGCCAGCGATCGACCGGCCGATGTGGTTCCAGCTGTATGTGCTCAAGGACCGCGGCTTCATGCGCAATGCGCTGGAGCGGGCCAAGGCGGCCGGCGTGACCACGCTGGTGTTCACCGTGGACATGCCGACGCCGGGCGCACGTTACCGCGATGCGCATTCGGGCATGAGTGGCCCGAACGCGCCGGCGCGGCGCATGCTGCAGGCGATGACCCACCCGCGCTGGGCGTGGGACGTCGGCCTGTTCGGCCGCCCGCATGACCTGGGCAACATCTCCACCTACCGTGGCAGCCCGACCGGCTTGGCCGATTACATCGGCTGGCTGGGCAACAACTTCGATCCGTCCATTTCGTGGAAGGACCTGGAATGGATCCGCGAGTTCTGGACCGGCCCGATGGTGATCAAGGGCATCCTCGATCCGGACGATGCGCGCGATGCGGTGCGGTTCGGCGCCGACGGCATCGTGGTCTCCAACCACGGCGGTCGCCAGCTGGACGGGGTGCTGTCCACCGCGCGGGCGCTGCCAGCGATCGCCGATGCGGTCAAGGGAGAGCTGAAGATCCTGGCTGACTCCGGCATCCGCAACGGTCTGGACGTGGTCCGCATGATTGCCCTCGGCGCAGACAGCGTGCTGCTTGGCCGGGCGTTCGTGTACGCGCTCGCGGCGCAGGGCGAGGCCGGCGTGGCCAACCTGTTGGACCTGATGGCCAAGGAAATGCGCGTGGCGATGACGCTCACCGGCGCCAGGACCATCGCCGATATCAGTGCCGATTCGCTGGTGGACGCCACGCGTCGCCTCGCGGCCGCCCCATGAACGCCGCATCCCAGGGCACGGCAGCGCTGCTGGCGCAGCTGCGCGCGATCGTCGGCGATGCACACGTGCTGTGCGGCGACAAGCCGACCCGGCGCTTCCGCAAGGGCTACCGTTTCGGCGATGGCCCCGTGCTGGCGGTGGTCCGCCCGGGCACGCTGCTGGAACAGTGGCGCGCCCTGCAGGCCATCGTGGCGGCCAACGCGATCGTGATCATGCAGGCGGCCAACACCGGCCTCACCGGCGGTTCCACGCCGGATGGTGCCGACTATGACCGTCCGGTGGTCATCCTCAACACGCTGCGCCTGACCGGCGTGCAGCTGATCAACGCGGGCCGCCAGGTGGTCTGCCTGCCCGGGGCGACGTTGGACCGGCTGGAGAAGGAACTGACGCCGCTGGGCCGCGAACCGCACTCGGTGATCGGCTCGTCGTGCATCGGTGCCTCGGTGCTGGGCGGGGTCTGCAACAACTCCGGCGGCTCGCTGGTGCGGCGCGGCCCGGCTTATACCGAGATGGCGTTGTTCGCCCAGGTCGATGCGCACGGCCAGCTGCAGCTGGTCAATCATCTCGGCATCGCGCTGGGCGACACCCCCGAGCAGATCCTGGAGCGGCTGCAGCGCGGCGACTACGTGCCGGCCGACGTGGACAACGGCAACGACCGCGCCGCCTCCGACCCGCGGTATGCCGAGCAGGTGCGCCAGGTCGATGCGGCCACGCCGGCCCGCTACAACGCCGATCCTTCCCGCCACTACGAGGCCTCCGGCTCGGCCGGCAAGCTGGCGGTGTTCGCGGTGCGGCTGGATACCTTCGCGCGCGAGCCGGCTGAGGTGTTCTACATCGGCAGCAACGCGATGGAGGATCTGACCGCGATCCGCCGCCATCTGCTGACCGCGTTCGAACGCCTGCCGATCTCCGGCGAGTACCTGCACCGCGAGGCGTATGACATCGGCGAGCGCTATGGCAAGGACACCTTCCTGCTCATCGATCGCTTCGGTACGGCCCGGGTGCCGGCCGCGTTCGCGCTGAAAAGCCGCGTCGATGGCTGGTTCGAAAGCCTGGGCCTGCGCGGGGTCACCGACCGGGTGATCCAGTGGGCGATGCGCTGCCTGCCACGCCATCTGCCCACGCGCATGGGCCAGTTCCGTGACCGTTACGAGCACCATCTGCTGCTCAAGGTCTCGGCGGAGGATGCCGCCGCAACCGGAACCTTCCTGCGCACTCACTTCGCTGATGGCGAGGGCGACTTCTTCCAGTGCACGGCCGAGGAGGGGCGCAAGGCGTTCCTGCATCGCTTCGCCGTGGCCGGCGCGGCCGTGCGTTATCGCGAAGTGCACCGCGGCGAGGTCGCAGACATCGTGGCCCTGGACGTGGCACTGCGACGCGACGACCGCCAGTGGGTGGAACACCTGCCGGCGGAACTCGACGCACGCCTGGCTGGCAAACTGTATTACGGGCACTTCCTGTGCCATGTGTTCCATCAGGACTACATCGTGCGCAAGGGCGAGGATCCGCTAGCCATCGAGCACGCGATGTGGACGCTGCTGGATGCACGCGGTGCCGAGTATCCAGCCGAACACAACGTCGGCCATCTATATCCGGCCAAGCCGCCGCTGGCGGCGTTCTATCAGCAGCTGGATCCGAGCAATACGTTCAATCCGGGCATCGGCCAGACCGCGAAGACGCGCGGATGGGGCAGCTGCGACTGCACCACCCACGGGTAGAGCCACCCCATGGGTGGCTGTGCCGGCGTATCGCGGGTTTGACGGCAGCCACCCATGGGGTGGCGCTACCCGCGGGGCATCATTCGCAACGGACGGCGGTGATCACGTTGTCCTTGTCGATGAACACGCGCAGGCGATCCTTGCGCAGGTCGCGCGACGTGATCGTGGCCGGGCCGATCGGGTTGATCAGGCCGGCGCCGCTCTGCAGCAGCAGCTTGCGCATGTTCGCCTGGTCGGCCGGCTGGCCGATGGCCCAGCCCAGGGCATCGGCCTTGCACAGGCCCGGCCCCTTGATCTCCGGGCCCGGCGTGCTGACGCAGGCGGCCAGCGAGAGGGTGCCGGCGAGCATGATCGCGGCGAGGGGATAACGGGAAAGGGATGACATCGGGTCGCTCCTGCGGGGTCAGGCGCCGACCATACCACCGCCGTGTGCATCGCCGCGTGGTGGGGACCCCGCGACCGTTGGACGCAGCCTGCGCGGCTGATGGGGCAGGGCGCAACGGCCGCCGGCGCTACACTGGCGGCCCCTCAGATCGGCCATGCCGGGAGTCGCAGGTGCTGCACGTGTTCATGCTTGGCGGGCGCCATGCCCGGGCCAGGATCGAGGTCCACGATGTGGCCTTCGCCAATGTCGATGTCATCGAAGAGGCTTACCCGCAGTTGCGCCAGGAGTGGTTCGGCGAACGCAAAGGGCTGCATGTCGATGGCTGGCTCGCAGTGGATGGGGTGGAGGCGTACCGGGTGCGCTTCGGCGAGGTGGCCCCGGCCGCGGGCGCGCCGCGGCTCTACTTCCTCAATCTCGGCGGGTATGCCGCCGGCGCGCTGGGCGAGGCCCATGACTACCGGCTGCTGGTCGCCACCAGTGTCGAAGAGGCCAAGCACAAGGCCAAGGTGCTGCGCGATGCCAGCTGGTTCAAGCCGCATACCGATGCCCTGCTGGAGGTCGATGACTGTATCGCCATCGACCAGGTCGGCGGCCGGTATGTGCAGCTTGAGCGCGGGGAGCACCAGGGCATCGCGCTGGTCAGTGACTACATCGTGATCGGTTGAACGGCCCCGATTGCCCGCGGCCGTCCCGCTGGCGCATAGTGTCGCGGTCTTGTGAGGTCCGGCGATGTCGCCGCGACAGGTCAACCAACGGAAGTAGCGCATGCAGAGCAGGAAGATCACCGCAGCAGTGATCGTGACGCTGGGAATGATGATGGCCGGCAACGCCGTGGCGGCCGAGCCGGACGCACCCGTGTTCGGTGGCTGGCGCAACCTGCATTCGGCCAGTGGCGCCGAGCCGGTGCTGAGGAACCAGCCGTTTGCGATCCTGCCGGGCGAGGTTGCCAAGGGCGAGCGGTTCGCGATCCTGGACCGCGAGAACAAGCAGGCAGTGTGCTGCCTGGTGGTGGACAGCGACCGTCTCGATGCGATCGCGCTGGAAACCCGCTACCGGCTGCCCGGGGTATGGATCGCCGATCTGCTCGGCAACGAGGACTACAACCGCCGGCACGGCGACCCGCATGTGTTCGCGATGGCGCGCGAGGGCGAGCTGGTCGACCATGTCTTCTCGCAGGAAGGCGGCGGCTACAGCGACCTCGGCGGCCTGCTGCTGCCGGCCGGGGCCGCGCTGGATGCCAGTGGTGGCAGCATCAAGTTCGGTACCACCACGTACCGCCTGCAGGTGCAGTCGCAGCGCTTCGCCGATGACAATGGCGCGCTGGACCGCTACACCCTGCTGCCGCCGGCACCGGCCGCGCCGGTGGTGGTCGAGGTGCCGTACAGCACCTACTGACACAGAAGCGACAGAACCGGCACGGTACAATCGCGCCCGCCCACCGGCACTGCCGGCCGGGCCCGCATCCTTGTCCGAGCCTGTCCGTGATCGCCCGATTCTTCCTGTCCTGCGCGCTGCTGTTGTTGGCAGCCTGCGCCACGCCGGCCCGGCCGCCGGCCAAGCCGCCCGCCAATCCGGACGCCCTGTGGGGCATCATCCAGCGCGACTGCGCCGACGCAGCCGCCCCCCGTGGCAGCTGCCTGGCGGTGGCCGTCGAGGCGCAGCGCCGCGATGTGCTGCTCAAGGATTCGCACGGCCACTACCAGTTCCTGGTGTTGCCGCTGGACCGGGTCTCGGGGATCGAAAGCCCCGCGCTGCTGCGGGCCGGAGCGCCGAACTACTTCGCCGCGGCCTGGGCCGCCCGCAGCCACACCGAGCAGGCGCTGGGCCGGTCACTGCCGCGCGACGTGGCCAGCCTGGCCTTGAACTCGCCGCATGGGCGTTCCCAGCACCAGTTGCACATCCACGTGGATTGCCTGCGGGCCGATGTCCTGACCCAGCTGCGCCGGCTGCAGCCCTCCATCGGCGCGGATTGGCAGCCACTGCCGGAGCCGCTGCGCGGGCATGCCTATCTCGCCCGCCAGCTGCCGGGTGCCGCGCTCACCGCGAATCCGGTCCGTCTGCTGGCCGCTCATCTGGCCGAGCCCGCCGATATCGGCAACTGGTCGCTGGTGGTGGTCGGGCAGACGGACCCCGCCGGTGCGCCCGGATTCGTGCTGTTGGCCACCCGGCTGGACCTGGCAGCGGGCAACAAAGCCAGTGGTGAGGAGCTGCAGGATCACGCCTGCGCCGTATTGACCGGTGCCGCCGGCCCGCTGGACGGTGTGCTGTGAGGCGTTGCCGGGGCAGGGCGCGCAGCATTGGCTTGCGCACGGCCGGGTAAACACGTCGGACCTGCGCACCGTGTCGGATCCGGCCCGCTCGTAGCGGCGTGTATCTCGCTTCCGGGACGGCGCCTGTATCGCCGATCAGGCAGTGCCGGACTGACGTGGACTCACCGGACACTCGCGCGGCGCGGGGAATCCAGCGTGATTGAAATAAAAACCACGGACGTGGCACGTTATAGTGGCCGTTCAATGCGGTTCCCGCTTTCGCGCCCGGGCTGACTGGCGCGACGTATCCGACTTAATCCATGACTGCTGAAACCACGACTCCGCCCGCCGCTGCGCCGTCCCAGGCCACCGGTCCGCTGTTCTACCAGACGCCCGTGCCGCTGCGCTCGGATCTGCATGCCGCCTGGCGCCTGGTGCCCGACACCGCGCATTTTGCTGCCGACACCAATGCGATCCCCGCCGTGATCGGCGAGTTCGGCTCGCTGGCCCAGCATTACCCGATCATTTTCACCGGGAAGGACGCGATGCCGCTGGTGGCCGTCGGCCTGGCCCAGCGCAACCTGTTTGTTGCCGATGGTGTATGGGACGAGCAGAGCTACGTGCCGGCGTACGTGCGCCGCTACCCGTTCGTGTTCATGCAGGCGGGTGAGCAGGACGAATACGTGCTCGCGCTCGACTCGGCCGCCAAGCAGGTCAACCAGGGCCAGAGCGAGGACGGCGTGCCGCTGTTCCAGGATGGCAAGGCGACCGAGATTGTCGACAACGCGATGCGCTTCTGCGGCGATTACACGCGCGAGCATGACCAGACCCGTCGCTTCACCGCCGCGCTGATCGAGAACGAACTGCTGATCGACCGCAACATCGACGTCACCCTGGCCGATGGCCGGCAGATGTCGATCAACGGCTTCCAGGTCGTGGACGTGGAGAAGTTCGCCGCGTTGCCGGACGCCACCGTCGTGGCCTGGCACCGCAGCGGCTGGCTGGCGCTGGTGCATCACCACCTGAGCTCGCTGGCCCGTTTCAGCGCGCTGGTGAGCCGTCAGAGCGCGCTGCCTGCCGACGCCTGATTCAAGGCGCGTGGGCGATCACGGAAACGGCGGCCGCAGGGCCGCCGTTTTTCGTTGTGCCGGGCAGGGCGCGGATCAATCGCGGGTGCTGACTTCCCAGTTGGCATGCACCACGCCGGGCTGACGCTGCAGCCGCGCGACCACGGCATCGAGCTCATCGGCACTGACGGCGGTGCTGACCAGGATCGCGACCAGCTCCACCGGGCCGTCTGCGTGTTCGATCACCTGCACGTCGCTGACCGGGTACTGCGCGGCCTCCAGTGCGTCCACCAGGCGTTCGCGTGCCAGGGGCGTGGCCGCAGGGTCCACGCTCAGGCGCACCTCGTAGGTCGCTTCGGAGGCGGCCTCATTGATCGGGATGCGGTTGATCGCGTTGACCAACGGGCGCAACAGCGTGTTGCCAGCGATGATCAGCACGGTCAGCAGCGCGCCTTCGGCCAGCATGTCCGCACCGGTGCACGCACCGACCGCCGCCGAGCACCACAGCGTCGCGGCGGTGTTCAGGCCACGCACGTTCATGCCTTCCTTCATGATCACGCCGGCGCCGAGGAAACCGACCCCGGACACCACGTAGGAGATCACCCGCACGGCTTCAGCGTTGCCGGCGATGCGCATGCCCAGATCCACGAAGGCCGCTGCGCCGACCGCGACCAGCACATTGGTGCGCAGTCCGGCGGTGCGCTGGCGGTACTGCCGTTCCGCGCCGATCAAGGTGCCGAGCACGAACGCGGCGACCAGGCTGACCACGGTGTCCAGGAAGGGATACAGCTCGAAGGTCTGGATGAAGCGCATGCGGAATCCTTGCAGGGCAGGGCTTAGGCAAAATCCCGATAAGCATATCCCGGGCGGTCATTTCCTCCTTTTCCGCCTGTTCAGCAGAATCACGGCCCCTCCCTCACTACGCTCTGGCACGGGCTTGTCCGCGCCGGGACGTAGCTCTTTTACCGGAAATCTGCATGTCTGTGCTGTATCGCCCGCTGCGTCGGCGGGTCTTGGTTATGTCGTTGTTGCCCCTGCTCGGCGCAGGTTCCGTGGTCCACGCGGCCGATGCGCCGACCCAGCTCGATGCGGTCACGGTCACCGGCTCGCGCATCCCCCGCGCCAGCGTGGAAGGGCCCTCGCCGGTCACCGTGATCACCCAGGAGCAGATCGAGGCGCAGGGCTACCGCAGCGCCTTCGAAGCGCTCAGCGCGCTGACCGAGAACACCGGCAACGTGCAGGGTGAGGATTTCGGCAACACCTTCACGCCGGCTGCCAACACCATCAACCTGCGTGGCCTCGGCCCCAACCGCACGCTGGTGCTGGTCAACGGTCGCCGCCAGTCGGATTACCCGCTGGCCTACGAAGGCTCGGTCAATGTGGTCAACCTGGCCAACATCCCGAGTGCGCTGATCGACCGGATCGAAGTGCTGGCGGGGGGCGCGTCGGCGGTCTATGGGTCGGATGCGATCGCCGGTGTGGTCAACATCATCCTCAAGAAGACCTACGACGGCGTCGGCATCAATGTGCGCGCCGGCACCACCGAACAGGGCGGGGGCGACAACCAGCGCCTGCAGGCGGTTGGCGGCGGCTCGGGTGAGAACTGGGACGCGATCTTCGGGCTGGAGATCGCCAACCGCAAGGCGATCTACGGCTCGCAGCGCGATTTCATGGATTCGCTGACCGATGATCCACGTGGCGTGGCACCGCTGGCGACGGCGGTGGCGTATCGCCGCAACGCCTCCACCAACAACTACATCGATCCCGGTACCGACGGCTGCGATGCCGCCAGCACGCTGTATGGCGGCAGCGTGTTCCGCGCGCAGAATCCGCGCCAGGGCGGATACTGCGGCAGCAATGAGGCCGCGCCGACGTTCTGGACCGTGCAGACCGAGAAGCGCAACATCGATGCTTACAGCGCGGTGACGTGGCGCTTGAACGATCGCCAGGAACTGTTCGCCGATGCGGCCATCGGCACCGCGCGTATCTACAACAACACCCGTGCACCGAGCTGGACCTCCTCGCGCAATTACTTCTACAACCAGAACAGCGGTCAGCTGGAAAGCTGGTACCGGCGTTTCGCACCGGAAGAGATCGGCGGCGTGCAGCGCAATGCCAACCGGTTCCTGGAGCAGTCCTGGTCATTCAACGTGGGCGCGCGTGGCAGTATCGGCGGCTCGGACTGGGATTACGAAGCGGCCTACAGCCGCTCGCGCTATGAGAACAAGACGCAGCGCCCGGGCCTGCTGATCGACATCAATACGTACATGCTCGGCCCGCAGCTGGGCACCCGTAATGGCGTGGAGGTGTATGCACCGGATCCATCACGCCTGTATCAGCCGCTGACCCCGGGCGAGTATGAAGGCCTGTCGGGCCGCTACGAGAGCCGCAACGCCGCGTGGCTGCAGACAGCCAGCGTCAGCGTCAACGGCCAGCTGTTCGATCTGCCCGGTGGCCGCGCCGCGCTGGCAGCCGTCGTCGAAGCGGGCAGCCAGGGCTACAGCAACCGCCCGGACCCGGCACTGGCGCAGGGCGTGTTCTGGAATCTCAACGCAGGCATCCCCGCCGGTGGCGAACGTGATCGCTACGCAGCCGGCGTGGAACTGCAGCTGCCGTTGCTGGAGCGCCTGACCGCCACCGTGGCGGGACGCTACGACCAGTACCGCGCGGCCGGTGACCACCTGGGCAAGGCGACCTGGAGCACCGGCTTGGAGTTCCGTCCGTTCGATACGCTGCTGCTGCGTGCCAGTGCGGCGACCAGCTTCCGCGCGCCGGACATGAACTACGTGTTCGCGACCGAAACGCGTGGCTACAACCCCGGCATGACCGACTACTGGCGCTGCCGCAGTGCCGGCCAGGCGTATGACGACTGTGACTTCAGCGGGCTGGCGATCGACTACACCAGCGGCGCCAACCCGCAGCTGCAGCCGGAAACCGCCAAATCGTATGGCCTGGGCTTCGTGTGGTCGCCCTCGGCCAACCTGGACTTCACGGCGGACTACTACGACATCCGCATCGACGATGAGGTCACCAATCTCGATGCGACCCGCATCCTGAAGGACGAAGCGGACTGCCGCCTCGGCCAGACCGTGGGCGGTGACGCACGCGATATCGGCTCGGCACAGTGCCAGGATGCACTGCGCCGGGTGATCCGCAACCCGGCCGATGCCGCAGTGCAGCCGAACCAGGTCGTGCGCGTGCTGATCAACCCGATCAACGCCGCCTCCGAAACCGTGCGCGGCATCGACCTGAAGTCGAATCTGCGCTGGGATGCAGGCCGTTATGGTCGCTTCTCGGCCCGCGTGGCGTACTCGCTGGTGATCGATCACAGCTACCGCCAGTTCGCTGGCGATGACGTGCAGGATCAGCGCAATTCGCTGGATTCCTACCAGTGGCGCAGCAAGGTCAACGGCAGCGTCACCTGGGCGATCAATGACTGGACCGCCACCCTGTATGGCATGCGCTACGGCTCGTTGCCCAAGACCGATGGCAGTGGCCGCATCGCCCCGTACATGACCTACAACGCCAGTCTGTACCGCAAGCTCAATGACAACGCCACGCTCGGCCTGATCGTCAACAACCTGCGCGACAGCCGCCCACCGGCGGACAAGAACGGCGGTGGCTGGCCGTTCTACCCGGTCGGCAACTACGACCCCTACGGTCGCCAGCTGTGGCTGGAGTTCGACTACCGCTTCCTGTAATCCGCTCGCGGGCCCGGCAATGCCGGGCCCGCTGCGTTTGGGTCACAGGCGCCGAAGCTGCTCAGATCACCATCGCGCCCAATACCGCCAGTGCCAGGATGATCAGCAGCACGCCAGACAGGCGCTCGATCCACGGCAGCGCTGCGTTGAATCGGTCCATCGCTGCCGCGCGCCCAACCATACCGGCCATCAACAGGTCCCAGCCGAGCACCACCGCGAACATCCACACCGCGTAGAACAGCCGTGTTCCGGCGGTATTGTCCGGCCCACTCAACATGGCCGCCAGGCTGGCGTAGAACAGGGCGTTCTTGGGGTTGAGCAGGGCGGAGACGGCGCCCAGTCCGAGGGCTCGAATCCACGCGGAACGCTGAGCCGGGCGGGACAGCTCCGCCGGTTGCTCGCCAGGCAGACGCAGTGAGGCGGTCCCGGCATGGCGCAGGAACAGCAGGCCGATGTACAGCAGGAAGGCGCAGCCCGCTATCTGGATCACCCGAAAGAGCGCGCTGCCGGATTGCAGCCCCGCGACGCCGGAGAACGCCAGCGCAATATAGGCACCGTTGGCCAATGCAACCCCGATGCATGCGCCGCTTGCAACACGCCAGCCCTGATGGATTGCGGTGCGGGTGATCAGAAAGAAGTCCGGCCCGGGCGACAGCAGCGCCAGAAAGTGCACGGCAGCAACGAGCAGAAACTGTTCCATGGGGGGCGGGCAGGCTTCAATGGGGCGCCTGACTGTGCCGATGTTGCGCGGCGATGTATTGCACGATATTGCGCAGTACTCAGCGGCGATAACGGCCTGGCGTAATACCGGCGTGAGCTTTGAACAGGCGCTGGAAATGGCTCTGGTCTGCAAAGCCGAGCGCGTGTGCGACCTCGGCCAGCGGTTGCCCTCGACCAAGGCGCTCGCGGGCGAGATTGATCCGCCGATTGAGCTGCCAGGCATGTGGCGTCAGTCCAGTGGCATTGCGAAACGCCCGGATCATCGCGTAGCGGTCCATCCCCGTGCATGTGGCCAGATCGGCCAGCGACACGCTCGACATCGGCGCGGCGTCCAGCAGGGCGAATGCTGGCTGCAGTCGCCGGTGTTGCGCTGCACTTGCGTGCGGGGCGGGAACCGGCGCCCCGGCAAGGACGTCGAGATCGTCGATGAAAGCGACGACAGCTGCTTCCTTTTCACCGGGATCGACACTGGAGAACAGCAGGGCATTCATGTCGCAGAACAGCCGGTAGCGCACCGGGCTGCGGTCGATCCGGATCAGCGGCGCCGCTGGGGCGTCTTTGTCGATGGGGTGCCTGTCTTCCGTGACTGCCGCCACCCATGCTGCATCCAGATGCAGCATCTGGTAGCTCCAGGCGGTGTTGGGCGCTGGATTGCAGGCGTGTACACGGTGCGCCGGCACGATGACCAAGGTGCCGGGTTGAAGGCGGTGCTGTCCGCCAGGCGCGCCGCTGAACATGCTCTCACCCGCGTCCACGGCGCCGATCGACCAGGTGGGATGACTGTGCGGGCGGTAACAGGCCCGGCTGTTGCACGCGCGACGTGACTCAACCCACGGCAGCTGGGGGTCCCGCCAGAAGTCGTTCTCCGAGGCAATGCGGCCGGAAGCGGGGCGCTCGCGTATGCTTGCCGCCTGAAACTCACTGCAATCCATGCGCCATGATAAATCACCTTCACTACCGCCGTGCGCTGCCCGACGATGCCGCTGCCTGCATCGATCTGCGCGGACGCACCCGCGAGAACGCCTTCTCCGCCGCACAGCTGGCCGAACTGGGCATCACCGAAGACAGCTGGGCGGCCGGTATCCGTGACGATGCATTGCCGGGCCATATCGCACTCGAACACGGGCGGATGGTCGGGTATTGCTTTGGCGATCGCGAAGGCGGGGAGATCGTGGTCCTGGCGTTGCTGCCGGCCCATGAAGGGCGGGGCATCGGTCGGCACTTGCTGGATCTGGCCATCGCCGATCTGGTCGAGGCAGGCCATACGCGGCTGATCCTGGGGTGTGCAGCGGATCCGGCGGTGCGCTCGCACGGCTTCTATCGTTACCTCGGCTGGCGGCCCACCGGTGAGATCGATGCGCTGGGCGATGAGCTGCTTGAGCTGCATGTGGGCGCCACGCCGTAGGATCGGGGTAGGGCGTAGTACTGACGTCGTGTCGGGATCATGCGCGTCGCGCGTCCAGCGTGCGGCAGGTCACGGCCGGGGATAAGGGGCTATGGACATGCTGCAGCCTCGTGGAGGGAGCTGAGCCGTGTCTGTATGGATGTTGGCCATCATGATGAGCGCTGCAGTGAGCGAGGTTTTTCCGCAGCAGGTGCACACCTGTGTCGTGCATGGCAGCCGTCAGTACCAGTCCACGCCGTGCACCGGCCGGACCGAGCGCATCCGTGACATGCCGCCGCCTGCGGAGACGCGCGCCAATACGTTGTACATCGAATCGCTTCGCCAGGAGCTCAAGGCCAAACGGCGCGCAGAGACTGCACCGGCGCGCCCGCGCCGGTCGCCGCGCCGCAACGTGCAGCCGGCAGCCGCCTTCCGGGGCGCAGTGATCTCGGTGCATGCCGATCCGGTCCGGTGCGATGCCGCGCGCCGCCAGCGCGAGACAACCTACGCGAAGGCGGGTGACCGCCCGAGCCTGGCACTGAGCCGGCGGATGGATGACCTGGTGCACGATGCCTGCCGGTGAGATGCAGGCATCGTCGGCACTCACTGCCGTCAGTGGCGGTCCATCAGATAGCGCGCCACGGCATCGAACGCCGGCAGGGTGGTCGGGTCATTGGCGCTGTTGCCGGCCACCGGGTGCGAGCCGAACCGCGCGATCACCACGCGTGCGGTGGGATCGATGTACAGCGCCTGGCCGTGCACGCCGCGCGCCATGTAGGCGCCATGGTCGTTGTGCGATATCCACCACATGCCGCGATAGCTCCAGCCCGGCAGCTGGGGATAGCCGGCCTTGGCGAAGGCCTGCTTGTTGCCACCCGCGCGGATCCGGGCGATCGCGGCGGCGGGCACGATGGGCTGGCCGTTGACCGTGCCGTCGTCGAGCAGCAGCTGGCCGACGCGGACCAGATCCCGCAGGCCGGCATTGAAGCCGCCACCCGCAAACGGCGTGCCGCTGGAGTCAACGGTGTAATAGGCATCCTGCTCGGCACCAAGCCGTTGCCAGATCCGCGATTGCAGCAACTGTGCAACCGACTGCCCCGTACGCCGGGCGATGATCCAGCCCAGCGCGTCCGTATTGATCGTTTTGTAGCCAAAAGCCTCGCCGTGGCGGCCCTGCTTCTGTACTGTCTGCAGGTAATCGTAATAGCTGCGCGGCCCGGTGTAGCCGGCAGGCGGGGGCAGAGTGCTGCCCGCCGCGGAGAACGCCCAGACCTCGGCGTTGGGGTCGGCGTAGTCTTCGCTGTAGCGCAGTGCCGTGGTCATCTCCAGTACCTGCTTGACCGTGGCATCGCCGAACGCACTGTCCTTCAGCTCGGGAACAATCGCGCTGACGCGCTGGGTTTCATCGATCACCCCCTCGGCGACCAGCATCTCGCCGAGCAGACCGGTCATCGACTTGCTGACGGACATCGCACCGTGCTGGCCGTGCTCGTCCAGGCAGCCGCTGTAACGTTCGTAGACCACCACCCCGTCGTGCAGCACCACGATGCCGTCGGTGTAGTTGGCCGACAGCGACTGTGCCCAGGTCATCTGACTGTTGGTGCCGGTGGGCGTGAACGACAGCGCGTCGATCGCGGCATCCAGCCGACGCGGCAGGTCATGCGCGGCACCCGGTCCCCGGCTGACGCCCACGGTGGGCATCAACTGGCGGAAATGGCAGGCCGTCCAGCGCAGCTTGGGGAAGCTGAAATAGTCGTCATCCGTGTAACGGATGCGCTTGTCTTCCGGCGGCGGCGCGCCCTGCATCCAGCCCAGCAGCCTGGGATCGGATGCTTCGGCCGACAGTGGCGGCAATGTAGGCGATGGAGGCGAGGGCGGGGCGGCAGGGGCGGCGACCGGCAGGGCGAGCGCGGCAACCAGGGCCGCGGCCAGCCGTGTGCGGGAGGACACCAGGGCGGCGCGCGCGCGGGACAGGGCGCTACGGGGGCGTGGAACGGGCATGGTGCACTCCTTGCTGATGCGCAGTACGTCTGCGCCATCAAGGGTACTGCACCGGAAAGAAAGACGGCGCCATCGGCGCCGTCTGTCACGTGCCCCGCAACTACAGGGCCGGATGCCGTTACGGGTTGGCGGGGTTGCCCTGCGGGGCAGGGTCCGGCGTGGCCGTTTCGGCCGAGGGCAGCGACAGTGCCGGGTTCAGCTGCTGGGCCTGCAATGTCTGGATGCGCTGGTTGAGCGCGTCCAGTTCGCTGTGGCTGCTGCGCAGGTCCGTGCTCAGGCTGACCGCCTGCTGCTTGGCCTGTTCCAGCGAGGCGCTGACCTGCAGCGACTGCTGGCGCTGGAGATCCGCTTCCTGCTGCAGGCTGCGCAGCCGCTCTTCGTTGTAGGCGACCAGGTTTTCGGTATAGCGCTTGCCGGCCTGCAGGCGGGTGGTGTCGATATACACCTGCGCCAGCTGCTCGGTCTGCTCGACGAACGTGCGGTAGACCTTCTCGGCGTTGTCGACCGAATCGGTCTTGATCACGCGCCAGAAATCCTTCTCGTGGAACAGCGCCACGTAATAGTTCAGCGTGCTGGTATTGAACAGCAGGCTGGCACCATAACTGCCGTTATAGGTGGTGCGCAGCTCGGTGAGCTGCTTGGAATCCACCAGCTGGCGCAGTTCATCCACGGTATTGCGGACTACCGGCGCCGGGCGCGTGGCGGTATCCACGGCCGGCTCGGCACGCGGTGCGCGCGCGGCCAGGGCCTGCGGGACGACGCTCAATGTCAGCAGCAACACAATCCCACCGGTCAGCGCGTGCGCGACGATGGAACCAACCCCTTTTCTCTCTCGCATATTCAGGCCATCCACGAGTGGATTATCAGTGAAGTAAAGTCCCCGCCGAAGTCTAGCACGCACAATCGCGTGGTCTGCACTTCGCCGCAGCGTCAATAAACCAACTGCGCCGGGCTGCACTGGATGGACTGCATGTGCACGTCGGTCCGGCCCAGCTCCAGCCCGAGTATCTGGGCCAGGGTCTGCGAGAGCAGGGTGCCGACGCCGTTGAGCAGCGGCTTGAGGGTCTCCAGCACCGGGGTCAGTGCCAGGCACAGCAGGCCGCTGCAGCGGAACTGGTCGGTGCCCGGGTCGATCACCCCGGTGCCGTCGCCGAGATCCTGCAGACCGCCGGGCCGGGTCTGCATGTAAGCGGCCAGGTTGGATTTGACGCAGTTGTTGTAGTTGAGCAGCGTGCTGAGCAGGCTGTTGCAGCGGTTGATCACCAGACCACCGAGGATGGGGCCCAGCACGCCACTTAGTCCGCCCATGCCTTCACCCGTGACCGTGGCGTTGTATCCGACCCAGACCGAGCCCGGCTTGAAGCAGGTCTCGAGGTTCAGGAGGCCACATGGGTAGGGCACGGCGTTGGGTAGTTCCCAGTCACCCAGCGCACCGATGCCGCGGGACGGATCACCCATGCGCAGGAGCTCGATGGTCTTTTTGGCATCGTAGAACCCGTTCCCCGGATTGGCCGCCTTGAGATACTGATCTGCCAGGCGGGCGGCCGTTGTGGCATCACTACTGCCCTGCTTGCCCGGGGTGAGCACGTTGCTCAGCACGCGCAGCAGTTCGCTGACCAGGCCGGAGACGGCTGTGCCGACCTGGGCCTGGTTGAAGGAAGTGGACGCGGTCTCCCCGGCGGCCAGGGTAATGCTCTCATCGCGGGTCAGCGCATTGAGGGAAATCTTGTCGGTGACCAGTGGTGCCCCCAGCAGGGTCAGCAGCTGCTCGTTCTGCAGCCCCGTATCGCACACGTTGCGCTGCGAAAACTGATTGGCCGCATCCACACGGCCTACGCAGGCGCGCAGCAGCGACGACTGCACCCGCACCGTCGCCGTTGGCGGGGTCGCGCCGCAGTTCAACGCCTCCAGTGTGCCCATCGCGTTGGTCACGTCGGCATAGATCGGCAGGTTCAGGCGGATGCCCAGCGAGTTGAGTACGGGGCCGAGCAGCGCCAGGCCGCCAGTATCGATGTTGATCTTCAGCCGGACCTGCGCGTTGTAGGCGCGCGTGCCGACACCGCCGATGGCGATGGACGGCGGTTCAATGATCGCCGCCTGCGTTTTGACCATGCCAAGGATGTCGAGATTGTTGACAGCGACCCCGTTGCCGCCGCTGGCGATGCTGATGCTGGTGGTGATCAGGTCCAGCGCGTTGACGTCGGCCTGCAATGCCGGAGATGCAGGGCCTTCGGGAGCCACGATGTGTGCAAACAGGCCGCCCGCGGCATCGGTGCTGCCAAGCTGGACATTGAGTTGATTGAGATCGAGCTTCGCCGCGAGCGCATTGCGCAGCGCGCGCAGATCCACGTTGGCGACCCCACTGTTGGTCAGTACCGTAGCGGTGGCATCCAGCAGCTGGCCGAGCGAGACCCGGTTGGCGGCCAGCAGTGCGTTGAACTCGGCGACGCCGATATTGGCTTTGACCGGAATCCCCAGCGCCTGCAGCAGGCCGCCCGGCGTGACGTTCGCCTGGGCCAATCCGTCATAGCCAAGCAGGGTGGTCCGGTCCAGATTGACACCCACCAGGTTGAGCACATTGCCCAGCGGCGTATTGCCATTGACCCGCAGCAACTGCGAGCCCACCGAGAACACCGCGATTGGCGGTGCACGGGTGGCCACGGCCTCCGCACGCAGCGTGGGCAGGCGCGTGTTCTGGCCGAAGAACGGCACGACCGAGCGCGTCGCGACCACTTTGACCGCATTGAGCGGGCCGGCCGCGTCCAGGGTCATGCTGAAATGATCGTCCGCGCCGCGGCCCGGGTTCCAGTTGCCGCACTGGATTGCCAGCGTGCCGGTGAAGCCGTTGTCTTTCTGCGCGTTGCCGCGGGCGGCGCTGTTGTCACGGCGGTCGGCACTGCACAGGTCCAACCGCTGCGCGCCGGCCATCGAGGCCAGGTCGACCACCTTCTGCGCATCCCGCTTGGCCCAGTACAGATAGCCCACTTCGACCAGGCCGAGCATGCCGACCAGGCCAAGCAGCACCAGCATCATGGTGACCGACATCCCGCCGCGCAGCCGCCGTCGGGACGGCCGGGGTGCGTAGGCGCTGGAGTGGTACATGGCCTTGCCCTCCTTAGTTGGTGTCAGCGCCGTCCTTCTTGACGCTGGTCTTGAGGAACTCGGGAATCTCGTGCTCGAAGCTCTTGAGGTAGCGCGCGTAGCTGGCGGCGGCCTGGTCACCCAGGATCGGCAGTCGCGCCCCGGCATGGGTGCCCTGGGCCTGCATGCGCAGCAGGTCGCGGGTGGTCTGGCCGATCTCGCCGCGCGGTGGCGGTGCGGGCGGCGTGTAGCGCTCGGCAGGTGTGGCGGCTGCGTAAGCAGGGGCACGTTCCACGTAAGCCGGTACGGGCTCAACGCGCTCAACGGGTGCGGGCGGGGGCAGCGGCGTGGTGACGGCCGTGGGGCCATCCTGCCCGCCCAGCATCTGCCCGGTGAGCGGTGCCTGCTGCGCGATCACGGGCGCCGCCCAGGTCACCAGCATCAGCAGCAGGCCAGTGTGCAGGAGGGGAACAGGCATGCGACGCAGCTGGCTCATGGCGTGGTCTCGCTGGCAGGAGAGGGCGTGCTGAAGCGTTCGAGCATCGATGGCGCAAGGCGGGCATCGGCACTGGTGCGGCGATCGGTGTCCACCGCCACGTGGCGCGAGGCGGACCGCGGGGCAGCCGGCTGCGGCGCAGGCAGCGCGACGGGCCGGGGCCCGGGCGCGGGCGCGGCGGCCGCTGCCGCTGCCGCGACACTGGCAGGCGCGCGTTGCACGGAGGGTGCGGGGGTCGCCTGCTGGCGCAGTTGCTCGGCCAGGCGGCGCACCTCTGCCTGCGCACCGTCGGTCAGCCGCGCATTGCGCATGATCGTCTCGGCCATCGCTGTCTGGCCACGCAGCAGTGCCCACACCGCCAGATTGGCATTCGCCTTGGCGCTGCCCGGCGAAAGCTCGGCGGCCTTGGCCAGCGGTTCCTGCGCGCGGGTCCAGTCACCTGCGCGCAGCCGGGCGAAGCCGAGATCGCCCAGGTAGCCCGTGTTCAACGGTTGCAGCTGCACCGCCTTCGCCAGTGCCTGCTCGGCCCGTGCCGGGTCGCCATCGCGGGCGGCGATCAGGCCCAGGCCGTGCCATGCCGCGGCGGCTTGTGGCCCGTTGGTGAGGCTGCCGTACATGGCCAGCGCGGCCTCGCGCTGGCCGGTTTCGCGCAGCGCATCGGCATTCAACAGCCGCAGCTGAGGGCTGTCGCCATACCGTTGCCGATAGGCATCCACGTGCGCGAGCGAGGCGTAGTACGCACCTTGCTGCTGCATCTTCGAAATCAGCTCGGCGTAGAGCTGCTTGTCGTCCTGGGGCGCTACCTCCGGCGACGCCAGCGCCATCGGGTCCTGGCGGTAACCGTTGCGCACGTTCGAACAGGCCGCGCAGAGCGCCGTCGCGGCGAGCAGCAGGCAGAGGCGGGGAAGCACGGCGTGGCGCATGGCGTTCAATCCAGTTTGGTCAGGGCGGAGGCGAGGGCGATGATGGCCGGACCGGCCAGCACCAGCATCAACGCCGGCAACAACGTCAACATCATCACTACGGTCATCTTCACCGAGAGCTTGCCGACCTTCTCCTTGAGCGTGGAACGGCGCTGCTCGCGCAGGCGGAGGCTGAATTGACGCAGCGGTTCCTGCACCGCGCCGCCATGTGCATGGACCTGCAGGATCAGTTGCACCAGGCTGCGCAGGTCTTCGTCATCGAATGATTCGCCGAGGCGACGCAGTGACTGCTCCCGGCTGCGACCATGCATGTAGGCGATGTTGGCCTGGTGGATCTCCCGGCCCAGCACCGGGACCGCGTTGCGCAGTTTGTCGCCGAGGGTCTGCAGGCTCTGGTCCATGCTGAAGCCCACGCCCTGCAGCAGCCGCAACAGGTCGATCAGCAGCGGCAGCTCGGCGGTCACCTGTCTGCGCAGGCGCATCGCCCAGGCACGCAGGGCGAATTTCGGCAGCAGTATGCCGAACGCCAGCGCGCCGAAGATCACCATCGCGCGGCTGAAGCCGGTGCTGTGGTTGAAGGCCAGCACCAGGGCCAGCGTGGTGACCGCGATCAACAGGCGCAGGCCGAGGAAGATCGCGGTGCCGGCGTGGGTGTTCCATCCGGCTTGATCGAGCAGCAGCCGATCTTCCGGAGCCAGCAGTGCCGCTTCGATACGCCCGCCGTTGAAGCGCTGGCCGAACGCGGCGACACCCTTGAGCCAGCGCTGGCGCAGGCTCACCGCCGGCTGGGGTGGGGCGGCCGGTGTGCCCGCCACATCGCGCGGCCGCAATGCGGCCTGCAACGCATCCTGGTGGCGTTGTTCGCGTCCGCTCAGCACCCAGCCACGCACCCCCAACAGGGCCACGCCGGCGGCGAGCACCAACAACGTGGCGATCCACCAGCTGCTACTGGTCATGCGGGCCTCCGATCTGGACGTGCAGGCAGGTACTCATATGGATTTGGCCAGCCGGTACAGCAGGAAGCCGCCGATCAGCTCCAGTCCCAATGCCCACAGCAGCAGCTTGTGGCCGAGCGGCTCGTGCAGGATCGGCTGGAAAAAATCCGGGCTGGTGATCGCCATCAGTACGGCACTGATCGGTGGCAGCAGGCCGAGCACCCAGGCCGACATCCGGGTCTCGGAGGTGGTGGCCATCAGTTCCTGCTGGGCCTGATCCAGATCGCGCATGAAATCGGCCATGCGCTGCAGGATCTGATCGGCGCGGCCGCCGATGCGCACGCTGACGCCCAACACCACCGAGAGCACATTCAAGGCTTCCAGCCGATAGGGCTGGGCGGCCTGCGCCAGCGCGCGGTCCAGGTCCAGGCCGCTGCGGGTGTAGGACAGGGTGGCATCGAGCAGGCCCCGCAGCGGCATCGGCATCTGCGCGGCCGATGTCTGGAAGGCCATCTGCAGGCTGTTGCCCAGACCGGCCAGGCGCACAAGGTTGTCGAGGAAATCCGGCAACTGGCGCAGCAGCTTGGCCTGCAGACGGTTGATCCGCCGCGACACCCAGAACCAGGCCGCCAGAGCGCTCAGTACCAGGACAATCGGCGCAGCCCACACCGTGCCGAGGCGTGCACTGGCGATCCAGGCCAGCAGCGACGCGGCGGCGAGGATGAGCAGCGGTACCCGCCAACCGGTCGGCAGTGCAGCGCGCTGCATCAACGCGTCCCAAGGCAGCCCCGCCGGCGCCGTGCTCACCGGCATCGGCGCCTGGCTGTCACCCATGCCTGCCAGGCGCGGCGAGGTGTCCGGACGCGCCAGCCGCTGCTCGGCGTGCTGCAGCGACAACCTGCGTTGCTCGCGTGCGGCAGCGCCGCCCCACAGCTCCACGGCCAGGGCGATCAGCACCAGTGCCGCACTGCACAGGAGCAGGACGAAGGCCATGCTCAGAAGCCTCCGCCCAGTGCTTCGCGCAGCTGCCGGCGGAACGGTTCGAGCTTGTGCGAGTGCGGCTGGAAGCCGAGCCCGACCCAACGGTCGTACTCGTTGCCATCGGCGTCGATCTGCACTTCGTGACGGAACATCTCCTGGGTGGCGATCATGTTGTCGGTGACCCCGGTGATTTCCGTGATCGAGATGAGCACGCGGCGGCCGCTGCCCAGTCGCGAGATCTGCACGATGAAATCAATGGCGCTGGCGATCTGTCGGCGCAGACTGTCCTCGCTGCCCTGGAAGCCGGCAAACCCGGCCAGCATCTCGATCCGGTACAGGCAATCGCGCGGTGAGTTGGCGTGGATGGTGGCCATCGAGCCGTCATGGCCGGTGTTCATCGCCTGCAGCATTTCCAGCACTTCGGCGCCACGCACTTCGCCGACCACGATCCGGTCCGGGCGCATGCGCAGGCTGTTGCGGACCAGATCGCGGATGCTGATCGCGCCATTGCCGTCCGCGCCGCCGATACGGCTTTCCAGGCGCACCACGTGTGGATGGTTGAGCGAGAGCTCGGCAGTGTCTTCAACGGTGATCACGCGTTCGTTGGCTGGAATGTAATTGGCCAGTGCATTGAGCAGCGAGGTCTTGCCCGAACTGGTGCCGCCGGACACCAGGATGTTGCAGCGCCCCAGTACCATCGCATGCAGCAGCGCCTGCATCGGGCGGTCGAACGTGCCCATGCGCAGCAGTTCATCGGGGGTGAACGGGTCCTTGCGGAACTTGCGGATCGAGACCATCGGCCCATCCACGGCCAACGGCGAGATGATGGCATTGAGGCGGCCGCCGTTGGGCAGGCGCGCATCCACCATCGGGTTGGACTCGTCCAGGCGGCGCCCGAGCGGGGCCAGGATCCGGCGCAGGATCCGCAGCAGGTGGCTGTCATCGCTGAAACGCTGCGGCGCCCGCTTGAGCATGCCGCCCTGGGAAACGTGGATGTCCTTGTAGCCGTTGATCAGGATGTCCTCGATCTCCGGGTCATGCAGCAGGTCATCCAGCGGGCCGAAGCCGGTCAGCTCCTTGACCAGCGCAGTGGCGACGATGTCCTTCTCGGCTTCGTTGATCGGGATCCGCCATTCGTGGACGAAGCCGGCGGTCTGCGCGTGCACGTAGCGCGACACGGTGTCCGGCGCCCACGCATCGATATCGATGCGCTCGTCCTCGATGCTGTTGAGAAGATGCTCATGTGCGGCGATCAGCACCTTCTGGTACTGCTCGGACTGCTCGAACGGCTGCACGCCGTGCTCGGCCTCGGTGCCGGCGTCGGCGCGGGCGGTGGCAGTCGGGAACGGGGTCACTTTGTCTTCCATGGGGAACCACTCAGGCGGAGGGCGAGGTGTTCCCGCCAGCCCCTGGCCGGCGCGGGGGCCGTCGGATCCAGGTGCGACAACAGCGGGGCAAGGGCACGCACATACGGGTCGCGTGGCGCATCCTGCAGCAGCAGGCGGCCATGGCTGGCACTGGAGCGCAGTGTGGGCCGATCCGGCAGCACTGCCAACAGGGGCAGCTCGAAGCGGGCGGCGATCTGCGCCGGGCTCAGTCCACTGGCATCGTCGTGGCGGTTGATGATCAGCTGCACGCGGGCATCGCGCGCCCCCACCTGGGTAAGATGACGGAGAATCTGGTCGAGCGAGACCAGGGTGCCGATCGACTGGTCGGCGATCAGCCAGATCTCATCGGCGCTGTTGAGCAGCGATACCGGCAACTGGCGCAGCGGGACACCGCCGAGATCGCACAGCACGGTGTGGAAGACACTGCGCAGGCGCTGCATCAGCATGCCCGGGTCCGCAAGCGTGGCGCCTTCCATGCCGGGCGGCTGGCCGAGCAGGGTGACGCCGCTGGGATGATGGGCCAGCGCGGTGCGCACCAGCGTCGCATCGATACGCCCGGCATTACGCAGCGCGTCGTCGAAATGGAAGGTGGGGTCCACATTGAGGTACAGCGTCAGATCGCCGGTGGGCTGGCCCAGATCCAGCAGCAGGGTCTGCGCACCGGCGGGCACCGTCGCGGCCGGGGCACCCTGATGGGCCGTGTCGGTCTGCTGGGCGAGCACCCCCAGGTGCGCCGCCAGGGTGCTGCTGCCCACGCCAGGCCGCACGCCCAGCAGCAGAACCATGCGTGCACGTGCCGGTGATGTGGCCGGAACGCTGCTGCGGCCCTGCGCGGCGAGTGAGGCAGCACGGCGCAGCACCGCCTCCATTTCCTGCGGCGCGCTGTCCAGATCGAGCAGATCTCGCAACCCGGCGCGCAGCGCAGCCACGACGCCATCCATGTGGTCGGCATGGGTGGAGCCGATCGCCACCAGCGGCAGCTCCGGCGCCTGCGCCTGCAATTGCCGGGTCAACGCGGCGGAAAATGCCGCCTGCTCATGCCGATAGTCCAGCAGCACCACACAGCCGGTGTCGCGCAGCGGCTCCAGCGCCGAGGCCGGTGCGGCGCTGTCCAGCCACTGCACCATGCCCAGCGACGGCAGCAACGCCGAGAGCAGGGTGGCGAGTTCGCGGTCCGGTGCAAACAGCACGAGCTTCATCGAAGCATCCCGTGGTTGGACCAGCTGCAGAGTGGCGGACATGAGGGGCGGGTTCCTGACATTGGGCTCAGCGCGAGAAGCCGGGCAGCTGGTCCGAGGAGGCCGGGCTCAGCAGCCAGGCGCCCCATACCGGCAGGTTCGGCGATGCCTCGCGCTGGCCCGGCAGCGGCACTTCGGTGCCCTGGGCCAGCGGCTGCACCAGGCGTGGCGTGACGATGATGACCAGCTCCTTCTCTTCCTTCTTGTAGTTGAGGGTGCGGAAGAAGGAGCCGATGATCGGCAGATCGCCGAGCAGCGGCACCTTGTCCACGTTGGAGCTGACGTTGTTGCTGACCAGCCCGCCGATCACGAAGGTTTCGCCGTCGCCGAGCTCGACCGTGGTGTCCGCGCGGCGCGTGGTGATCGAGGGCACCTGCACGTCGTTGTAGGTGATGCCGGCGGCATAGTTGAGATCGCTGGCTTCCGGGGCGACCTTCAGCGCGATGCGGTTCGGCCCGAGTACGGTCGGCGTCACGGTCAGGCCGATGCCGAAGGGCTTGAACGTCACCGTGGTGGTGCCCAGGCCCTGCGGCTCGAGGATCGGCAGCTCGCCACCGGCCAGGAAGCTCGCGCTCTGCCCGGACAAAGCGACCAGGGTCGGCTCGGCCAGCACCCGGGCCATGCCGTTGCTCTGCAGCAGGTCGATGTTCGCGTCCCAGCCGTGGGTGAGGGATTTGAACACCAGCCCGAACGCCGAGGAAAGCGGGTTGGTGATGATGACGTCGTCCGGGCCTGCCGATTCGCCTGCCGGCAACACGCCGGGCAGGGTCGCGCCCGGCCGGGTGATGCCGTAGTAGAAGCCGTTGTTGCGGTTGAAGTTCTTGTTGCCGAAGCTCATGCCGATCTGGCGCAGCACCGACTTGTTGAACTCGACGATCTTCACCTCGACCTGGACCACGCCGCCACTGGCGATGGTGGAGACATCGGCCAGCTGCCCGTCTTTGCCGACCGCCATGGCGGCTGCCTTGACGCTGTTCTGGTGGTCCAGCAGCGAGGGGCTCAGGCCCTGCAGCAGGCCTTGACCGTCCTGCACGATCAGCTCGGTGCCACCGCCCTGCGCGCTCAGTGCGCCTTGGATGGCGCTGCGCACCTCCACCTGCAGCCGTTCCGGCTCGCGGTTGCCATTACGCCACAGCAGCAGGGTGGTGCTGCCGGGCGCCTTGCCAACCAGCAGCGCCTCGCGGCCACGCAGCATCACCACGTCGGCCACGCTGGGGTCGGCAATGGCCACCCGCTCCAGGTTGGCAGGCAGTGACCACGGGCGCTGCTCGCGGGTCTGCAGCACCAGCTCCGCCTCGGCGCTGGCCAGCAGCGGGCTGCTGATCAACACGCCGGCCAGCAGGCAGCGCGGCAGGGCGTGGGAGAGGCGGCGCGCGAGGGTGGGGCGTTCGGTCATGGGCTGTCTCGGCATGGGCTTAACGCGACCCGCTATGGGAGGAAATGTCACCACGGATGATTTCGATGCCCCGGTCCGCGCGCGGTGCAGCGCGGCGCGGGACGCTGCTGGGAACGGGCAGTGCCGCGGTGGAACTGCGCCCGCGTCCGGCCAGGGCGTCGGTGTCGATGCCGGCGTAGGCATCATTTTCCGGGCGCTGCAGGGCAAGGCGTTCGTCGGCGGAAAGCTCGCGGCGCGGGCTGAGCACGCGGCCGGGGGTCGGGAACAAGGCCTGGTCCGGCAGCGCGATGTCAGCCGGGTTGCGCAGCGCCAGGAACAGCTTCCCCTGTTGGGCGCCGAGCAGCAGCCGGTTCGCCTCGGCGACCGGCACCGCCAGCACCGCGCTGCGTGCCGGTGGCGTGGTTCCATCATTGCGTGATGCGCCGGCCGAGGAGTCTGCGCCAGTGATGTCCTGTGCGCGGCTGTCGGCGGGTGCAGCCGCGCTGCCATCGGCGGGCATGCTGGCCACGCTCTGCAGATCATCCGCGCCATAGCTGAGCACGCGCAGCCGCGACAACAGCAGCCGCGTCTGCGCGTCACCGTCGTCGCGCAACCCGCCCGACGCGCGCAGGTTGAGGAACACATCGACAAAATCGCCCGGCTGGATGCGATTGCCTGCGGCCACCAGTTCGTCCACTGGCACCGCGAGTGCGCGCTCGCCGGGATTCAGGCGCAGCGAAAAGCCCTGTGCGATCTGCGCGGTCTGGATCTGGGTGCCGGCCGGGATGTCCTGGGTCGGTACCGCGCCGACCAGGGCGTTGATCGAGGTGTAGGCGCCCACCGGGCGTTGAGGATGGCCGGCGATGCGCAGGTCCTCGGCTGTGATCGGTCGCCCGGCCGGCAAGGCGCCGGCCGCCTCGACCACCGGCCAGGTGGCAGGTTGTGCAGGAGCAGTGGCGGTCGCCGGCGTGCCGGGCGGCGCCTCGCTGGCGCGGCGGCTCACCCCGAAGGCGACAATGGCCAGGATCACCGCCAGGCCGATCAACAGGATTGCGGCGATGCGGGTCAACTTGAGCATGCGGTTCTCCGGAAGGTCATCAGTTGCCGCCGAGGTCGAGTTGGGCGACAGCGGTGCTGCGCAGCGCCCGTGGCATTACCCAGCCGTACACGCGCCCGGTACCGGGCAGGAAGGGGTGGGCGCGGTAGTCGTAGCTCACCTCCACGCGGATGCATTGCGCGGCCGGCAGGTCGGCGCAGGGCGCGGGCGTGGAAACGGTGATCGGTGGCGCGCCAGCCGCGGCGCAATCGGGGGTCTGCTTGGCGTAAGTGAGCAGCCACTGCATGGAGCGTCGTGCCGCCAGGCAGGCGGCGGTGCGGCGTTCGGTCGGCGTGGCATGGCGGAACGCAGCACGTGCGCCTTCCGCCGACGCCGCCGACAGCGTCTGCTGCACGGCCATGATCATCACGCCTGAATAGGTGACCAGCAGCAGTGGCAACAGGCCGAACAACAGCATGAGCGCGAACTCAAGGGTCGCGATGCCGCGTTGCCGCGTCGGGCGGCGGAGGGGGCTGGCGGTGATGCTCATGCGGCACCGCCGGATGGCTGCTGCAGGACCCACCAGATACTGGCGAAGGCCAGGTACGCCGCATAGGGAATGCCGACCCGGCCCTGGCGCGCCTGCCGCCACTGCGCGATCACCGGCTGCAGGCGGCGCGAGGCCGCATTGTCCGTCTCGGGACGCGGACCGGAATGGGACAACGCAGGCGCGATGCGCCGCGCGACGATCACGCACGTCGCATGCGCACCGGCGAGCAGGCTGGCGATGATCCAGATTGGAAGCAATGGCGCCGCGCCGAGCAGCAGGCCGAGCACGGCGAAATACTTCACATCACCGGCACCCATCCAGCCGATGGCATAGAACGGCAGCAGCGACAGCAATCCCAGTACGAAGCCGAGCAGGTGCGTGCCCGGAAATCCGCGGCCAGCCATCCACCACTGCCACGCCAGCGCGACCAGCGCGACGCCGGTGGCCAACAGCAACCCGCGATTGGACACCCGTCGGGCGTACAGGTCATGGATGGCGACCTGTACGCCCAGCAGCAGTGCCACCAGGGGAAGGAGTTCCATATGCGTTATGTCCCCCGAATCGGTCGTACGACGCACTTGCGTGCCATGCCGTCGCCGCGGGGAGAGCCGGGCGACAGCGCAGGCAGTCAACGACAGTCGATCAGGCCGCGGCCGCGGTTGCGTCGTCGACCACTTCACCCAGCTTGGTGAACAGATTTTCGAAGAATCCGGTGATCTGGTCTTTACCCACCGCCACCAGGATGCCCGCGATCACGGCGGCCAGCAGGCCGTACTCGAGCGCGGTCACGCCATCTTCTTCAACGAGGAACTTGCGAACGGATGCATTCATGACGGTTTCTCCATTTCCCAATCAGAGCCCGAACGGGCGGATACAGCCCCTGGTACCGATGGTGTTGCCTGGCTCCGCCAGGACCGCCATCACGACCGCGCATCCTGCGCGGTGCGGCCCTTACAGGCCTGCGCTATCGACCGGGCGGAGCCCGGGCGACGTCATTGGAGGCGGATCGCGCTGGACAGTGCGGTCATTGCTGCCGAAACGCGGCGTCGGCAATGAGGGCAGTGCGTACGAAGATTGCTGTCCATGGCGTTCCCCTTGTTTCTCGATCACCGCGTCGGTATCGCCGCGCGTCCTGAATTCGATGCTCGACGAATCACGTGGGATCCAATACACAAAATCGGCAGGCGTGGGGTCAACTTTAGAAACTTCGCGCCGCGTGTGCGTCGTGCATGAGCCCTGATGTAATGGCGGCAAAGTGAAGCCCGGGTAGAGATTATGTGATGACGGTGTGATGTCAACTATTTGACGCCATGCGAGCGCGCTTTAACGTTGGGTTTCAACGGTTTCGGACACAGTTGTGACGATGATTGTGATTCTGTTTACCTGGCGTCCAGTTCGGGCATAATTGCCAAAAATGCGCATCGAAGGCTTCGCCGACAATCGCTATCGCATCGGCTGAAGGGTTTAGCTGCAATCAGTGAATGATTTAGCTGCGATCAGTGAATGATTTAGCTGCGGTCACGAACGAGTTACATGGGCGGGCTGGCGGGCATCGTCGCGGCGGGTTGGCCGCAACAGAATGCGCAGCAGGAAAACGCAGGAGTGCGCACCCGGTGGCCATGCGGCGCAGGCATCGGGTTTCCAGGCCAAAGGGGGCATCACTGTCATGGTAGATGGTGTGGTGGAAGACCAGATCGACAGCGGGCTGCGGGCATTCGACCTGACCTCGCTCAGCGGTGTCCTGCGCGTGTGCGATCTGGAGATGGTCCTGCTCGATGGCAACGGCCCGCGTGCCGCGATCGAATCGCAGGTGCATGACGAAGCGCTGTTCTGCACCGCGGTGAGCGGGTTTCATTTCCGTGGTCGTTTCATGCTGCCCCAGGACTGGTGCCTGCTTGGCTTGATCCACGCCACCAATGAGAACGTCAGCTGGTGCCATGGCGTGCCGCTGGCCGCCGGGATGGCGTTGACCGTGCTGCCGGAGGGCATCAGCGAGTTCACGCTCAGCGCCGGCACCCACCTGACGTTGCTGCTCGCGCCGATGCAGCGCGTTCAGCGCAAGCTGACCGAGCTGAGCCTGCGCAGCACCTTGCCCTCAGGGCAGGCCCTCTCCCTCTTCCAGGCCGGCACAGGCAGCAACGCAGCGCGACTGGTGCAACGCTACGGTGATGTCCAGCAAGCGCTGCTCGGGCAGGGCGGGACGTTGCCGGCCGACGCCGTGGACGCCCTTCTGCATGACCACATCCAGGCGCTGCTCGGCGCGGGCAGCGATGACCACCCCACCTGCAGCCGTGGCCGGCGCACGCATTATCTGATCGCGCAGCGCGCCGAGAACTTCATGCGGCTCAATCTGCGTCGTTATATCTATATGAATGAAATCTGTGATGCCGCCGGTGTAAGCGAGCGCGCATTACGGTATGCCTTCGAAGATCTGTTCGGTACCTCGCCGAACCGGTATCTGTCGATGTTGCGGTTGTGCGCGGCGTGCCGTGGGTTGTCGATGGCCGATTCCAGCCGAAAATCGGTGAAAGCCATCGCACTCAGCTGCGGGCTGTGGGACCTTTCGCGATTCGCCGACAACTATCGCCGCGTGTTCGGCGAGCTGCCGCGCGACACGCTGATGCGTGCGCCGGCCCAGATGGGCAGCCCGGCCTGAGGGTTTACGTGGGCAGCTGCGCGCCCGCCGTGCACATATTCGGCAACCTGCCGAAATTGCCCATAGGCCTGCCGGTTTTACCCCTCGTCTTGCCGGAACGCACGTTTGCGCTGCCGGAATGAAGTGCTCACGGTTTGACCCCTCGACTGTAATGACATCCACGTGCCGTCAGGCACCGGTGATGTTCAACGCATTCGTAAACGGGGGAATACCTGATGAACCGTATCTTTCGATTGGTGTGGAGCCACCGGCTGAACGCCCTGGTGGTCGTCTCCGAAATCGCCACCGCGCGCGGCAGCCTGGCGGCTGGTCCGGTGGTGGTGCATCTGAAGGTGCCGATGTCGGTGCTGTCGCTGGGCCTCTCGCTGGCCCTGTGCACGGGCAGTGCATGGGCGGGTGAGAACCAGACCCTCACCGACCTGCAGGCACTGACCGCCAAGTACACCGCACCGCTGCCGGTGAAGCTCGATGCCGACGTGGCGCTGGCAGCCGCGGCACGTGATCGTGGCACGGCCCCCCTGCTGAGCGTGGATGCCAAGGTCAATCTCAACCTCGGTACAGCGACGGCCCACCGGGCGGCGCTGCAGGTGCCTGCCGCTGCGCAGGCCAACGCGGACCTGCCCAGGCGCGTTGCCGCACCCGGGGGCCAGGTGGCAGCCTTGGCCGATCTGGGCATCGCGGCAGGTACCAGCAACGGTGCCGGGTTGAATGCCCATGCCGATACCAACGCGGTCGCCTCGATTGCGCCGACCGCAGCGACGGTGCACGTGCCGGTCAAGGCCGATGCGCGACTCACCGCGGCAGCGGATACGGCACGGGCAGTGAACGCCGAGGCGAAGGCGGCGGCGAACGTGGCCGTCGCGACGCCGTCGCCGCGGAAGGCCGCACCGGAGGCCAACGTCGATGCGGCAGTACAGGCACGGCTGGCGGCGGCCGAGGTGGAGGCCAAGGCGACGCTGATCGCCGAGGCCACGGTCACGCCCGATGCCCCGGACGCGGTCCAGGCATCGCTGGCGAGCAATGTCGCTGGCGGCGTGCGCGTGGATGCGCTCGGCCACGTGGTCGATGCGGCCGACCGCAATCCCAAGCTCGTCGATGCCGGCGTCAGCGCCGTGCAGACCAGCTCGATGGCGCTGGCGCCGAACGGATTGGGCAACGCGCTCGGTGGGTTGTTGAACGGTGTGGGCGGTGCGGTCGGCGGCCTGCTTGATGGCGTCGGCACGACGGTGGGTGCGATCACGACTCCCGTGCTCGGCGCGGTCGGCGCGGTCACCACGCCGATACTGGGTACCGTGTTCCCGGCACCGACGTCGCTGCCGCCGGGCAGCCCGAAGGGACCTGCCCCGGCCGATCCGAACGCCGGCCTGATCATCGGTACCGGTGGCCTGGTCGGCTCGCTCTCGCAGCTGGTCGGACCCACCGCGCAGGGTCTGCTGGGTGGCGACGGCTACGTGCGCAATGGCAACCTGGCAGTCAGCAGCGCCAACGTGATGCAGACCTACTCGGTCACCAACGTGCTGGGCCTGCCGGTGGTCAACCTGAGCCCGGTCGGCACGCTGCTCGATGGACTGGGAAACGCCAGCACCGGTGGCAGCTCGCACCTGACCCTGATCGGCGGCGTCACTTCCGACAGCTACATCTACAACATCAACAACGGCGATCCCAACGGCCTGCTCGGCCTGGTGTTGCCGGACGGGTCGCCGGCATGGTCGAACAAGTGCCTCAACCTGCTGGTGGCCAGCGTGGACTGCTGGGCGGTCAATGCCGCGCAGGATTACCAGGTGCTGGTCGGCGATGGGGCGTTTGCCAACGGCTCCAAGGAAGTGGTGATCGGCGCCAACGCACGTCATGAGCTGCCGCGGCAGGACGCCAGCATCGCGTTCCCCGGCGCCGGGCTCAACGATCCGACCGACCCCACCGGCGTCCCGACCGCCGACTACGCCGCGCGCATGGGCCACTCGGTGGTCGTCGGCGATAGTGCGACGGGCACCGCCAACGGCCAGACCATCCTCGGTGCGGAAGCCACCTCCAACCAGGCCAACAGCGTGGCGCTGGGGTACCGATCGGCCGCCAACCGCGGCGCGCAGGCCGGCTACAGTGCTTACGGGTTGAACGGGCAGCAGGTGTCGGCCGGTGAAGTCTCGGTCGGCTTCGCCGGTGGTGAGCGCCAGATCAGCAACGTGGCTGCCGGCAGCGCCGCCACCGACGCGGTCAACGTGGCCCAGCTGCAGGGCGCGATCTCGCAGATCGATGCGGTCGGCACGCTCGCGGTGACCTATGACGACGATGGCGCGGGCGGCGCCGACTTCCGCCGGGTCACCCTCGGCGGCGGCACCGGCACCACCACGATCGCCAACCTCGCCAACGGCGCGGTCAACGCAACCAGCACCGAGGCCATCAACGGCGCCCAGCTGTTCGACACCAACAGTGCGATTGTCGACTACTTCGGCGGCGTCACTGCCTACGATCCGGTCACCGGCGCGTGGACCGCACCGAGCTTCCAGATCTCCACGATCTCCACCGGCGGGGCAGTCGCGCAGGGGGTGTACGACAACGCCAGCGATGCCTTCTCCGCGGTGGATGGTTCGCTGGTCAACCTCAACACGCAGATCACCGATATCCGCAACGGTGTTGGCAGCCGCTATCTGAAGATCAACTCGACCGGGGCAGAAGCCGCCGCCGCGGGCCTGGACAGCATCGCGGTCGGCACGGGTGCCTCGGCCACGGCCGCCAACAGCGTCGCGGTGGGTGCCGGTGCACTGGCCGACCGCGAGAACACAGTGTCCGTCGGTGCGGTCGGTGCAGAACGCCAGGTGGCGAACGTGGCCGCGGGCACCGAGGCCACCGATGCAGTCAACCTGGGCCAGCTGGAGGCGTCCGAACAGGGCGCGCTGCGCTACGACCTCAATCCCGATGGCAGCGTGAACTACGCCAGTGCCACACTGGGCAACGGTGGCGGTGCTACCACGCTCAGCAACCTGGCCGCTGGCAGTGTCACCGCCAGCAGCAGCGAAGCGATCAACGGGGCCCAGCTGTTCGCTGCCAACCAGGCCGTGGCCACCCACCTCGGTGGCGGCGCTGCGCTGGATACCAACGGCATGGTCACCGCGCCGAGCTACACCATCAACAACGTCGCCAGCGATGGCCAGGTCACCGCCGGCAGCTATGACAACGTCGGCAGTGCCTTCGATGCGGTCAGCACCTCGCTGGCCAACGTCGCCGACCAGACCGACACCGTGGACCGCCTGGCGGTGAAGTACGACGCCGATGCCAGCGGCAATGCCACCAACACCATCACCCTGGCCGGTGATGCCAGTGGCGCGGCGGTCGCACTGACCAACCTGGCCGAGGGCCGCGTGCAGGCCGGCAGCCTGGATGCGGTCAATGGCAGCCAGCTGTTCCAGACCAACAATGCGCTGGTGGGGTACTTCGGCGGCACCACCAACTTCGACGGCAACACCGGGATCTGGACGGCGCCGACCTTCCGCATCTCCTCGATCGCCACCGACGGCAGTGTCATCGCCAACGATTACAGCGACGTCACCGTGGCCTTCTCGGCGGTGGATGCCTCGCTGACCAACCTCAATACCCGCATCGACCAGATCCAGCCGGGTGGCAACAGCCAGTACGTGCAGGTGAACTCGACCAAGGGCGCGGCCACTGCGGGCGGTGCCGACAGCATCGCGATCGGGCCGCTGGCCAGCGCCGCCGGAAGCGGCAGTGCGGCCATCGGTGACGGCGCCAGCGCCAGTGCGGACAACAGCGTTGCGCTCGGCGCCGGCTCGGTTGCCAGCGTGGGGGCACAGACGGGGTACACCGGTGCCTACGGCCAGACCGGGGCGAGCAGTTCGGTGGGCGAAGTGGCCGTCGGCAGTACCGGGGCCGAGCGCAAGGTCACCCATGTGGCCGATGGTTCCGAGCGCTACGACGCGGTCAATGTCGGCCAGCTGCAGAACGGCGTGAACTACGCGATCAACGAGTCCAAGGCCTACACGGATACGCAGATCAACAACATCAACAACGGTACCTCCGGCATGTTCCAGGTCAACAACACGCAGAACCTGGCTGCGCCCTCGGCCTCCGGCGACAACGCCGTGGCCGGTGGTGCCGGCGCCGCCGCCGCGGGCAACAACGCCACGGCGCTGGGCAACGGAGCCAGCGCACAGGGCAGCAACAGCGTCGCGCTGGGCGCCGGTTCGGTGGCCAATCGGGCCAACACGGTCTCGGTAGGCAGCAGTGGTGCGGAGCGGCAGATCGCCAACGTGGCTGATGGCAGCGACGCCACCGACGCGGTCAACGTCCGCCAGCTGCAGGCCTCCCAGCAGGGCACGATCCGTTACGACACCAACGTCAACGGCACCACCAACCTCAACAGCGTGACCCTGGGCAGCACGGCTACCGGGCCGACCACGGTGCGCAACGTCGCCCCGGGTACCGCCGGGACCGATGCCGTCAACGTGGACCAGCTGCGCAGCGGCATGGCCCAGACCCTGGACTGGTCCAAGGCCTACACCGACGAGCGCATGGACTCGTTCGACCGCAACCTGCAGAAGACCGACAACCGTGCCTCGGCCGGTGTCGCCTCGGCGATGGCGGTGGCCGCCCTGCCGCAGCCCTATGAGGCCGGCCGCAGCATGGCCTCGCTCGCCGCCGGCAGCTTCAACGGTGAATCCGGCGTGGCGGTGGGCATCTCGGGGGTCTCCGAAGGCGGGCGCTGGATCTACAAGTTCAGCGGTTCGACCAACAGCCGCGGCGATGGTGGTGTCGCGGTAGGTGCCGGCATCCAGTGGTGACCGCCTCCGGTGCCGGCGCGCTGCCGGCACCGGACCTGCGGTCCGCATTCAACGCATACAGGGGGAACACCATGTCCATGCAGTCCACATCCACCACCCAGGTGCCGCTGTTGCGGTCACTGGGCCTGAGCCTGGCGGCCCTGCTGCTGGGCGCCTGCGCCAGCCACGGCGAACAACGCACCACACCGTCCACTGCGACCGCCGACACCGCCGACACCGATGCGGCGAACTTCCCGGATCCCCGCAAAGCCACGTTGAAGGAGGGCCTGTTCGTGGATGTCGACACTCTGCGCCTGTTCGCCCGTGGCATGAGCAAGCGCCAACTGTACGCCCTGCTGGGCACCCCGCATTTCGGCGAGGGCATGTGGGGCGTGCGCGAATGGAACTACCTGTTCAACTTCCGCAGCAGCCCGGGCGGGGACTATTTCACCTGCCAGTTCAAGGTCGACTTCGATGGAAAGGGGATCGCCCAGGCGGCGCACTGGAAGCCGCAGGCCTGTGCGGCCGTGCTTGATCCGCCGCGCCCCCCGACGCCCCCCGCACCCGCGCCGATGCCGAGCGAGCCGCTGCGGCTTGCAGCCGACGCGATGTTTGCCTTCGACAGCGCCGTGCTCACCCCCGAGGGGCGCCGGAACGTGGACGCCCTGCTGCAGCAGGTCCGGGATGCCAGCCGGGTGCAGACCATCCAGGTGATCGGCTATACGGACCGGATCGGCAGCGACCGCTACAACCTGGTGCTGTCGCAGCGGCGCGCTGAAGCCGTGCGCGATGCGCTGGTGGCCGGCGGAGTGCCGACGGCGGCCATCATCGCCGAAGGGCGCGGCAAGGCCGATCCGCTGGTGCAGTGCGAGCAGGCGCAGCGCAAGGCCCTGATCGTCTGTCTGGCACCGAACCGGCGCGTCGAACTGTCGGGCAAGGCACTGCCGCGCTGAAGCCGCACGGGGCCGCCTGCTCACCTCTCTGCCCATACCCCGTCGGCGCACCCGTGCGCCGGCGAGGGACCGTCTTGACCTGGCGCGTCGTCCGCACAGCGTGATGTCTCCCCCGTCATCGTTCTGAAGACGGCGCGCCAGGTCATCTCTTCCTCCCACCCGGGGCGGCCGCAGGCGATCTGCGGCCGCCTTTTCCGGTTACGGCATCAGGACCTTATCGATCACATGGATCACGCCGTTGCTCTGTTTCACATCGGCAATGGTCACCTGCGCGACCTGGCCCTTGCTGTCCGTCAGGGTGATGCCCTTGCCGGCGACACGGGCGGTCAGCGCTTCACCTTCCACCGTCGTCAGGCTCGCCTTGCCACCGCCCTGCTTGATCTTGGCCATCAGATCGGTGCTGGTGACCGCGCCGGGGACGACGTGGTAGGTCAGGATCCTGGTCAGGTCGGCCTTCTTTTCCGGCTTCAGCAGTCCCTCCACGGTGCCCTTGGGCAGCGCGGAGAAGGCCGCATTGGTCGGCGCGAACACGGTGAACGGGCCGGGGCCCTTCAGCGTATCGACCAGGCCGGCCGCTTTGACCGCCGCGACCAGCGTGGTGTGATCCTTGGAATTGACGGCGTTGTCGATGATGTCCTTGTTGGCATACATCGCCGCGCCGCCCACCTTCGGATTGCTGTGCTGCGCGCCCATCATGGGGGCAGGGGCCTGCGCGAAGACGAGCGGGGAAGCGGCGGCGGCGAGACAGCCGATCAGTACAAGGCCTGCGAACTGGATCTTCATGACCAAACTCCCAAATGGATGCGCCGGTATGACGCACCCTTAGCTACGGCGGGAGTGGCGGGGTGGATGCACGCGGAGCACACTATTTTTCAACTGTCAGGCGCAGGTGAGGATGGTGTCTGCACGGTGCGATGGCGGCTGACGGGCTCGTCGGCCAACAGGACGTGCTCGCCACTGCGGATCTGATGACGGTAGTTCACGCCATCGGAAACAATCTGGACCTGTGCCATGCGCTGCGCCTTGGGGGAGATCGGCGCAGGATGGCACGGGTCGGCGGGTCACGCACGGCCGTGCGCTAGAGGACCCCGGGAATCGGGATGGCCAGCGCTGCTTTCTCCGCCTCGCAGTTGCTGGGCTGCACACTGTTGCTGCCCAGCGACTGGATCTCCGCCCGCGCCAGCGCCATGTCGCGGTTGAAATCAGCATTGGCATGCAGGGCCGCCACCGCGCCGGCAGCGACCGCACGCCCTTCGAGCACGTCGCTCTGCCAGTGCGCGTTGCAGATCAGGCGGTTTTCACCGAACGCGCGGCCACGTGCGAGCAAGGCGTCGGCGCGGTCCGGGCTCAGCTCGGTCAGCAGCAGGGCCCAGCTCCAGCTGATGGCGGTGTGCCCGGATGGATAGGAGCCGTCGGTCCGCAGGGAGGCCTCATCGGCGGGCGCACAGGTGCCTTCCTTGTAGAACACGAAGGGGCGCGTGCGCTTGTAATGATCCTTGGCAGCGTAGGTGGCAAGCCCGGCATCGACCAGCGTGCGCTGCAGCAGCAGGTACAGCGCCGGCGATGTCTGCTGGCTGATCGGCACCCCGAGCGCGCAGGAGAACGTGTTGGCCACCTGCGGGAAGTGCAGGTCCGAATCCGTGGTCGCCAGCGCGTACCGGGGCGTGCCTCGCAGCTGCTGCGCCGTCCGATGGATGGCCTGATCGTTGGCGAATGCCGCCGAGCCCTTGGCCGGGGGCGCCGGCAGCAGGGCCAGACTGTCCGGCAGTGCGCGCCCGAGGTAGCCGGCCGGAATGCCGGGGCGCAGCTCCGGCACCGGGGCGGGGGCAGGCACGGCGGCGGGTGCAGCGGTCGGCGGTGCCGCGGTCGACCGGGGCGGAGACGACGTGCACGCCGTCAATGCGCAGGTCAGCGCGAGCAGGGCCGCGCCATGGCGGCAGCGGGAGGGCAGGGCATTCCAGTGCATGGGGCGCTCCACGGGCAAGTGTCGGTTCACTGTGTCCGGCCGATGCGGCACGTACAACCGCCTTTCTACGCGTCCGGCCTCAGTATCTTTACGGGTGCGCGACCACGCGCACCGGCGGCAGCCCGGTCGCCGCATCACCCAACGGAAAGCGCACTTCGACACGGGTGCCGCCCAGCGGGCTGGAACCGATCTGCAGGCTGCCACCCAGCAGCCGTGCGCGCTCTTCCATGCTGATCATGCCCAGCCCCGGCGCCGCCGGCGTGCTGCCCGCTACCGGCATGCCGATGCCATCGTCGTCGACCCGCAGCAGCAGTTGCTCGCCGCGCACCGTCACCAGCACATGGGCGGTACTGGCATGCGCGTGTTTGTCCACGTTGTTCACCGCTTCCTGCACGATCCGGAACAGACTCAGCTCGCGGTCGTCACCGAGCCGGGGCGGGTTTTCGATCCGGCATCGCACGCGCAGCGCGCCACGTGCATTGCGCTTGATGCAGAACGCATCGAGGGCACTGGCCAGGCCGGTGAAACGCAGGATGCTCGGATGCAGTTCGTGGGAGATCGACCGGATGTCATTGGACACCGTCAACAGCTGGTCCTGGAGCTCGACCACGCTGTGGCGTTCGGCGTCGGGAATCTGGTTGCGCAGCGTACTCAGGCAGATCGAGATTGCCGCCAGCGACTGGTTGACGTCGTCATGCAGGTCGCGCGCGATGCGTGTGCGCTCTTCTTCCTGCACCACCAGCATCCGCCCGGTCACCTCCCCCAGCCGACGATAGGCCTGCTGCAGCTTCAGGTGATTGGACAGCTTCTGTTCGGACAGCGCGCCAAGGAACAGCAGGGCGCAGCTGGTGCCCAAGGTCCACACCTGGGCGGTGATCAGGTTGCGCTCGGGTGTCCAGAAGGCAAACGGTCCTATACCGGCCATGCTCAACTGCATCGCCAGCACCGCCACGACCAGCATGCACACCGCCGCGCCGCTGACCCCGAACACGATCAACGCCCAGATCAGCAGCGGAATGGGGGCCAGCACCAGCAGCGGGGTCATGACCCCTTCGGGCCAGTCCATGCCCCAGATCACGCCGAGCACGCCCAACAGCAGCACGGCGACGGCGACGGTACGCCAACGCCAGCCGGCCCGACGTTCCGGTGTCTGCAGCACCCGCGCGATGTTGACCACCGCCGGCACGATCAGCAGGTAGCTCACGCTGCTGCAGAGCAGCCGTGTGAGCAGCACGCCCGGTGCCGCCAGCCCGCGGGGCGCATCGGGAACGACGAGCATCTGCCACCACGCCACGCATACGGGAAGCGCGATGCCCCCGAGCACGACGAACAACGCGATATCGCGATATCCCTCCAGCGGCGAACCCGTGCCGCGCCAGCGCAGCAGCAGCCAGGCCGCGGCGGCCACGAGGACGAGTTCACCGGCACTGGCCACCAGCCCACTCAGTCCGACGAATGGCACCAGCACGGACGCCAGCACGGTACCGGCCGCGGCCGCCAGCAGGCAGGTGCGCCACTGAGGGCGCGGGGTGAACAGCAACCAGCCCATCAAGAGCGGTCCTGGAATCCACAGCACGTGCAGGCGAAACCCGGGCATCTGCGCCAGCGTTGGCAACAACTGGCCGAGCAGGCAGCCGACCAGCAGCGGCAGGACGTGCGTGAATGCGATGCGAAGCGCGGGTGATGGGTGTGTGGAGGTGGTGGGGCTGACCGAATCGTCCGATGCTGCTGCACGGGTGCTGTCGACATGAGCGATGTGCGTAACAGACGCGTTGACGCGCACGTGGACCTCGGTGGGTGCGTGAGGAAGCTTCGGATCGAGGCCCGTCCCCGAGGCGCGCAACGCCTCCCCCGGACAGGTCTTAATGTGATGCGTTTCACGCTTGCGGGGCAGCGTGTCACCGCTTGTAGCGATGTCGTTTCCGCCCCACAATCGCGCCGATGTAAACAGCTTGTGCTCCGTCGCGCTATCCGATTTCCGACCTGTTCGAGGAACTGGCATGGACGAACCGATGGCCCCGTACAGCCGCTTCGTCGTCGATGGCTTCGACGCCGATGCGTTGCTGGGGGTAGTGCGCGACACCCGCTTCGAACAGCGTCTGCTCGCCGCCGGACACTTTCGCGCGTGCCTGCAGCGGCTGGTCTTTCCGGAGTTCAGCCTGGACAGTGGTGCCTATACGCTGCCGATTTTCGCCAGCGGCAGTTTCGGCGAAGGATTGATCGCACTGGCAATGGCCGTGTCCTGCCAGCAGCCGATGTGGGCCAACGGACGCTGGGTGCCCGCGGGCCAGGTGATGGTGTTCGCCGAGGACAGCGAGCTTAATGTGCGTCCGCAGCCCGGGGGCTGGCAGTGGGCCGTGCTGCTGATTCCACGCGAGGTCCTGCAGCGCGAGGCCGTGGCGCGGGTAGGCCGCGAATTGCGCCTGCCACGCCGTGGCTGGTGCAGCCGACCGGCCACCCCTGCGCACGCGCAGGCACTGCGTTACGGCGTCTTTTCCGCACTGGACACGGCCGCCCGTTGGCAGGGCCTGATCACGCCGGAGCAGCTGGCGGCGCAGTCGGCGGTGCTGCTGGGCGTGTTCGTGGATGCCGTCAGTGCCGCCGATGCCGGGTCGCAACGACGTGCCGATGGCAGCTGGATCGAACGCCACCGCGCTGCCGTGGTGCAGCGGGCCGAGGGCTATCTGAAAGCCCATCTGGACCGGCCCTTCGACAGTGCCGCCTTCTCGCTCGCGCTGGGCGTGGGCGAACGCCAACTCGAACGTCTGTTTCGTGATGCCTACGGACATGGGCCCTGCCATTGGCACCAGCTGGCCCGCTTGAACCGCGCGCGCAGCGCATTGCTGCAGGGGGACACGCACGACAGCGTGACCGACATCGCCCTGCGGCTGGGCTTCGGGCATCTCGGACGCTTCTCGGTGACGTACCGGAATGTCTTCGGGGAATGTCCACGAGACACGCTGAGACGCTGAATGCCGGCCTGAACACGCTGCGGGTCGAGCGCCGTGATGGCGTGCATCGCATCACGATCCCATCACGGCGCGGATCGCATGTTCGGCTGGCTGCAGATGCACCGGGACGACAGAACGGGATGCCATCACGCCCGGCGTAGTGGGCGATGGCGGTCGCACCTGCAGGTCAATCAGGGGAAGATTGAAACCAATGGAGACAATGCAATGGGCGTTTCGTGCGCGCAGTCGATGTCCGTACCGTTCCGCAAGGTGGTCGTCGCCGATGACCACATGCTGGTGGCGCAGGGTATCGAGAGATTGCTGATGGACTGTTTCGAATCGATCGTACTGGTGTCCTCCGGCGAGGAACTGCTGGACTCGCTACGCCGCGAATCGCCGGACGTGGTGGTCTCTGACATCAGCATGCCCGGTATCAGCGGCATCGACGTGATGCGTCAGGCCCGCAGCGAGGGCTGCCTGACGCCCTTCGTGTTCCTCACCATGCACGACGAATCGAGCATGGCGGCCGAGGCCATCCGGGCCGGTGCGCGGGGCTACATCCTCAAAAGCGCGGCCGGCGATGAACTGGTCCGCGCGATCAATGGGGTGATGGACGGCCAGACCTATGTGACCCCGACACTGGCGGCCAACGCGATCGTGGCATCGGGTCGCTGCCAGTATGTACTGACCGACAAGCAGCTGCGCATCCTGGAATACGTGGCGCGCGGCCTGCGCTCCAAGCAGATCGCTTACGAGCTTGGGGTATCGGTGCGGACGATCGAATCGCACAAGTACGCGATCATGCAGGAGCTGGGCGTGCACGGCACGCTGGAGCTGGTGCGCAAGGCCGAGTTGGAAGGTCTGATCCGTCACTAGGCCGCCCGCCTGCGGATGGGCAAGTAGATTTACTTGCCCGCCACCGGTTGTTTTTCCCTTGTTACCGTACTGTGTCTGGCCACACCATCGTGGCAGGCATCGAGCGGGCGAGTGCGATGAATGCTGTCCGTGTGTTGCTGGCCGAAGATGGATGCGCGATGGGGCGGCAGCTGCGTGGCTTGCTGTCCCAGCAGTTCCAGGTGATTGGCCTGGTCCAGGATGGCGCCTCGCTGGTGCAGGCGGCGCAGAGCATGTTGCCGGATGTGGTGGTCACCGATATCGCGATGCCGGAAATGAACGGATTGGAAGCCGCACGTCGGCTGCGCCTGCAACGCCCCGTGCTGGGCGTGGTGTTCATCACGGTGCATGCCGAGCCCCAGATGGTGTCGCAGGCGATGGCCCTGGGTGCGTGCAGTTATGTGCTCAAATCCGACGCAGGCGATGACCTGCTGCCGGCGGTGGCGGCCGCCCTGAAGGGTGAATCGTTCGTGTCGCGCTCGCTGCGCGGCCTGCGCAAGGGCTGATCCCGCTAATGGCGAGGGCCGTCAGACCAGGATGCCGAGCAGCTTGCGGGCCAGCTCATCCACCGACATTGCCAGCAGCACCAGCGGCAGCAGAGGCACGACGGCGTGCAGGGCGATCCAGAGCAGATTCCAGCGGTTCAACGGCAGCACCGACATGCTGGCCAGGCCGTTGTAGACGCCGCTGAAATCAGCGAACGCGGATGCATCACCATGGTCCAGCAGGGAGTCCTTGTCGGCCTCCTGTCGTGACCCTGATCGCCAGCGCTGGTCGAACAGCGCCGCGGCGCGATTGCCCAGCGCATCGAAGCGGTACAGCGCATGGCGCTTGGCCCGCATCATGCTCGGCATCATGACCAGCAGCGGCGCCACCAGCAGGAGCGTGGCACCGATGACATAGCCGGCCAGCAGGTGGCGCAGGTCATACAGACTCTCGCCCAGATAGTGAACATGGTTGACACACGCACCGGCGACCAGGATGCCGCCGGCCAGGGCGAGCACCGCGAAGCGTTCCTGCGCCATGCCCAGGAAGGCCAGACCGCCAGCGCCATCCGGGTGCTCTGCGTGCAGTGCCAGCCCTACACGCGGCAGCCGCCAGAGCAGGCCGGTCCACAGCACGAAGCGCCATAGCCAGAGCAACGCCACCAGCCGGAACAGCGGCACGGCGACCCATTCGTACCAGCGTCCGGCGGCCGTCAATGCACCGTGCTCCAGGCGCCAGTCGGCGACGCCCGGCAGCAGGCTCACGCTGTCCGTGCCGAACAACAGCGGCAGCCATGCGATCACCACACAGAGCGCTTCAGGCAGCCAGCCATCGCGCCAGCGGCGCACCTTCGCCAGCAGCGCGGTCAATCTGCCCTGTCGCTGCGGTGGCACCAGGCCGGCGCGGGTCAGTTGGCGAAACGCATTGCGCAGCAAGGTGTCCGAGCGCGGTGCGGCAATCACCAGCAGAGGCATCGCCAGCAGTACGCGGGCGAGGGTGGCGTAGTCCCCCAGCAACGGCATGCCCGGGGGGAGCGTCCACAGGGTGCCCGCGCGCGCGGTCAGCACCACCAACGGCGCCAGCGAGATCACCACCAATGCCGCGGCCATCCACAGCGAGAGGCGGGCGGTGCCGCGCAGCATGCCGGCGGCCTGCAGCAGCCGATGCAGCAGTCCGCCGCGCATCAGGGAGTAGTGGTGCTGGTCCAAGTGCATGGAGGGCCCGTGGCGAAGAAAGAGAAGGCGCGGCTGCAGCGGGCAGCGGACGCGATATCGCTGAGCATAGCGCTGCCTTTCCACGCGTTGGACGCAGTAAAAATACTGGAGAGGTTGCAGTAACAACTCGATTGTGTGGCTACCGGGCGGCGCCCAAGCTGGAGGCCTGACGCAAGGATCCCGCCCATGCTCCTGGTGATCGATATTCTGACGCGCTTCTGGACCGACATGATCGATCGCGCGGATGGCCCCATGACCTTCCGCTTCTTCCTGCAGCCGACGATGGCGCTGATCGCGGCGTTGATCGATGGCATCAAGGATGCCAAGGCGGGCAAGGCGCCCTATGCCTGGTTGATGGCGCACAGCTCTGCTGGTGACCGGCTGGTCGCCTGGCGCGAAGGGGTCACCGCAACCGCCCGCATTCTTCTGCTGGGGGTCGGCATGGATGTGATCTACCAGTTCCGCATGTTCGGCGCGTTCAAGTATCCGGTGGAAGCCTTCGTCATCGCGGTCGTGCTCGGCTTCCTACCGTATCTGATCCTGCGCGGACCGATTACCCGCATCGCCAGCTACTTCCTGCACCGCAAATGATCCCCTCACGAGACGACCAGCCGATGAGTGCCCAGGACCCCCGCGAGCAGCTGACCGAGCGTGCGCTCACCATCGAGCAGGCCAAAACGCTGCTGGGGGGTGCCGATGCCACCTCGATGGAGCTCTCCTCGCGGCGCACCGGGATGTCATTCCAGCGCACGCGCATGAGCGCGGACCGCACGCTGATGTCGATCATCCGCACGGCGCTGTCGCTGATCGGTTTCGGTTTCACCATCTATCAGTTCTTCGGCCACATGCTGGAGGTGCCCGGCGTCGGCCTGCGTCCGCATGCGCCACGCAACTTCGGCATTGCGCTGGTCGGCCTCGGCATGGTGCTGCTGACCCTCGGCATCCTCTATCACATCCGCTACATGCAGGGCCTGCGTGCCGAGCGCGAGGAGATGATCCGCGAAGGCCTGATCCACGGGGAGAGTCACTACCCGATCTCGCTGACCCTGATCACCGCCGGCCTGCTGTGGCTGCTTGGCCTGCTGGCGATCGTCAGCATGACCTTCAACGTGGCGCCGTTCGCATGAGTGTCGTGGCCGATAGCATGATCGAGCTGGCTGGCGGGGTCTTCAGCATGGGATCCAACGATCACTATCCTGAAGAGCGTCCGGCGCACAGGGCGCGGGTAGGGCGGTTCCGGATCGATCGCTACCCGGTGACCAACCGGGAGTTCGCCCGCTTCATCCAGGCCACTGGCCACGTCACCGCAGCCGAGCAGTCAGCCGATCCGCGCGACTATCCCGGCGCGGACCCGGCGCTGCTGCAGCCGGCCTCGGTGGTGTTCGTGCAGCCTCCGCACCCGGTGGACATGGGCAACACACACAACTGGTGGCACTACATTCCCGGGGCAGACTGGCGGCATCCGCGGGGTCCGCTGTCCAGCCTGCAAGGCCTGGAGGATCACCCGGTGGTCCACGTCACCTTCGCCGATGCGCTGGCCTATGCCCGGTGGATGGAGAAGGACCTGCCGACCGAGGCCGAGTGGGAATTCGCAGCGCGTGGCGGCCAGGAGAGGGGTGAGTTCGCCTGGGGCGACACCCTCATTCCCGGCGGCCGCCACCAGGCCAATACCTGGCAGGGCGAATTTCCCTGGCAGAGCCTGGATGAGGACGGCCACCGCTGGACGTCACCGGTCGGCAGCTATCCGCCCAACGGATACGGGCTGTACGACATGATCGGCAACGTCTGGGAATGGACCCGCGACTGGTATCAGCAGCATGACCAGCTGCAGGGCAAGCCGTGCTGCGCGATCGACAATCCGCGTGGCGGGCTGCGTGAGCGCAGCCACGACCCGCGCGATCGAAGCGCGGTTCCGCGCCGGGTGATGAAGGGCGGCTCACACCTGTGTGCGCCGAACTACTGCAGGCGCTACCGGCCTGCGGCGCGCATGGCGCAGCCCATCGATACCTCCACCTGCCACCTCGGCTTCCGTTGCGTGGAGCGCGGATGAACCCGAACGCCCCGCAATGCGATGCCTACCGGAGCCCCGACGATGCTTCCTCTCAAGGCGTGGCTGATCGCCATCACCGAACCGGTGGTGGTGATCATCGATGCGATGGCCCTGGTGCTGATCGCGATGGCCACCGTGGTGGTGTTCGTGAGGGCCGTGCGGCTGGCGCTGCGCGGCCACCTGACCAACGTCGAGCGCCGCGACCTGTGGTTGGGCTACGGGCGTTGGCTGGTGGCCGGGCTGACCATGCAGCTCTCGGCGGACATCATCGAATCGTCGATCTACACCAGCTGGGACGCGATCGGTCAGTTGGCCGCGATCGCGGTGATCCGCACGTTCCTGAACTATTTCCTGGAGCGCGACATCGCCGATGTCCGCGAACGTCAGCGTGCCACGCGGCCGGCGCCGGAGCCGGAGCCGCTGTGAGGTGCGTATCCATGAACCTGCACCCGTGCCGGAGGGCCACCGCATGACCATGTCCTTTCTCCGCCTGCCGCGTCGCTGGCCACTGGCCCTCGCGCTGGGCTCGCTGGCTGCACTGTCCGCCGCGCCGGCATGGGCGACCGAGGGCGCGCTCGGGCGCTCGATCACCGGCATGCAGATCACCTCGTACGCCGGTGTGATTCCGCCGGAGCCGGGCATGCAGTGGTCGCTGAGCTACATCCGCTACAACGGCAAGATCAGCGGCGACCGCCCCGCGCCCATCGCCGGGCAGATCTCGCTGGGCCTGGAGGCCGACGTGAACCTGACCGCTGCCACCGGGGTGTACGTATGGCCGACCCAGGCCGGGCGTTGGAATTTCGCCTCGATGCTGACCGTGCCGTACATCGATGCCGAGGTCACCGCCAACCTGGCAGGCCCACTGGGCAACCGTTTCCAGACCAAGGACCATGCCTCCAATCTGTTCGACGTGTACTTCGCCCCGGTGATCGCCGGGTTCCACATCAGCGAGGTGCAGCACCTTTCCTTCGGCGTATACGTATATGCGCCCACCGCCAAGTACGACCCGAACCGGCTGGCCAATCCAGGCATGAACATCTGGACGTTCTCGCCCAGCGTGGGCTACACGCACCTGTTCCAGAAGGGCACGCTGGAATTCAGTGTGCTGGGCGCCACCGACTGGTACACCCGCAACGACGATACCGACTACAAGAACGGCGTGGTCGCACGGGCCGATGCGCTGCTGGTCAAGCGCACCGCCAGTGGCTGGGGGTTCGGGGCGGCCGGTGGCTGGATCCAGCAGTTGCAGGACGACAAGGGCGACACCGCCGACCGCCTGGGGGGCTTCAAAGGCCGCTCGTTTGGTATCGGCCCGGTGCTGACCTACGGCAAGAAATGGTCCGGCGGCGAGCATGTGGATGTGTCGTTCCGCTATGTCGGCGAATTCAGCGTCAAGAACCGCTTCGAAGGCGACCCGTGGAGTCTGTCGATCAGCGGCGGCTTCTGATCCCGGTCGCCTGACGGCGGCCACCTGTTTACCGTGCCATGGAGTAACGGTCATGTCCTCTGCCATTCCCCCGGTTGCGTGGTCGGCCTGCCTGATGCTGGCGGCGCTGGCGCCCGTCGCGCACGGCGCCACCCGTGTTGCCACTCCCGTCTCCCCCCCGGCTGCACCGGCCGACGCGCCCGAGCGCGATCCCGAGGCGTTGGCCGCTCTGGACCGCATGGGCGCTGCGCTGCGTGCGCTCAAGCAGTTCTCGCTGACCTCCGATGCCAGCACCGAGATCGTGCTGGAGGACGGCCAGAAGGTGGAGCTGGATGGTGTGGTGACCTACAAGGTGCGCCCCCCGAACCAGCTGTTCCTGGAGCTGCGAAGCGATCGCCAGCTGCGCCAGCTGTTCTACGACGGCAAGGCGTTGTCGCTGTATTCGCCGCGCCTGAAGTACTACGCCCAGGTGGACGGGCTGAACAGTACGCTGGGCGAACTGGTGGACGATGCCGCCGCCCGCTATGGCATCGACATGCCGCTGGCCGACATGTTCCTGTGGGGCACCGACAAGGCGCCCAAAACCGCCATCCGTGGCGCGCTGCACATCGGCGGTGGCACGGTGGACGGCGAGGCGATCGAGCAGTACGCGTTCAAGCAGGATGGCGTGGACTGGCAGCTGTGGGTCAGCAAGGCCACCGCATTGCCGAAGAAGCTGGTGATCACCTCACTGGATGATCCGGCGCTGCCGCAGTATCGCGCCCACCTGCGCTGGGACACGCGCAGCGCCGTGCCCGCGACCGCCTTCCAGTTCACGCCGCCGGCCGATGCGGCCCGCATCAAGCTGGTGCCGGTCGCGGTGGTCGTCACCGATGCTGGGCAGGAGAACTGACATGCGTATCGTGATCAACCGCTTTTTCGTGGCCTCCTCCCTGGCGGCGGGCATGCTGCTGGTGGTGTTGCTGGCCGTGTCCGCACCGGCGAGCGCGCAGCGCAGCGGCTTCCATGGCGGTGGCGCGCGCGCCAGTGCGCATACCAGCATCAACCGCCCGGTGCAGCGCCCGCAGGGCGGCAACGTGAACCGCGGGGCCAACATCAACCGCAACATCGACAGCAACCGCACCGTCAATCGCAACGTGAACCGCAACGTGAACCGCAACGTCAATGTGGATGTGAACTACCACGACGACCACTGGAACCACTGGGACGATCATCCCTTCGCCACCGCTGCAGCGGTGACGGCGGGCGTGGCCGTGACCTCGGCGGTGATCGGTTCGATCGTCAATTCGGTTCCGCCCAGCTGCGTGACCACGGTGATCAACGGCATGGCCTACCAGCAGTGCGGCAATGTCTGGTATGAGCCGCGCTATGCCGGGACCACCGTGCAATACGTGGTGATCAATCCGCCGCGTTGACTCGGTAGTTTTTCCCGCCTCTCTACCGTAGTTATGCGCATTACGCGTGGCCGGCAGTGCACTACCGTGGGGCTGGAACCACTGGCCACCACGGCCCGCCCCAGGACGGCTGCGACCGCAGCGCGTCTTTCCATCCCGCCTTTGGAGACTCGCGTCATGAAAGCCTTTGCCATCGCCGTCCTGGCGACTTCTCTGGTCGCCTGTGCATCCACTCCGACCGTCAAGACCGACTTCGATCCGTCAGCCAGTTTCGCCTCCTACAAGACCTACACCTGGGCGATGAAACCCCAGGCGAGCTCGCCGCTGGTGCAGCAACGCATCATCGACGGCATCAACGCGCGCCTGCAGGCCAAGGGCCTGCGCGAAGCGCCCAACGGCGACATCGCCCTGGCGGCGCATATCGCCACCGGCCAGAAGCAGACCCTGGATACGTTCTACTCCGGGACGGGCATGGGCGGCTGGGGCTGGCGTGGCGGCGGCTGGGGTGGCGGGATGGCCATGGGTAATGCCACCACCACGGTGCACACCTATGACGTCGGCACGCTGGTCGTGGATATGTTCGACGCCAAGACCAAGCAGGCGGTCTGGCGCGGCACCGCCAGCGGCACCGTGCCGACCTCGCCGGACAAGGTCAACGCGGCGGTGGAAGCCGGCCTGGACAAGCTGTTTGCTGCGTTCCCGCCGGGCACGACCGCCGCACGCTGATCACTGCGGCACGGCCTGAGATGCGTTCAACCGCGTGGGCCCGCGCCGGGCTGTTCCCTCCCACCGGCACGGGCCCGCGCACTTGGCTTCCCATCCCCGAGGTGCCCCCGTGTCGATCGGCCATGCCGTACGCCTGCTCTCGCTGTTGGGCGTGCTCACGCCCTGCGCCGCGATTGCCCAGCAGCCCGCCGCTCCATCGCCTGCGCCGGCGCCCGCGGCCGCTCCGGCGCCACGGGCGTCCCTGTTCCGTGACGCCGAAGACGGCCGGTTCGACATGTCGCGCTGGTTGCTGGAGCACCGCGGCTTTCTGCCGGTTCCGATCATCGTCACCGATCCGGCCGTCGGCAACGGCGGTGGCGTGGCGCTGGCGTTCTTCCACCGCCCACCGTCCTCGGGGGCGACGGGCGAGGACGGTGCCCCGAAGATGGTTACGCCGGACATCTACGGCGGTGGGGCCATGCGCACCTCCAACGGCAGCGAAGCGTATGGCGTGGGCGCCTCGCTGCACTTCGACGATGACCGTTGGCGCTACCGCGGCGGCGTGGCCAAAGCGTCGTTCAACCTGGGCTTCTATACGCCCGGCACGGTGCTGCCCGCGCAGAAGATCGACTACAACATGGACGGCCTGATGTCCTTCCAGCAGGGCTTCCGGCGCCTGGGTGACCGCAATCTCTATGTCGGCCTGGCCTGGATCTACATGGATCTGGATATCGGCTTCGATGTCGCCTCCGACCGCGATCGTTTCCAGCCACACGAACTGTCCAAGCGCAGCTCCGGGCTGGGCCTGTCGCTGGAGTACGATTCGCGCGACAACCCGTTCACTCCTTCCAGCGGCTGGCTTGGCATGATCGAAGGCAACGCGTATCTGCCGGGGATCGGCAGCGATGCCAGTTTCCAGAGCTATCGCGGGCATGCCTACGGTTACTGGCCGATGGGCAGGCATTTCGTGCTCGGCGCGCGCGCGGATGCCCGCTGGGCCAACGGTGACATTCCGTTCTATCGACTGCCCTACATCGACCTGCGCGGCATCGGCTCGGCGCGTTACCAGGACACGCGGGCTGCGGTACTGGAGAGCGAGCTGCGCTGGAACATGACCCAGCGCTGGGCGCTGATCGGCTTCGTTGGTGCGGGGCGCACCTGGGGCCGGCACAACAGTTTCAGCGACGGCGCCAGCCAGGTGTCGAAAGGCGCTGGCGTGCGCTATCTGATCGCCCGCCAGCTGGGCATGCATGTCGGCGTGGACTATGCGTGGGGCCCGGAAGACGACACGTTCTACATCCAGGTCGGCAGCGCGTGGCGCTGAAACGCCCCGGGCACCCGGCGTCGCGCGCCTCGGCGCTCGCAGTGGCGTGGCTGTGCGCCAGTGGCGCCGTGTCGCCGCTGCAGGCTGCCGAACCGGTGGTCGCTGCCGCGCCCGCAGGCCAGGCAGACCACTGCGGCGTGCGCGGCCCGGGTGACACCCGGCCACGGATCGGGCTGGCGCTGGGCGGCGGCGGCGCACGCGGTATCGCACACGTGCGCATCCTCAAGCAGCTGGAGGCGCTGCATATTCCGGTGGACTGCATCGCCGGTACCAGTGCTGGCGCGCTGGTAGGTGCCTTGTACGCGTCCGGCTCCACGCCCGAGCAGATCGAGCAGCTGGTGCTGAGCACCGAATGGCTGAGCCTGTTCACCGACACCCTGCCACGCCGTGAGCGCTCGCTGCGGCGCAAGGCCGACGATTACGCACAGCTGGCACCGATCGGCATCGGGCTCGGCGGCGAGGGCAAGGCGGTGGCACTGGCCGGGGGGGTCTCCGAGGGCGAAAAGCTGATCGCCCTGTTCGAGCGCGCCACCGGCGGCGGCCGGGTCAATGGCCGCTTCGATGACCTGCCGATCCCGTTCCGGGCGGTCGCCACCGACATCAATACCGGCATGCCGGTGGTGCTGGCCGAAGGCAGCCTGCCGATGGCGATGCGCGCGAGCATGTCCTTGCCGGGCATCTTCCGGCCGGTGGTGATCGACGGGCACGTGCTGCTTGATGGCGGCCTGTCCAACCAGGTGCCGATCGACGTGGTGCGCGCGATGGGGGCCGACCGGGTCATCGCGGTGGACGTCGGCACGCCCTTGAGCGCGCTGGATCGCGACGCCAGCCTGGTGGATGTGATCAGCCAGCTGAGCGGCTTCCTGACCACCCGCAGCGCGCAGGCACAACTGGACAGTCTGGGCGCGCAGGATCTGCTGATCTCGCCCGATCTGACCGGCAAGGTGGCCACCGGCGATTTCGACAAGGCGCCCGAGGCGTTGCGGATCGGCCAGCTCGCCGCCGACCAGGCCGCGCCGGCGCTGCAGGCGTTCGCGCAGGCGCCGCAGGAGTACACCCGACTGGCCGCCCAGCGTGCCGGTCGCACGCATCCGGTGGCACCGGCCACCATCGACTTTGTCGAGGTCGACAACCACACCGGCTATGCCGATGCGCTGCTGCTGTCCTATCTCCCGGTCCAGGTCGGCGCGCCGCTGGATATCGAGGCGATGCAGGCCGGTGTACTGCGCGCCTACGGCATGGGAACGCTGGCCAGCATCAACTATGAGGTCAAGGAGCGTGACGGACGCACCGGCGTGGTGGTGTCCGCGTATGCCAAGCCCAACGGACCGGTGTACCTGGAAGCCGGGCTCAGCCTGAGCAACGATCTGGAAGGCAACCACGAAAGCAACCTGCGCGCCGGCCTGCTGTTCTCGCCGCTGTCGCCCTACGGTGCCGAAGCGCGTATCGCCCTGCAGATCGGCAGCGAGCCGGGTCTGACCGGCCAGTACTATCATCCGTTCGATCTGCACGATCGTTACGCCTTCCAGGCGGGCGGCGGGTTCCAGACCCGCAGCTTCAATCTCTACGACGATGCCGGCGACAAGATCGCGCGCTATCGCGTGCGTCGTACCGGTGCGACGCTGGCCGTGTTCCGCAATGTGTCCAATGTGCTGGCGCTGTCGGTCGGCGTGCAGCGGTATACCGGCAATGCGGAGGTGGAAGTGGGCGACCCCACCATTCCGCGGGTGAACTTCGACGAGGGCGCGTGGATCGCGCAGGCGACCCTGGACGATATCGACAGCGTGTACTTCCCGCGCGATGGCTATCTCGTCACGGCGGGGACGTATCAGTCCAGCCCGAGCCTCGGCGCAGATGCCCGCTTCGGGCAGATCGATCTGGATGCCGTGGCCGCCAGATCGTTTGGCAAGCATGCGCTGCAGCTGGGGCTGCGCTATCACGTGACCGCGTCGGGCACGGCGCCGGTGCAGAACCTCTACCGCCTCGGTGGGCGCTGGCGGCTGGCCGGGTTCCAGCACAACCAGTTGACTGGCCAGGACTATGCGCTCGGGTTCGCCGGCTATACCTATGAGCTGGGCAAGCTGTTGGGCCGCTCGGCGCAGGTCGGGGGCACGGTGGAGTACGGCAATGCCTGGCAGCGGCGCAGCGACATGTCACTGAGCGACGGCATCTGGAACGGCAGTGTATTCCTCGGCTTCGATTCGTGGGTCGGCCCGTTGATCTTCGGCATGGGATTCCGCGAAGGCGGCGAGAACGTGCTCTTCATCGAGCTGGGGCAATCGCTGTGATGCCGGCCAGGGGGCGGCACAAACCGGGAGTGGTAGCCAGACCGGGGAGTGGGCGCCGCAGGGCGGCCGCGCGCGCACGACGAACACC